>NZ_JBRRCG010000007.1:0-177223 GCF_056757995.1 Stenotrophomonas sp. STEN147
GGCGCCATGGATGGCGCCATCGAGCCCCCATGGATGGGTTCACGGCGTGTCTCGCCCGCCCATCCCGACTCACCCAACACGCAACAGCTCAGAGCCGAACACAACCTGCAGTTGCTGTTGCTTCAGACGTTGCCCGCAAGCAGTCGCGGCCGCAGGCCGCGCAGGACACTCACAGATGCCGCAGTTCCTGCTTCAGCGTCGCCACACAGCGGCGGCTGACCTCCAGCGGCTGCTTCCCATGCCGGAGCACCGCCTGCACCTGCCCGCCCACGCCACGACGCAGTTCCACCAGTTCGTGCCGCGCCACCAGACAGTTGCGGTGGATGCGCACGAAGCGGCTGGCGAATTCCTCCTCCAGCGACTTCAGCGACTCCTCGATCAGGTCCTCACCACGCGCGTGGTGCACCACCACGTACTTTTCCTCGGCCTGCAGGTAATGGATGTCATCCAGCGGAATCAGCCGCAGGCTGCCCCGCAACCGGGCGCACAGCATGCTGCGTGCCTGTTGCCCCGCGTCGTGCTGTGGCTGCCCCCCGCGCCCGGCCAGGAAGGTCCGCGCGCGCGCGATGGCCGCTGCCAGCCGCTCGGCACGCACCGGCTTCATCAGGTAGTCGATGGCCGCCGCTTCGAATGCCGACAAGGCATGCGCGTCATAGGCCGTACAGAACACCACCGCCGGGCGTGGCTCGAAGCTGGCCAGGTGACGGGCCGCTTCCAGCCCATCCAGTCCGGGCATCGCGATGTCCAGCAGCACCAGGTCCGGCTGCAGTTCCGCGCAGGCGTGCAGGGCCTGCTCGCCGTTACCGGCCTCAGCCACCACGTCCACCCCCTCCTGCGCCGCCAGCAGGCTGCGCAGGCGCTCGCGCGCCAGCGGTTCGTCATCGGCGATGACTACCCTCACGATCGTTCCCTCACTGGATCGGCACCGTCACCTGGCAGTCATAGTAGCCCTCGCTCCAGCCGGCCGTCATCCGTGCGGCACTGCCGAAGCGCCACGCCAGGCGATGACCGATGCTGTGCTGGGCATGCCCGGCGCCGCGGGCCAGGGCGAGCCCCGGCATCTGTGGATCGGGAGCGGGATTGCGTACGCGGATGTGCAGCTCGTTGCCTTCGCGCGCCACGTGCAGCTCGACGGTGCCACCTTCCGGCAACCGCGAAATGCCATGCAGCACCGCGTTTTCCACCAGGGGCTGCAACACCAGCCGCGGCAGCGGCTGCTCCCACGGCAGTGGCTCGTCACGCTGCCAATGCACCTGCAGGCGCTCTCCCAGGCGCAGCGACTCGATCGACAGGTAACGCTCGGCCAGCTCGCATTCGGCCTGCAGGGTGGAATCTCCATCGCCCGCCCCCAGCGCCGCGCGGAACAGATCGGACAGGTCCAGCACGGCGCGTTCGGCCACCGCCGGATCGCGATGCAGCAGGCTGGCGATCAGGTTCATGCTGTTGAACAGGAAATGCGGACGGATCCGGGCCTGCAGTGCATCGGCCTGTGCACGTGCGTTGGCCTGCACCTGCGCGGCCCAGCGGTCGCTCACGTAGAAGTAGCGCAGGGCCAGCGCGCTGATCAGTGCGCTGGTGGCCGCACTGCCAAGGGTGAAGCGCCAGAAGCTGATGCCACGGGCGAAGCTGTCGCCCAGCACGGCATACAGCGCGTGGATGATGCCCGCGCAGACCACGGCGATCAGCGCCGCCAGTGCGATCGCCGCAGCGGCGCCCAGCAGCGGTGGCAGCCTCGACAGCGCCTGCCGCAGCATGCACAGGCTGGCGGTCACCGCCAGCGCCAGCCAGAGTGCGAAACCGCTGGCCGAAAGCAGCTCGCCCACCGTCCAGTGACGGCTGCCATCGGGGGCCAGGGCCAGCAGCACCACCACCAGCTCGGCCAGGCCGAGCATCGCCGCCAGCCGCCGCAGGCGGCACAGTTCCGGCATCCAGGGAGGCGTGCTGGCCGGAGACATGGGTCAGGCGACGCCCAGGCGTTCCTGCAGCCAGTCACCCAGGGCATCGATCTCCTCGGCACAGACCTGGTGCGCCATCGGGTAGCTGTGCCACTGCACCTGCAGGCCCAACGCGCGCAGCGCCTGCGCGCTGTGTGCGGCTACCGCCTGCGGAATGACCGGATCGCCGCTGCCGTGGGCCATGAACACCGGCACGTCCACTGCGGTAGCCACGCGCTCGGCGCTGTCCGCGTCGGGCAGGTAGGTGGACAGCGCGATCAGCCCGGCCAGCGGCGCCGTGCGCGACAGCGCGGCGGTAAGAATGATCGCGCCCCCCTGCGAGAAGCCGGCCAGGAAGATCTGCTCCGGCGTGATGCCCCGCTCGATCTCGCGGGCGATCAGGGCCTCTACCTGGGCCACCGATTCGCGCACGCCGGCCATGTCGGCGCGGGAACGGAAATCCATGCCGACGATGTCGTACCAGCCGCGCATCGGCACGCCGTTGTTGATCGTGATCGGCCGCACCGGGGCGTGCGGGAACACGAAGCGCAGCGCCGGCCAGTGCGGACGCACCAGCTCCGGAACGATCGGGGCGAAGTCATGGCCATCGGCGCCAAGGCCGTGCAGCCAGATCACCGACCACTGCGGCGAGGCGCCGGTTTCCTGTTCCACCGTTTGCAGCATGTTGCGGCTCCTTCAGATGCGAGCCGCATTATGCCGCCGGTGTGGGGCGATCAGTACAGCGGTGGCTGTTCGGCCGCTTCCCGGCGCAGCTGCGCGGCGCGTACCAGCACCGGCGGCGGAATGTTCTCCTCGGGGATGTCGAGCAGGCCCAGCCGGTGCAGGAACGCACCGGGACCGCGCGACGAGGTCAGTGCCACCACCGGAATGGCCAGCACCATGCCGATCACCACCGGCGCCATCCATGCCGCCAGCGACGGCGAGACCAGCCAGGCCAGCACGCCCATGAAGGCGCCGAACAGGCCCAGGCCGCCGTAACCGCGCACCAGCGCCATCCAGGAAATGCCACCGTCATCGCGCTGCTGCGCGTCCCACCCCGAGTCGCGTCCGGACAGCACTTCGGCCACCCCGCGGGACTGCACGTACATGACCACCGGCGCCATCAGTGCCGCCAGCACGGTCTCCACCAGCATCGACACGAAGGCACGGAACGCACCGCCGCAGCCACGACGATCCACCGGGTCCAGCAGCATCGCCAGGTAGCCCAGCACCTTGGGCATCAGCAGTACCGCCATGGTGGCGGCGAACAGGCGCACCACCTGCTGCTCGTCCTGCGCGCGCCAATACACGCCGGGCGCCAGGTGCAGCACGGCATTGAAGTCGATGCCTTCCTGGAACAGCGGGATGGCGATGCCGATCAGCATCAGCATCGCCCACATGGGCGCAGTGAAGTAGTGGCCGATGCCGATCAGCATGTGCATGCGGCTGATCCAGTGCAGGCCGCGGCTGCCGACCACCTTGCCGTGCTGCAGGTTGCCCTGGCACCAGCGGCGGTCGCGCACCAGCAGGTCGGTCAGGGTCGGCGGGCCTTCCTCATAGCTGCCCCCCAGGTACGGCACCATGTGCGCGGCCCAGCCGCCACGCCGCATCAGCGCGGCTTCGACGAAGTCGTGGCTGAGCACGTGGCCGCCGAACGGCTTGCGCCCAGGCAGCGATGGCAGGCCGGCATGGTCGGCGAAGGCACGGGTGCGGATGATGGCGTTGTGGCCCCAGTAGTTGCTTTCAGCGCCGTGCCACCAGGCCACGCCCCGGGCGATCACCGGCCCGTAGACGCGGCCGCCGAACTGCTGCATGCGCGCGAACAGGGTGCGTCCGCCGATCACCGACGGCAGGGTCTGGATCAGGCCGACGTCAGCGTTGTGTTCCATGCCGGCCACCAGGCGCACGATGCTGTCGCCGGTCATCAGGCTGTCGGCGTCCAGGATCAGCATCTGCGGGTAGGCCCCGCCGAAGCGGCGCACCCAGTCGGCGATGTTGCCCGCCTTGCGGCCGCTGTTGTCGCCACGACGGCGGTAGAACAGCCGCACGCGGCCGTCGGGCACCTGCTCGCGGAGCTCGGCGAAGACCTGCTCTTCGGCCCGCGCGATATCGTCACGGCGGGTGTCACTGAGCACGAAGAAGTCGAAACGCTCCAGCTGGCCGGTGGCCGCCACCGATTCGTAGATCGCACGCAGGCCGGCCAGCAGCCGGCGCGGATCCTCGTTGTAGGTCGGCATCAGCAGCGCCGTGCGGCTGTGCACGGTGGGCAGCGGCTTGTCCGGATCAATGCCCAGGCGATAGCCACGGTCGAACACGGCGGTGAGGAAGCCGGCCACCGCGCTGGCGAACGACAGCGCGATCCAGGCGAACAGGCCCACGAACAGCACCAGCAGGCAGGCTTCGAGCACGCTGATGCCGTTGACCGACAACACCCGCCACATCATCCGGGTGGCCGCTGCGGTCATCACCAGCGTGCCGCCCAGGATGTACAGCCGACGCAGGCCGATCAGGCGTGGCGAGGTGCGGTGCCGTCGCACCCTGAGCCGCCCTTCGCGCAGGGTCTGCTCGGGCATCGACAAGGGCACTTCGGCAGGCAGCAGCGCCCAGCCGGCGTCAGGCCCGGGCGATTCCGCCTCCGCATGGATGGTCTGCACCCCCATCGGCGCCTACTCCGCGCAGTCGGCATGGCCGGCCGTCCCGGCCAGGCTGCATGCACGAAGGTTCCCGGCGCGCCTTCCCGGCGCCCGCACTTGTCCTGGCTGCGTCGGCCTGAGGCCGCGCAGTCGCTGTCTGTCACTACCGGAACCCACACGATCTCCAACGGGGCGGAATCGAAAATGCGGCCCAGTCTAGGCCGCTACATGTAAGCCGGGTGCGAAGGCCTACGCCGGGATTTCTCCCCATTCAGCAAACAGCAGGCGAGGCTGCCGGCGCGGTGCCGACGGCCTGGCACATCGAGCGCAATTGGATCGAGCAAAACGGGCGGCGACACATCCCTCGGCGATCGCGCTGTAGGCGGGGCCAACGCGATCGATCGTACTTCAGCAGCGCGCGTTACTCGTCCTGCAGGACGACGCCGGCCGCGTCCTGCAGGGCAGCGGTGCGCGCACGGTCCATCGCCACCGCCAGTTGCTGGCGGGCGAGCAGTTGTTGGGCCTGCACCACTTCGGGTGTGGGCAGAAGCACCGGTCCCGGTGCGTTTTCCGGTGTAGCGGGTGTGGTCATGCAACCTCCGTGGACATCCCCGCTGCCGCGCGGGTCCAACCGGGCGGCAGCGGAACTGCGCACCCTATCCTAAAAACAAGGCGGATGGGTGACGTGCAAGCCGGTGAGGCCTGCGCCTGCAAAGGGCATGCGTCACGTTCCAGGCACGCAGCGCTGGATCCTGAATAGGCATTTCCGTTAGCATGAAAACGTTTTCTCACAGGGAAGTTCCTCCCATGAATACCGTCGACCTCACCCACTTCAGCCCCAAGTGGCAGTTCCGCTTCAACTTCTACCGCCAGCACGGCGCGCCCAAGGAGCCCGGCTTCAAGCAGGCATGGCGGGCCCTGTCCTTCGGTGACCGCCTGAAGATCAACCTGAACATCTTTGCCCTGTTCTTCGGCCCCATCTACCTGCTGATCCTGGGCATGTGGCGCAAGGCGCTGGTGGTGGTCGGCATCGCCATCGCCCTGGCGGCCATCACGATGTTCCTGCCCGACATCGTCGGCCGCGCGGTGTTCATCGCCTTCAATGTACTGGTCGCCTCCAGCACCAACTACAGCTATTACCTGGAAAAGGTGGAAGGCCGGACCGGCTGGAACCCGTTTGAAGGAATGTTCTGAGCCACTCAGACCTGCGCACGGACGCGCGGCAAGGATGCAACCGACGCCCGGCCCCCGCCGGGCGTCTTCGTTTCCGGCATCAGGCAGCGCGCAGCGTGGCCGTCGTGCCCGTGCCCGCTTCCGACTGCAGCCGGAAGCGGGACACCGCCACCGCAAGCTGCTCGGCCTGCTCTTCCATCGCGCGCGCGGCAGCACTGGCCTCTTCCACCAGCGCCGCATTCTGCTGGGTGGTTTCATCCATCTGCACCACGGTCTGGTTGACCTGCTCGATGCCGGCCGACTGCTCGCGCGAGGCGGCCGAGATCTCGGCCATGATCTCGTTGACCCGCCCGACCTGGCCGACGATCTCCTGCATGGTGTTGCCTGCGCGGTGCACCAGCTGCGCACCGCTGCCGACCTGGGCCACCGATGCGTCGATCAGTCCCTTGATTTCCTTCGCCGCTGCGGCCGAGCGCTGGGCCAGCGCGCGCACTTCGCTGGCCACCACGGCGAAGCCGCGACCCTGCTCGCCCGCACGCGCGGCCTCAACGGCGGCGTTCAGGGCCAGGATGTTGGTCTGGAAGGCGATGCCGTCGATCACCGAGATGATCTCGGCGATGCGTTGCGACGAGGTTTCGATCTGCTGCATGGTCTGTACCACCTGGCCGACCACCTTTCCGCCTTCGCTGGCCACGTCCGCCGCCGATGCGGCCAGCGTGTTCGCCTGCAGGGCATGATCGGCATTCTGGCGCACGGTGGAGGTCAACTCCTCCATCGACGCTGCCGTTTCTTCCAGGTTGGCCGCCTGCAGTTCTGTGCGACGCGACAGATCGCTGTTGCCCGCGGCGATCTCGCCGGCCGCCAGGCGGATGCTCGCCGCTGACTGCTGGATCTGGCCGACGATATGGGTCAGCTGTTGCGCGGTGCTGTTGGCATCGTCGCGCATCACCGCGAACACGCCGTGGAAGTCGCCCTGCATGCGTGCACTGAGGTCGCCGGCGGCGATGGCGCGCAGCAGCGTGGAAAGCGCCGCGAGGTTGTGGTCGCTGGCCTGCATCATCGCGTTCAGCGTGGTCACCATGCGGCGGAAATCGTGCTCGAACCGCTCACTGTCACCACGCACGGCAAAGTCGCCGGCGGCAGCAGCGGCGGCCAGCTGCTGGATCTGCTCGTTGATCGCCGCCAGGTTGCTCTTGGTGGTGGCCATGGCGGCGGTGAACACCGCCTTCTCGCCCGGCAGCGGCTCCATGTCCACGCTCAGATCGCCCACCGCGTAGCGCTGCATCACGTCCACCAGGCGCTGGGTGACCGCATTGCTGGACGCCACCAGCTGATTGCTGTCGGCCACCATGCGACCGTACTCCCCCGGGAAGGCCGCCGCGTCCATCCGGTAACTGAGCTCACCCGCATCATGGCGGCGTGCCATCTCCGCCTGCGCCGCCATCACCGCCTGCAGCTGTCCCCGCATGCCCTGCATCGCCTCGAGCAGGCGCCCGACCTCATCGTTGCCGCGCGCCGGCAGCGCGGTGTCCAGCTTGCCCGCCGCCACGTCACCTGCAACGCGTACCGCCTGTGCCAGCGGCCGGATCGCCAGCTGGCGCAGCAGCAGGTAGACGCCTGCGCTCAATGTCAGCGCGGCCAGCACGCCGACCAGCAGCGTCAGCCACAGCAGTTGGCGAGCCTCGGCCACGATCACCGCATGCGGCACCACCACACCCAACGCGAAGCGCTGCGGGGCCTCGCCAACCCGCAGAGGCACGTACAGGCGCACATTGCCGGCGGCATCCGGCTCGAACGCTTCGACGGTCCTGTCGGCCGCGATTCCGGCCAGCATGTCGCGGGTGAAGGCATCGGTGCGCGGCTTGCCGATCTCGGCGGCATCGGCCGAAGCCAGGACCACGCCCTTGGGCGAGAGCAGTTCAACGCGGCCTGCTCCCATCGGCGCAAGCGTCGCCAGATGCTTCTGCAGCGCCGCCAGCGAGAAATCGACGGTGAACACGCCGAGGAACGTGCCGTTCTCCACGATGGGCGTGCTCAGGGTGCTCATCAGCACCTTCTGGCCGGCGATCTCATAGGCATAGGGCTCGCTCACCTTGGGCAGCTTGTCGCGGCTCGGCCCCATGTACCAGTCACCGGACCCGCTGGCGGTGTCGGTGTAGTCGGTCATCACCGACTGCTGCGGTTTGCCATCCTGCCAGGCCCAGTAGCTCATGTAGCGACCGGTGGCGTCATGTGCCTCGCTGTTGACGAACTCCGCGTCCTTGCCATCGAAGGCATCGGCCTCCCACATGGTGCTCTTGCCCAGCCACTCCGGGTGCGCGCGGAGCTGTTCGCCGAGCACGGCCGCCAGGCTGGCACGATCAGGCTGGTCGCCCCGCGAGCGCTGGGCCAGGACGGCCTCGACCATGGCATCGTTGCTGGCGAAGGCGGTGCCCAGATCGGCCGCGACCTGGCGTGCTTCGGCCTGCGCCTCGCTGGCCATGGTCTGCCGCGATGCGTTGATCAGGCTGGCACTGGCCTGGCGGTAGATCAGAAAGGCGGTCAGGCCGAAGCACAACAGCGCGATGGCAGCGGTGCCCAGCATCAGCTTGTGGGCGATGCTGCCCGGACGACGGGCAGCGGCGGAGCGGGAAGACGGCATGGGAGGGTCCGCAAGACAGGTCAGGACATCCGGCACCGCGTTGGCGCCGCGCTGGTGCGCGATCCCTCGCGCGGCGACCTGTCTGCGCCGGGCGATGCCCGGCACCGCAAGGGCGCACCGGGTTAGCGGCCGGTCCGCGGCGTTGTTGAGCCGTTGCCCTGCGTCAAACTGAATACACTCAGCTTCGGATGGCCTCCAGGCGGGGCGAACCTACTCGACCACCCGGTCCTTCAGCCACTGCGTGCGTGGCAGCACTTCGATGCTGCCTGCCGCATACTGCTGCAGTACATCGTCCGGACCGTAGCGCGGCTGCCAGCCCAGCACCGCAACCGCACGGCTGCCGTCGTACACGCGGTCGATGCTCAGCGGCAGTGGCCAGCCGCGGCGCTCGAACTCGGCCAGCAGCTGCGGTGCGCGCCGCGCCAGCACCCGGCGTGGCTGGGTGGCCAGTTCCAGGCAGTCCTCGCGCCGGAAGGGGGTCGGCGCGCAGGCGATGTAGCGCTGGAACGGTGCGCCCGCGTTGTGCAGCAGCGCGGCATGCGCGCTGGCCACATCGCGTGCATCCAGGCCCCGGTGCAGGCGGAACATCGCCATGCGCTCGGGAGGCTCGGGGAAGCAGCGGCCCATGCGCAGCACGCGCACGGCGAACGCCTCCGATGCCGCCGCTTCGGCCAGCGCCTCGGCCTGCAGCTTGGTGCGGTGGTAGATGGTCCTGGGCAGGGGTTCAGTGTCTTCGTCGATCCAGCGGCAACCGCCCGCCACCACGGCATGGCCGTACAGGGCGGTGGTGCTGGTCAACACGAAGCGTCCGACGCCAGCATCGCGCGCCAGCCGCAGCAGCTGCGCGGTCGCCTCCACGTTGATCTGCTGGAACACCGTGTCCGGCACCAGCCCGACATGCGGTGCATGCAGCGCAGCGGTGTGAATCACCGCATCCACGCCGCGCACGGCACGCTCCAGTGCCTTCGTGTTGGTGACGTCGGCAATGATGCGTGTAGTAGCGAACGGGCTGCGGTCCAGCCCGATGACTTCATGGGTGGCCGCCAACGCGCCGAAGATCGCGCGTCCGATCCGCCCGGAACTTCCGGTCAACAGAATCTTCATTGAGTCCATTCACTCAACAGCGCCCGGGAGCTACCGGGATGAACCGATTCTAGGCGTGGCCTGTGTCCGGGGCGATAGCAGCGCTGCGCAAGTGCAGCGTCAACGACAAGCAGGCAGAACGTGAAGACCGCGCGCCATCTGCGGACGTACCGTTAGCCTGCCGTCGGCAAGCATGAGGCTCCGCCACGCCGAGAGAGACCCCCTATGGCCAGCAGCAACCGCGGGTTCGCGTCGATGGACCAGCGCATGCAGCGCGCGATCGCCGCCAAGGGTGGGCGCGCCGCCCATGCCTCCGGCAACGCCCATGAATTCAGTCCCGCCGAGGCGCGCATTGCCGGCCGCAAGGGAGGCGAAGCCATCAGCCGCGATCGCCAGCACATGGCCGCGATCGGTCGCGAAGGCGGCCATGCACGCCGCGCCCGCGCACAGCAGCAGCGCCAGCAGTCCGACCAAGGTCCACGGGATCGCGACGAACCGGGTCAGCAGGACTGAGCGACGCGCCTCAGCCGTGGCTGAGCAGGTTCAGCAGGCGCCCGAACGGGTCACGGACGAAGAACCGACGCACGCCCCATGGCTCCTGGACAGGACCATACACGACATCAATGCCGGCGCTGCGGATGCGTTGCAGAACCTCATCCAGATCGTCCACCTCGATCGACAGGTCCGGCACCGGCGTCCCCGACCCGCCCTCGCTGGCGAAGCTGAGCTGCGCAGGCGCAGTGTGCTGCCCGGCGTAGGTGACGATCCAGCCATGATCCATCACCACCGGCATGCCGAGGATGCCGCCGTAGAACGCGGCGGCGCGCGTCGGATCGGGTGTGGCGATGTTGGCGACGATGCGTCTGACAGCCATGACGTTCCTGTTCAATGAGGGGCAAAAACGAACTGCGCGACCGGCCGGCACACCGTCAACCTTCAGGGACGCGTGTACAGACTGATGCGGCAGGGTGCGAAAAGTGTGGCTTTCGTCACGAAACATTAACGCGTTAACAAAATTCCCGTCACATCGCTGGGGGTGAAACGCATCCAGGACAGTTAGCGGCTGGGTAGACCGTCAATCAAGGAAGTTTGCCTGATGAATCACCCGCTGCATGGCCGTTCGTCCCGCTCCCGTTCCCCCTTGCAACGCCCGCTGGCACTCGCGGTGGCCAGCTCCCTGCTACTGGCAGCCGCCCTGCCGGCAATGGCCTCCGATTCACTCGATGCCTGGCAACAGCAGCGCCAGCTGCAGGCGGCGTGGGCCCAGCCGGGCCATGCACAAACGGACGCAACCGTCGCTGCTTCGGCGCAGGCCACGTCCACCCCGGTCCTGGGCAATGCGGGCGACGCCGCCAGTTGGCACAGCGACGAGTTCAATGCCGACTGGGGCCTGGCCGCGATGGGGGCCGACCATGCCTATGCCCGCGGCCTGACCGGCCAGGGTGTACGCCTGGCGCTGTTCGATTCCGGCTCGGCGCTGGCCCACCCGGAATTCGCTGGCCGCAACACCACCAGCATCACCATCGGCCCGGACTGCGCGACGGCGGGGATCGTCGCCGGCGAAGGGGCCTGCGCGCAGACCCGCGGCGAACAACCCGGCTACAACTATTACGGCCTCGGTGCCGGGGTGCCGGCGGCGCTCGCCGGTCGCCTGATCGCGGCCGGCCTGCCCTACGGCTTCAGCTACGCCGATCATGGCACCCACGTGCTGGGCACCATCGGCGCCAACCGCGACGGCACCGGCATGCATGGCGTGGCCTTCGGTGCCGACCTGACGGCAGCGCGCGTGTTCGGTGACACCTACTATGAGTGGCGCCTGGATCCGGATGGTTTCTATCGCCCCCGCGCGGTGTACCGCACCGACCCGGACGACGACGCCGTACTGGACATGTATGCGCAGATCCAGGCGCAGGGCGTGCGCGCCATCAACCACAGCTGGGGCATCTCGACCCGCAACATGAGTGCCGCGGCGCTCGACCGCCAGTATGCCGCGATTGGCGCGGATTACGACGTCTACGGCAGCATCTACGCAGGCAGCGACGCTGCCCCCGGGTCGACCCTGATCCAGGTGTGGTCGGCCGGCAACGGCAGCGGGGCCGTCGCGGGCATCACTGCGGCCCTGCCCCGCTGGAAGCCGGAGATCGAACCCTACTGGCTGGCCGTGGCCAACGTGCGCCAGCCGGTCGCCGACGATGGCGAAACCGACTATGTGCTCGACGACAGCTCCAGCATCTGCGGTGCCGCCGCCAACTGGTGCATCTCCGCCCCGGGCACCGACATCGCCAGCACCATCGTCTCCGGTGAGATCCAGGGACGCATCGAGGAAACCAGCGAGTACCTGCGGCTGATCATCGACAGCGAGAACACCGAGTACACCTACGGCCTGAAGACGGGCACCTCGATGGCGGCGCCGCACATCACCGGCGCCCTCGGGCTGCTGTTTGAGCGCTTCCCCTACCTGGACAGCGCACAGGTCCGCGACGTGCTGCTGACCACCGCCCGCGATCTGGGCGATCCGGGCATCGATGAGATCTACGGCTGGGGCATGGTCGACCTGCGCAAGGCCATCGAAGGCTTCGGCTCGCTGCGCGTGGACACCGATGTGGTGATGAACCAGAAGGCCGGTGGCCTGAAGGTCTGGGAAGGCGAGGCCTGGGATGACTGGACCAACGACATCGGCGGCCCCGGCAAGCTGACCAAGTCCGGCATCGGCTGGCTGCGCCTGAGCGGCGACAACAGCTTCAACGGTGCGGTGGTGAACGATGGCGTCCTGGAATTGAATGGCGCCAACTCGCTCACCTCGGCAGTGGAGGTGAAGGGCGGCCAGTTCCTGCTCAACGGCTCGCTGGTTTCCACCGCCCTGAACACCACCGGCGGCGTCAGCACGGTCAGCGCCGGCGGCGTGCTTGACCACAGCAACCTGGTGGTCGATGGCGGCGTGGTCTCCTTCAACGGCACGCAGGCCGGCGGTAATACCACCGTGGGCGCCAACGGCCTGCTGAAGGGTGTCGGCACCCTGGGTACCACCCGGGTCGACGGCATCATCGCGCCGGGCAATTCGATCGGCACCCTGACCGTCAACGGTGACTACGCGCAGGGCGCTACCGGCGTGTTCGCGTCCGAACTGGCGCCGGGAGGCCGCAGCGACCAGCTGCACGTCACCGGCACCGCCGCGCTGGACGGCACACTGGTCGCGCTGCCCGAACCGGGCGTGTACTACCTGGGTGAGCAGTTCAACATCCTGCGCGCCGACGGTGGCATCAACGGTCAGTTCGCCCGTACCGACTTCAGTGCATTCTCGCCGTTCCTGCAGTTCAGCCTGGCCTACAGCGCCAATGGTGCGCGCATCGACGTGACCCGGGGTGCGCTGCTGGCCAGCGCGGCCACCACGCGCAACCAGCGCGCCGTCGCCGGCGTAGCCGACGGTCTGGCGATCAACCAGGGCCTGCCCCGGCCGCTGACCCAGCTGTTCCCCGCCCAGGTCGGCGCCGCGCTGGACGGCCTGAGCGGCGAGCTGCATGCCGCCACGCCGCTGGTACTGGTCGAGAGCAGCCGCTACGTGCGTGATGCAGCCTTGTCGCGACGTGCGGGCAATGCGTCGCCGGGCAGCACCGGCGACGCGACCGGTGCGTGGGTGCAGGCAATCGGCGGCAACGGCAAGCTCGATGGCGATGTCGAAACCGCGCGCACGGACGCCAACAGCAACGGCCTGCTGGTCGGTATCGACCGCGAGTTCGATGGCTGGCAGGCCGGCGTACTCGCCGGCACCGGCCGTACCGACGTCAAGCAACGCGACCGCCGTGCCAAGTCCAAGATCGACAATACCCACTTCGGTGCCTACGCCAGCCACAGCTGGGGCGGCTTCGGTCTGCGCGGTGGCGTGGCATGGAGCAAGCACGAGGCAGAGAGCACCCGCGAGCTGGCGTTCGCAGGATTCAGCGACACGCTCACCGGCCGTTATGACGCGCGTACCCGCCAGGCTTTCCTCGAAGCCGGCTACCGTTTCGGCTCTGCTGAAGGCAGCCTGGAGCCCTACCTGCAGGTTGCCCGTGTCGAAGTGGACCTGAAGCGCATCAGCGAGCGGGGCGGCGCCGCCGCACTGCAGGGCGAAGTGGAAGACACCCGTACTACCGTGGCGACCGCCGGGCTGCGCTTCGACAAGGGTCTGAAGGCATCCTTCCAGCAGGACAGCTGGCTGCACCTGCGTGGCGCGGTGGGCTATCGCCGGGCCTCCGGCGACCGCAGCCAGGTGGCCAATCTCGCCTTCGCCAACGGTGGCGGCGCGTTCACCGTCAGCGGCGCGCCGATCGCCGACAGCGCTGTCGTGGCCGAGCTGGGGCTGTCCGCGTGGCTGACCCCGCGGCAGTCGCTGGAGCTGGGCTACAGCGGCCAGTTCGGCAGCGAGAGCCGTGACCACGGCGCTACGGCGCGCTGGTCCGTGCGCTTCTGATCCACGTTCAACTTACCTGCTGAAGAGCATTGGGGCGGCCTGGGGCCGCCCCTTTTTTCTCCGGAGACTGCATCCCGCTCGATCAGGCTGCCTTCATCGCGTGCTTCCGCGCACGCATCACGTTGTGGCATTCCTGCACTTCCGGCAGCAGCTGGGTCACTTCCTGGCGTACCGCCGGCGGCAGGCCCTCATCCTTCAGCGCGTCCTTGAAAGCCGCCAGCAGGCGGTCTTCCGATTCTTCCAGCTCGGCCACATAGCCATAGTTGGTGTCGCCGAACGCTGCGCGCACCTTGCCGTAGAACTGCTGCATCGAGCCGACCAGAGTGCCGTGCTCGGCAGGCTTGCCACCGGTGGCCGCAACCGCGCCACTGAGTGCCGACACGATGCGGCCCTTGACGCCGGCAATGCGGGTGAACAATGCCGCCAGCTCGGCATCCTTCACCTTCGTAGCCGCCTCTTCGTAGAACGACTTGCCGTCGCGTGCGATCTCGATCAGGTCGTTGAGACGATGTTCGATGGTGGACTGGGTGCTCATGTTCTGCTCCTGAAGTTCAGATTCGTTGGGAACGGACAACGGTGTGCGTTGCCTGCATCACTACCTTGGACAAAGGACTGTGGCCCCGGGGTGAGCGTCGTTTGATGCATGCATCACGTCGCTCAACGCGGCCTGACCGCCGCTACCAGGGCACGAAAAGGATGATCCCGGTAATCACCAGCACGGCGGCCAGCACTCCCAGCAGCACCTTCCCTTGTCGCCAGCTCGGCGTCGGTTTTCCTGGCGTGTTCATCGTGTTTTCTCCTGTCGATGCGGACGCTGGCAGCCTGATGCATACGCCAGCGTCGGCACGTGCACGCCATGTGCATCGCGCGTGCACATGTGAGGGCCCTGCATGGACCATGCCGGTGGACAGCGATATCGCGCTCACTGCATGTACGCCGGGCATCAACGCCGGGCCCGCTACGGTCATCATTCCTTCCCGACTGGAGCCGCACATGGCCATCAAGACTGCCGAAGACCTGTTCATCCACGAACTTTCGGACATCTACAGCGCCGAGAAGCAGCTGACCAAAGCCCTGCCCCGCCTTGCCCGTGCGGCCGAGAATCCGGATCTCGCCGCCGCCTTCGAAACCCATCTGGAGGAAACCCAGGGCCAGATCGAGCGGATCGACCAGGTGGTCGAGACGCTGGGCATCCGTCTCAAGCGCATCAAGTGTGCAGCGATGGAAGGGCTGGTGGAGGAAGGCAAGGACGTCATCGACAGCATCGACAAGGGACCGGTGCGTGATGCCGCACTGATCGGTGGCGCCCAGAAAGTCGAGCACTACGAGATTGCGTCGTACGGCACCATCGCCGCGCTGGCCAAGCAGCTGGGCTACAAGGACGCGCTCCCCCTGCTGCTGGAAACACTGGCCGAAGAAAAGTCGACCGACGAGAAGTTGACCCTGCTGGCCAAGGGGGGTGGCAACGCCAAGGCAGCACAGGCCGCCTGAGTTCCACTGCCATACGCCGCCAGGAACGGCGGCGGCAACAGGAGATTCCGATGCATCCGGATATCATCGGCTGGATGGCGACCCTTGTGCTGGTCGCCACCTTGCTCAGGCAGATGGTCAAGCAGTGGCGTTCGCCACATCCCGAGACACTGTCACGATGGTTGTTCGCCGGCCAGATGGTGGCCTCGGCGCTGTTCACCCTCTACAGCCTGATGCTGGGCAGCAGCGTCTTCGTAGTGACCAATCTGCTTCTGTTGGCGACGGCTCTGCTTGGCCAGCTGTTGGCCCGCCATCGCCAGAAGCAGGCACCCCTGCCTCCGCCCTGTTGATCATCGCTGGCGGCCACCGGCCGGCCTGGCGCCGTCGAACAGGACCTGATCGCGGGGACAGAAGAAGCTGCGTCGCCGGGTTCTGCCCAGATACTGCTTGCTGACGGGGCCGCCACATCGCGGACAGCTGCGTTTGGCATGCACCTGCCAGTGCTTCTTGAGCTCGTGACGACGCTTCCATTCCAGGAACTCGTAGCTGTAGGTCCTGGCTTCGCGGATCAGTGAACCCAGCCTGCGCGGCGGCAGGTCACCCACACGCGTGGCCGGGTGTACGCCGATCCGGAACAGCACTTCGTTCTTGATGATGTTGCCAACGCCGGCAAAAACGTTCTGGTCCAGCAGTGCGTCGCACACCAGGACGTCAGCCATCGCTTTCAGGCGGCGGCGCGCGAGCCGGGGGTCCCACGCATCGCTCATCACATCGGTGCGCCAGTCGTAGGCTTCTTCCAACGGGCCGTCGATGAGTTTGACCGAACAGGCATAGAGGTTCAGTTCGCCGGCATCGAACCTCAGCGATACGCGCGGAGGCGAAGGCTTGCGCTCATCGATACGCCAGCTGCCGAACAGCATCAGATGGATCCGCAGGGTATCCGTGCCGAACTCCAGCAGGAAGTGCTTCCCCCAACTACGCACGGATCGCACGCGCTGCCCTGCAAGCATGGACAGGTCAATCCGGCTGTTGCCCCCGACATGTCGCAGTATCTGGCCGGTGAACATCTCGGCGGCCTCGCGCAGCAGCACGATGGAAGGGCCTTCAGGCATGGCCGTGTTCTCCAAGCAGTGCCTGCAATCGCAGTGCATTGCTGACCGCATGGCCCTGCGCCGTGTTGTCCAGGATCATCCAGGCGCAATGGCCGGCACGCGCGCGGTCCCTGAGCAGCCCGGCCAGCCGTGCCAGTGTGGTCTCGTCATAAGCGCTGCGATAGATATCCGGCTGGCCGTGCCATCGCCAATAGCTCCAGCCGCGGGCCCCGCCCGGCTCTCCCGCCTGCGCGACCCGCGCCGGGTCCGCCGCCACGCGCGCGATGTCATGGACCGCCAGCAGCGCATCCACTTCGGCACTGAACCAGGACGGATGTCGAGGCTCGCACGCCACCTGCCTGCGCGTGCGCCGACGCAGATCGTGCAGAAACGGTTCGACGTGCTGCGGCTCGTATGCCAGGCTGGGAGGCAACTGCAACAGCAGCGCACCCAACCGGCCGCCGAGCTCCTCCACCGCGTCCAGGAACGGGTCGAGCAGCGGGCCGGCACCGTGCAGCCGCTGCTCGTGCGAGATGGAACGCGGCATCTTCACCGTGAAGCGGAAATCGTCCGGAACGGAAGCGGCCCAGCGCCGATAGGTCTGCGGCAGGTGCGGGCGATAGAACGAGGAGTTGATCTCGACCAGGGAAAAGCGTGTGGCGTAGCGCTGCAGCAGACTGTCGCCTCCACCGAAGCTGGAGCGATCCGCCGCCGACAGGGACCATCCTGCGCAACCGACGCGTATCCGCGTTCCGGCAGGGTGCGGTTCCACCCGAGTGCTCATGACCCTTCTTCGCCAGCAGGCGCAGCGTGCATGGAAGGTCCGCCCTGACCGGCCCGCAGCAGAGGCGCCGTCAACAACTGCAGCCTGTCCAGCGCGCTGGTCGGAACTCCGGTGATGGCCGTGCTGCGCACGAACCCGGTCCAGTCGGACAGTGCCATCCTGCCGAGTGCCGAGTGCTCGACCTGCAGCCAGCCCATCCGCCAGTGCGAGAACTGGCGGCGACCGATGCGACCGCGGTTGAGCTCGACCACACTGTGATGGCTGCTGCTGTCGAGTATGCGCCGCCACGCGGCGTCCATGCCCTGCTGTGGCCCCTCCAGGTACTGCAGGAAGCGATGGCCATCGAACAGAAGCACGCCGGTGATGTCCGCTGCTTCATTGAATGCCACCGCGTCGTCGACGAGACCGCGCAGCCACTCCGCGCTCAATGAGGCAACGGCTTCGCTCGCATAGGCAATCGCACGCAGAGGCATGGGGGCACCGACGGTTGCAATAGTCTCTACATTAATCTTCGCCGCCGAAGGTCCAGTGACTTCGGCGTGGAGGCTGCGTTCAAGTGTGGGGTCGACTCTGCACTTGAGGAGATGGCACGAGATATATGGCGGCCCAACACGGGCGACATTCCAGGGCCGACCAGCACCGGAACCCGGGCAACAGCAATCGCGGTTCCGCTTCGTTGCAGTGGTGCTCCAGCCCGTCCCCCCCGTTGCCGCCGATGCGCGCTCAGGCCTGCAGCACGGATGAAGGAGCCGCAGGCGGCATCGTGTACGCGCACGTGGCAGCGGCCGGCCGACCCTCCGCAGCAGACAGCACCTGCATGACCCGATGCTCGGCTCGACGCTGCGCGGCCTCCACGCCCACCACGTAGACGAAGCGGCCATCGAACTTGGCCTGCGCGCCGTCGAGGCCGTCTGCCAACAGCAGTGCCCGCTTCAGCGACTTCATCCAGGCGCGGGAGGGCACCCTGTCAAGTTCGACGACAACTGCCATCCCACCGCAGGCGAGCGGCATGCTTTCCACGCGCAGCACCTGGGGCGCAGACAGGGATCCGGAAGCGTTCATTGGGCGACTCCTCGTGCGGGGACGGCGGCAGTATCCACAGTGATCGCCAAGGCATCGTCAACATTGCCGGCCCCTCCGTGCACGCTGCCTGCACGGCGCGCGCGGCTTCGCGCCGACACCACATCATCTCCGCATCGCCTTGATGGCCTGCGGCGGACACTGTCGTTCCCACGGCTCCATAGACCCACCTCATGCCTCGCACGACCGGCCAGCCTCCCTGCAATCTGCTTCTGGTGGAGGACCAGTTCGATCTGGCGGCACTGATGGAACAGGCACTTGAGGACAGTGGCGACCACGTCACCCATGCCTACAGCGTGTTTGACGCCCTCGGCCTGCTGGACCGTCAACGGTTCGATGGCGCGGTACTGGATGTGGAATTGCGCGATGGCGTGGTGTTTCCGGTAGCCGACCGCCTGGCCGAACTGAAGATTCCCTACCTGTTCGTCTCTGCGGTGTACGACCAGCTGGTACCTGCGCGCCACCGGCGTGCCCCCTTCGTCGCCAAGCCGTTCCACATCGAGGGCCTGCAACGCGCTGTCCGTCAGACGCTCTGCAGCGATACGGCGGCGGGAGGCCAGCGCTGAACCAGATCGTGCAGCGGCGAAACACGCGCCGCCGATGGATGCTTAGGCCGCGCGGGCGTAGGGCTCGACCACGGCGAGCAGCCGCTCCATCGCCGTTGCATCATGGAAGACGCTCTATGGACATTCACTGGCGATCGCGTTCGGCCTGCTCTTCCTGGTCAGCTTCAGTCTGCATGCCGTCGGCAGCGGGAAGACAGAACAGGTAGAACAGCCGTTGCAGGGGCTGCCCCCATCGTCCTTCCTGGAGCATCTGACCAGCAGCAGGTTCTGGTTCGAGTCCATGCAGGACTGTCAGAGCGAATTCCTGGCGGTACTGGCGCTGGTCGTGCTGACCATCTTCCTGCGAAGGATTCCCCGCAGTCCAAGCCCGTGCAGGCGACGCATGCGCAGACCGGAGACTGAGCCATGCCACGCCGGAATGCCACGACCGCACTGCTGGTCATCGACATGTTCAGCCGCTTCGATTTCCCCGACGCTGGCGCGCCGCCCGCCGCTGGCCGGTGATCCATGCCAACGACCACTTCTCGAACTGGCAACGGGATTTCCGCCAGCAGGTGGAGCAGTGCAGGCGGGACGGTGGCAGTGCCGCGCGTATCGCGGACATGCTGACGCCGGCCCCGCCAGCACGCAGGAGGGTGGCACTGCAGACGCTGGAGCGTTCAGGCGCCGCACAGATCGCGACGGTTGCCGGGCTGCTGTCCTCGCCGCGGCGCGCGCAGCGCTGAGCAACGGTCGATTTCCGGTCCTGCCATTCGTCGACACAGGGAAGGCAGGCCTTCCGCCGGCCGGAGCACCTCCGATGACCCCGATCCTCACGGCCTTCGCCACCTCGCCCGATCGCGGCAAGGGCCTGGCCCGCGACATGCGCGTGCGCTGGGCACTGGAAGAACTGGGCGTCGCCTATGACGTCCAGCTGCTGTCCTTTGCCGAGATGAAGCAGCCGGCCCATCTGGCGCGCCACCCCTTCGGGCAGATCCCCACCTACCAGGAAGGCGAGCGGGTGCTGTTCGAATCCGGCGCGATCCTGCTGCACCTGGCCGAGCGCCATCGCGGCCTGCTGCCGGCCGGGGACAGCGCCCGCATGCGCGCGATCATGTGGATGTTCGCTGCGCTGAACACCGTCGAGCCGCCCATCGTCGAGCGATCCATGGCATGGCTGCTGGAACGCGAGAAGCCCTGGTATGCACAGCGGCAGGTGATGCTGGACGAGCGCGTGCACGCACGGCTGTCCCAGCTGTCGGCATGGTTGGGCGACAGGACCTGGCTGGAGGACGAATTCAGTGTTGGCGACCTGATGATGGTGGCGGTGCTGCTGCGTCTTCAAAGCAGCGGCATGATCGGCGGGTATCCGACGCTGGCCGCCTACCTGGCGCGGGCCACGGAACGCCCTGCCTACCAGCGCGCATTCGCCGCCCAGCGGGCGGTCTTCCAGAGCCGGTAGCCCTGCTTCGGGCGGGGACCCCGATGCACCGACACGGTTGACGCCTCACCAGGCTGCGCCTACAGTCTGCGCCGCAGCCCCGCAACGGCGCTGCCGCAGGCGTTATCGTCATCCAACGCGCCCACAGCCGGGAGGGCCTCAGCAGAGGAAACCCGGGCGACAGGCGCCACGGTACTGCCCTGCCCTTCGCTCCTGCGGGAGTGGATGCATCACGCCGTGGCCTTTCCCAAGACCCTATGGAAAGGCATTCCCATGAACCTCACCGGCAACACCATCCTCATCACCGGCGGCAGCCGCGGCATCGGCCGTGCATTGGCCGAGGCGCTGCACGACCGCGGCAACCAGGTCATCATCACCGGCCGCGACCGGGCACTGCTGCAGGCGATCGGCGAGCAGCGCCCGGGCCTCGTCGCCCTGCCGCTGGAGCTGGGCGATCCTGCATCACTGGCGGACCTGGCCGAGATCGTCCATGCCCGCTTCCCCGGCCTCAACGTGCTCATCGCCAACGCGGGCATCTCCCGCCCGGAAAACCTGGCCAGCGGCCACTGGGACGACTTCGATGCCGAAGCCATCATCGACACCAACATCCTGGGGGTGCTCCGCACCGTGGCCACGTTCCTGCCGTTGCTGACACAACAACGCAGCGCCACCTTGATGGCCACCGGTTCTGCGCTCGCCTTCCTGCCACTGGCCAGCTTCCCGGCCTACTGCGCCAGCAAGGCGTTCCTGCATTCGTGGCTGGTATCGCTGCGTCATCAGCTTCGCCATCTGCCGGTGGAGGTGCTGGAACTGTCGCCCCCGTATGTGCAGACCGGACTGACGGGTGAGGCGCAGGCGACCGACCCGCGCGCGATGCCCGTGCAGGAGTACGTGCAGCAGGTTCTGCTGAAGCTCGAGCGCGGGGACCACCCGCGGGGTGAGCTGCTGCTGGAGCCGGACCAGGCACGACGCTGGGCCGAACGCGATGGCACTTACGACACGCTCTTCGCACTGATGAATCCAGCCTAGCGCAGGCACGGAATGCAATGGAGGCCGCCGCCGGCAGACGCCGGCGGTGGCTTCAGCGCGCGCTGCGCCGGCAGGCCGCCTGCACCAGCATCAACTGCGCGACCAGGATCAGCATCGCGCATCCCGACAGCAACCACGGGTCGATGTACCACTGCGCGTTGAAGCTGAAGCTGCCTGAGGAAATGCGCTTCCAGCCGTTGAAGTGCTGCATCGCCGCCACCACGAACGCGAAGCCTCCCGCGGAGAAGGAGAGCCAGGGCGCGACGATGCCGCCGGGCCGCGCGAACAGGGTCAGCACCCCCAGCACGCCGATGACCGTGCGCTGCACACGGCAATAGGGACAGACGTAGGCCAGCCCGCTCCACTCCACCGACCACGCCAGCAGGCTCACCAGCACAGCCACGGCGCCTGCGATGTACAGGGTCTTCGCTGGAATCGTCATGCCGCCATCGTCTGCCATCCTGTGCCTCCTTCGTCGCCGGACCCGCGCAGGGTAGCGTGAAACGCGCCGTATGACCCCACCCCGCAGCCCTGTGCGCGGAATGCCCTCAACGCGGGCTTCACCGGCTCTGGAGTCCGATCGGCCCATCTCCTGTGCCCTTGCGCACGGTTGCCCTGCCTATCTCCGCCTGAGGATATCGACGTGAACCACTCATCGCCTCCCCTTGCCATCCTCGTTGCACGCGTACTGCTGATGCTGCTGTTCCTGGTCTCCGGCCTTGGCAAACTCGGCAACCTGGCCGGCACACAGAGCTACATGGAGACGATGGGCGTGCCCGGTATCCTGCTGTGGCCGACCATCGCGTTCGAGATCATTACCGGCCTGTGCATCCTGCTGGGCTTCCAGACCCGTCTGGTCGCCGCGGTCCTGGCCGGTTTCAGCCTGGTGACCGCCTTCATCTTCCATCACCAGTTCAACGATCCCACCCAGCAGATCATGTTCCTGAAGAACATCGGCATCGCCGGTGGCTTCATTCTGCTGGCCTGCACCGGCGCCGGCCGCTACAGCATCGATGGTCGGCGGCGTCGCGGATGAGGGCACCCTCGTCCATCCGTGGGTGACGGATGTGGCCGCGTGTCGTTTTTCACCCCGCCCCCGCCTTCGCGATCTACGCCGGCGCGCGACACCGCGCCGGTTGCGGGCCCCTGCCTTGCCTGCATCGGCGGGCCTGTGATTACGTGGTGCTCCAGATCGGCAACGCGCAAGGTCCTGCATGAGCGACACGGTGGATACCTTCTGCCCCTGGATCATCGGCCGTCCCTGCCTGCCGGTCGGCGAATGGGCGGACTGGTCACAGGTGCTGGTGGCAGTGGTGATCGGCTTCGCTGCCATCTATGTGCCCTGGCAGATGTCCCGCGCGCAGACCCAGCGCCGCATCACCACCTCGCTGACACTGTGCGGCATCACCCTCTTCCAGTTCCTGCAGGCGGCGAAGCTGGCCACGGATCGATCCGGCGACACGCAGCTGTATCGCTACCACCGCACCTGCGGCATGGACATGCTCAACTCGCTGCGTCAGATTCCAACGCACGAGCTGATCGACTGGGATGTGATCCACGCACGTATCCATCTGGAGATGCGCTGCGTGCAGCTGATCGAGTACGCCGACAACTGGCATATCGAGCAGGAGGGCTTCGCGCGCCTGCCCGACAGTACGCTGGAGGAGCTGGCGCACCGCATCGGCCTGCTCCATGCAAGCCTGGATGAGGTGCGCGGCCTGCTGCTGCGCAGGCGGATCTTCTGGCCATGGCTCTCGCGCCGGGTCGTTGCCTTCGAGCGGCTGCCGACAGCGCCCGGGCCGGTCAGCCGGAGCGCATCAGCGATCCGATGAGGGAGGCCGACGCCAAGCCCGTTGATCACACGGTGGGGACCGTACCCCCATCGATCCGATACTCCGTCCCGGCGATCGAAGCGGAGCGCGGGGAGGCCAGGAAAGCGATCAGGTCGGCCACCTCCTGTGGCCTGGCAGGTCGACCCACCGGAATCCCGCCCAGCCAATCCATCACGATCTTCCTGCCACCTTCGTAATCCGTTCCGGCCTCTGCGGCCATCCTCGTCGCGAACGCCACGGACGCCTCGGTCTCGATCCAGCCCGGCGCAACGCTCAGTACGCGGACTCCCTTGGGTGTCACCTCTCTGGCAAGCGACTTGCTGTACGTGGTGAGAGCGCCCTTTGCCGCAGCGTACGCAGTGGTGGACTCCGGCAGCGGCAGCACGCGCTGGATGGAGCTGACATGGATCACCACACCCGCACCCTGGTGCAGCATCGTGGGCAGCAGTGCACGGTCCAGGCGCACCGCCGACATGAGATTCAGGTTCAGCTCGGCGAACCAGTGCGCATCGCTAATGGCAGCGAAGCCACCACCGGGCGTGTTCGAGCCTCCGAGCACATTGATCACGATGTCCACACCTCCCCACTGCCGGAGGACGGCCTGCGCAAGGTGATCCGTGCCTTCCGCGGTCGACAGGTCGGCAGCGACGTAGGTGACGCCCTCGCGCGTCTGGGTGGGAACGGTACGCGCGGACGTCGTCACGCGCGCTCCAGCCTCCGTCAGGGTTTTCACAACGGCAGCCCCCAGTCCCAGCGTTCCTCCTGTGACCACTGCCCTCAAGCCCTTCAGTTGTAGGTCGAAGTTCATGCCGTGATCTCCAGCGATGCGATCCGGCCGCGCTCCAGTCGAAAGCGGTACGTCAGAACCGTCGGGCTGCCGGGAAAGTCACCGGTGACGTCGGCCTGCACCCTGTGGATGTCGTCCTGCCGCTCGATGGCAAACGGCACACTCGTCGCGTGGTACCGGGCCGTTGCCTCGGCCATGAACGCCTTGATGGCATCGATGCCCACGTAGGTATGTCCGTCGTCCTTCATCACCGCGTGTGCCGTGAAGCACTGCGTCAAGGCGTCCGGGTTCTGCTCTGCCGCGAAGTACGCCGCAATGGGCTCGGGAAGGGTCAAGGCGCTCACGTTTCTGTCTCCTCGGGTGGATGGCCCGTAGGATGCGCACCCAGGCTAATTTATTGAATATCCTAGAATCCGGATGGGCTCTTTAGAAACGAGTACATAATGCGCGGATCCGACTTTGCTGAACTCAGGGCCTTTGTTGCCGTCGTGGAGCGTCACAGTTTTGTGCGAGCCGCAGAGCATCTCGGCCTGTCGCCTTCGGCGCTGAGCCAGACGATCCGCCAGCTCGAAGGTCGCATCGGCGCCCGCCTTCTGAATCGCACCACGCGCAGCGTCGCACCCTCGGCAACGGGCGAACTGCTCTACAGGCGCATCGCCCCGCTGTTCCGGGAGATGGCTGCTGCAGTGGCGGATGCCGGTGAGGCGACGGGGCGGATGAGCGGCACGCTTCGCATCAACACGCTGGGCATCGCGGCAAGGACGGTCATCGCCCCACGGCTTGCGCGCTTCCATCGCGCGCATCCTGATGTCGTGCTCGACATCGTGGTCGACGATGCGCTGGCCGATATCGTCCGGGGCCGCTTTGATGCAGGCATCCGCGTCGGCGGCCAGCTGGAAAAGGACATGGTGGCCGTCCGCCTCACTCCCGACATGAAGATGATGGCGGTGGCATCGCCCGACTACCTCTCACGTCGAGGCACCCCCACCTCGCCGGCCGAGCTGCACGAGCACGCGTGCATCAACTGGCGACTCGAGATGGATGGCAGGCACTATCGCTGGGAGTTCGAGAAGCAGGGGCATCGGCTCGATGTAGCCGTCGATGGCCCTGTCATCACCAATCACGCTGACGTCGGCATTGCTGCTGCGCTGGGTGGGCTCGGCATTGCCTATCACTTCGAGCAGGACGGCGTAGGCGAACTGCTGGCCCAGGGGCGGCTGGTCCGGGTCCTGTCGGACTGGTCGATCTCGCGCCCCGGGCTGTTCCTCTACTACCCTAGCCGGCAGCATCGACCCGCCCTGCTGGGCGCCTTCATCGACTGTCTTCTGGATCACGGGCCATTCGAAGAAGGGAAGCAGACGGAGGTGCGGTTGCGCTGAGGATGGGGTGGGTCCACCCGCAAACGAACTGAAACAGTTCTGGATATCCGATCCACGTCGAGGCGACGGTCCGCTTCGCGCTGCAGGATCGGCCATGACGGGATCCGGCCGCCGCGCACGATGACGCACGCCCGGCGGCCTTCGCTTCAGGCCTTCGATGACGCCGGGGATTTCCGGCGACGCGCCTTGGGCACCATCTTCGTCGGTGGCGGGAGGCGTTCCACCTTGCCGGGGCGCACCGCATTTTCGTCGCCATGCAGCGTCAGCAGCGACTCCATGAGATGCTCGTCGCTGCTGGAGCAGACCCCAAGCAGCACCACCTCGTCACAGCCCTCGGCCGCGATGTAGGCGTGGCCCATGTTGGAATCGATGTAGACCGACTGCCCGGCCTCGAGTACGACCGGATCGTAGAATTCGGTATGCACTTCCATGCGGCCTTCGAGTACGTGGATGTACTCCTCGCCGGAGTGGTGTACCAGGGCACCGAATTCCTCGATGGTTTTCGCCCGCACACGGGTCAGTACCGGGATCATGCGCTTGCGGCGCAGCTCCGGGCAGAGATAGAAATAGTCATAGTTTGGCGTGGTGACCCGGATCGCGTCCTCAATGCGGCCGATGCTGCGGCGCGCGGTCACCGAGGGCTCTACGGCATCGGCATCCTCGGCGAACAGCTCGGACATCCGCAATTGCAGCCGCTGCGCGAGCTGCAGGAGCTTGTCATAGCTGAGGGTCAGGCGATCGTGCTCGACCTTGGACAAGGTGGACAGCGGAATGCCGGAGTGTTCGCTCATCTGCTTGAGCGTCCAACCCTTGCGAGCGCGCAGCGACCGCAGCAGTCCGCCAATGGTGGGGTGTTGTGACGTCATTCTTGCGGTATCTCCTGGAACACCAGTACTTCTGCTGGAACCTCCCAGCCCGGGTCATGATCACCCTCGGGGATGTCCTTTGGAAAGAGCAGTTCCCTGCCCAGGCACCCTGGCCCGGGACTTTCGGCACGGGTTGACAATTCTCTGATTAGGATCATTATCGCCAAATCAGGATATATCCGCCACCGTGCGACGTGCCAGACGCACAGGAGGCCGTCCAGTCGCTTCAGTTCGGAGACCGTTCGATGCGTAAGATCCCTGTCCTCCTGTGCAGCGCGGTGCTGACCCTGGTCGCTGCGCTGCCGCTGCAGGCCCAGCAGGCCATCGCTCCGCCCGTATCGGTGCCGCCGACAACGGCGCCCGTACCCACCGCGCCCTCCTTGCTGCCGGCCGCAGAGAACACGCCTTCCGCGCCGTCAGCAGGCGCGCCGGTACTGACCCGCGAAGACGCCGCGGCCTGGCTGGACGGCATCATGCCCTATGCACTGGCCAACGGCGACATCGCCGGCGCCGTCGTGGTGGTGGTGAAGGATGGGCAGATCCTGGTGCAGAAAGGCTACGGATACGCCGACCTGGAGAGGCGCGCACCAGTTGATCCGGAAAACACGCTGTTCCGCCCCGGCTCTGTCTCCAAGCTGTTCACCTGGACGGCGGTGATGCAACTGGTCAGCCAGGGCAAGCTGGACCTGGACGCCGACATCAACACCTATCTTGATTTCAAGATACCGCAGCGTGACGGCAAGCCCATCACGCTGCGGCATGTGATGACCCATACCACCGGAATGGAAGAGCAGATCCGCGGGCTGATCACCTCCCGCCTGGACGAGGTGGTACCGCTCGGTGATGCACTCAAGAACTGGACACCCGAGCGCATCTACGCACCGGGCACCACACCGGCCTATTCGAACTACGCCACGGCACTGGCCGGCTACATCGTCGAGCGCGCCTCGGGCCAGCCGTTCTACGACTACATCGACGCGCAGATCTTCAAACCGCTGGGCATGAAACACTCCAGTTTCCGCCAGCCATTGCCGGCAACGCTGCTGTCCGGCATGTCCAAGGGATATGAGCGCGCATCGTCCGGCGAGGCCAAGGAGTATGAATTCATCAGCCTGGCGCCCGCCGGCAGCCTGGCCGCCACCGGATCGGACATGGGCCGTTTCATGATCGCCCACCTGCAGGACGGTGCCTTTGGTGATGCGCGCATCCTCGATGCCGCCACTGCACAGCAGATGCACTCCACCGGTCAGGCGTCGATCGGACCGCTGAACCGGATGATGCTGGGTTTCTACGAGACCTCGGTCAATGGCCACCGTGCCGTTTCGCATGGTGGCGATACCCAGTGGTTCCATA
Organism: Stenotrophomonas sp. STEN147; assembly: GCF_056757995.1. Lineage (NCBI taxonomy): Bacteria > Pseudomonadati > Pseudomonadota > Gammaproteobacteria > Lysobacterales > Lysobacteraceae > Stenotrophomonas > Stenotrophomonas sp. STEN147. Next base: position 27,572 of record NZ_JBRRCG010000007.1, read on the forward strand.
GTGACCTGCAGCTGTTCCTGGACGATGGCATCGGCCTGTTCGTGTCGATGAACAGCGCCGGGCGCGACGGGGCAACCGGGCACATCCGCACTGCGCTGTCGCGCGGTTTCGCCGACCGTTACCTGCCCGGCAAGCCAGCCGCACCACAGGGCGTGTCGAAGGAGGAGGCCCTCCTGCACGCTTCACAGATGGCAGGCACGTACATAAGCAGCCGCCGTGCGGACAGCAGCTTCGTGTCGCTTTCCAATCTTCTGGGACCAGTCAAGGTCATCGCCAACGACGATGGCTCCCTTACCGTGAGCGCGGCGATCGGCTACGGTGGCGCGCCGAAGAAGTGGCGCGAGATCGCACCATACGTCTGGCAGGACACCACCAGCACCGATCGCCTGGCGGCGGACGTGGTGGAAGGAAAGGTCACGCGCTTCACCCTGGAACCGTACGCACCGATCATGGTTTTCCAGCGCCTGTCGAGCTGGCACGCCGCCTACCTGCCGCTGCTGATCGCCAGCCTGATCGTGGTGCTGCTGACCGTGGTCGCCTGGCCGGTGTCGGCACTGGTCCGTCGCTACTATGGCGTGCCCTACCGGCTGAGCGGCGTGGACGCACGCGCCCATCGCCTGGTGCGGATCGGTGCGCTGCTCTCGCTGCTGGCCACCGGCGCCGCGCTGGCGCTCGTGGCGAGCATGCTGAGCGCCCTGGAAATGACCTCGCCAAGAAGCGACGTCATGATCAATGTGATGCGCCTGTTCGCCACCGTTGCCCTGCCCGTCGGCGCAGCGTTCGCGGTCTGGAATGCCTGGCATGTCCTGCGCAGTCAGCGCAGATGGTTGGCCAAGCTGTGGGCCGTGCTGCTGGCACTGGCCTGCCTGTTCCTGCTGTGGCTCGGCTTCGCGCAGCACGTCATCGGATTCGGCGCGAACTACTGATGCCACCGGCCGGCGGGGCCTCCGCCGGCCGCCCCCCTCCTTCCTTCTGCACGAGGCAGTGGTGGCCCTTCGACTTGAGCTGCACAACGAACCGTTGCCGATGTCGGCACCGTTCCGCATCGCCGGACATGTCTTCGATGCAATGCCGGCCACCGTGGCGACCCTGTACGACGCGGACTTCATCGGCCGCGGCGAGGCTGCCGGCGTCTACTACAACGACGACCAGCCGGACACGATGAAGGCCACGCTGGAAGCACTGCGTCCACGCATCGAAGCCGGCATCGACCGCGATGCGCTGCGCCAGCTGCTGCCCGCAGGTGGCGCGCGCAATGCATTGGATGCCGCGCTGTGGGAACTGGAGGCACAGCGCAGCGGGCTGCCGGTATGGCAGCTGGCCGGCCTGGATGGTGTGCGCCCGCTGTTGACGACCTTCACGGTGGGCGCTGATACACCGGAGGTCATGGCCGAGCGCGCAGCCGCCTATGCGCAGGCACGTGCGCTGAAACTCAAACTGACAGGCGACCCCGAACTGGACGCAGCTCGCGTGCGCGCCGTACGCGCACGCTGTCCGACGCCGTGGATCGGTGTGGACGCCAATCAGGGCTACACCGCGGCCACGCTGCCGTTGCTGCTGCCGGCACTGGTCCAGGCGCACATCTCGCTGCTGGAACAGCCCTGTCGGCGCGGGCACGAATCCGACCTGGACGGCATCGAACGCCCACTGCCCTTCGCCGCCGATGAAAGCATCCTTGACCTGGCCGAACTGGAAGCGTTGCACCATCGTTTCAACGTCATCAACATCAAACTCGACAAATGTGGCGGGCTGACCGAAGGCCTGATGATGGCCCGTCGCGCGCGTGAGCTGGGCAAGCAGGTGATGGTCGGGAACATGTGCGGGACCAGCCTCGCGGCGGCACCGGCCTTCGTGCTCGGGCAATTCTGCGACATCGTCGATCTGGACGGCCCCACCTTCCTGGTGAAGGATCGCACGCCTTCGGTACGTTACGTGGATGGTTTCATCGATTGCGGTGACGAGGTATGGGGGCCGCGGACCCACCCATGAGCATGCCGGCCGATCTCCATGGCAAGACCTGGTTCGGCCAGCCGCGCGGACTGACGATCCTGTTCCTGACCAACATGTGGGAGCTGTTCTCCTACTATGGCATGCGCACGATGCTGGTCTATTACATGACCAAGCAGCTGCTCTTCGCACAGGAAAAAGCATCTTTCGTCTACGGCCTGTACACGGCGATGGCGTACTTCACGCCGATCATCGGCGGAATCATCGCTGATCGTCATCTCGGCAAGCGCAACGCGGTCATCCTGGGCGGCAGCATCATGGCCTTCGGCCATTTCCTGATGGCGTTCGATTCAATGTTCTACCCCGCGCTGGCGACGATCGCGCTGGGTAATGGCCTGTTCCTGCCCAGTCTACCCAGCCAGATCAACGACCTGTACGCCAGCGACGATTCCCGCCGTGGGCGGGCCTACAACGTCTATTATGTCGGCCTCAACATCGGTGGCCTGCTGGCCCCGCTGGTGTGCGGCACCCTGGGCGAACTGTACGGTTGGCATTATGGCTTCGGCGCCGCCGGCATCGGCATGTTCATCGGGCTGCTGATCTACGTGGCCGGTCGCCGTTACCTGCCACCGGAGCCGCCCCGCCGCACGCGGGTGATCACCGATGCCGGGCCCACCCGCAGCGACCCGCGGATCTGGTGGCTGCTGCTGGGCGTTGGACTGGCCGCGACGATTTTCCGTGGCGCCTACGAGCAGATCGGCAACACGCTGCCGTTGTGGATCGACAGCCGCGTTGACCGTGTGGTCGGAGGCTTCCTGGTACCGATGACGTGGTTCCAGTCGCTCAATCCGCTGCTGGTGATCGCGATCACCCCCGTACTGCTGGCCCAGTGGCGACGTCGTGCAGACCAGGGCCGTGAATCCTCCCCGGCCCGTCGCATGGCCATCGGTGCCTTGATCGTCGCCGTCGCCTACGTGCTGCTTGCCGGGCTCGCTGCGGGTGCCGGCCAGATGCTGGTCAACGGACTCTGGCTGGTGGCCTTCTTCATGATCCTGACGCTGGGTGAGCTGTACATCCTGCCGACCGGGCTGGGGCTGTTCGCCCGGCTCGCGCCACCGCGCCTGGGCGCGACCACCGTTGCCTCCTGGTTCCTCGCCGTCTTCAGCGGCAGCCTGCTGGCGGGACTGGTGGGCACGCTGTGGTCGAGGACCAGCCACGCCGGCTTCTTCCTGCTGCTTGCCGGGCTGGCCGCGGTTGCCGCGCTGATCCTGTGGCGGCTGGATCGGCCGATACGTTCGTTGTCATCATGATGGAGAAAGCACCATGCCGCGATTCACGCCGACCCTGCTCGCCTTCACCCTCGCCCTCGCCGCCTGTACCACGGCCCGCAGCGCCGATGCGCTCCCGCGCTACGACCTGGTAATCCGCAACGGCGTGGTCTACGACGGCAGCGGCAGTTCGCCCCAGCGCGTGGACGTGGCAGTGCGGGATGGTCGCATCGTGGAGCTGTTGCCCGCCGGCAAGGCGGCGCTCGCCGGGAAGGAGATCGACGCCGGCGGCAAGGCAGTCGCCCCGGGTTTCATCAACGTGCTGAGCTGGGCGACGGAGTCGCTCATCGTTGATGGACGCGGTGTCAGTGATACCAAGCAGGGGGTGACGCTGGAGATCTTCGGCGAAGGCTGGTCGATGGGACCGGTCAACGAACGCATGAAGGCCGATGCCCTCAAGCAGCAGGCCGATATCCGATACGACATCCCCTGGACCACCCTCGGTGGCTACCTGGAACATCTGCAGCAGCGGGGCGTCACACCCAATGTCGCGTCGTTCATCGGCACTGCGACGGTCCGCATCCATGAGCTCGGCGAGGACGACGTCAAACCAACCCCCGAGCAGCTTTCCCGCATGCAGGACGTGGTTCGCCAGGCGATGCGCGAAGGAGCGCTGGGCGTAGGCAGTTCGTTGATCTACCCGCCGGGCAGGTTCGCCGAAACCGACGAACTGATCGCGCTGGCCAAGGCCGCTGCCGAATCCGGTGGCGGATACATCTCCCATATGCGCAGCGAAGCCGATCGCCTGCTCGAAGGCATCGATGAGGTCGTGGCCATCGCACGTGCAACCGGCCAGCATGCCGAGATCTACCACCTGAAGGCAGCCGGCGAGAAGAACTGGCCGAAGATGCAGCAGGCGATCGATCGCATCGAAGCAGCGCGCAAGGAAGGACTCAAGCTGAGTGCGGACATGTACGTCTACACCGCAGGCGGGACATGGCTTGCGGCGAGCATGCCACCGTGGCTGCAGGCCGGTGGCCACGACGCGATGATCCGGCGGCTCAAGGATCCCGCCACGCGCGCGCGGCTGATCGCCGAAATGCGCGATCCGAACGTGCCCTGGGAAAACCTGCGCATGCTCGCCGCATCGGATGAACGATTGGTTCCGATCGAATTCAAGAGCGAAGCACTGAAGCCCCTGGCCGGAAAGTCACTGGCAGCGATCGCGCGTGAACGCGGGACATCCGTTGAAGAAACAGCGATGGACCTGATCGTCGAGGACGACCACCGCATCGGCACCGCCTACTTCCTGATGAGCGAGGACAACATCGAGCTGGGGTTGAAGCAGCCGTGGGTGAGCCTGGGTTCGGATGCCGAATCCGCCGCGCCGGAAGGTGTTTTCCTGAAATCCAGCACGCATCCGCGCGCCTACGGCAACGTGGCGCGTTTCCTCGGCCACTACGTCCGCGACCGCAAGCTGATGCCGCTGGAAGAGGGCATCCACCGACTTACCGGCCTGCCGGCCAGCAACTGGAAACTGACTGATCGGGGTTGCCTGCGCGCGGGCTGTCATGCCGACATCGTGATCTTCGATCCCGCCACCATCACCGATCACGCGACCTACGAAAAACCCCAGCAGTACGCGACCGGCGTCAGCGATGTCTTCGTCAACGGCGTACAGGTGCTGCGCGAAGGCGAGCATACCGGCGCCACGCCGGGCCAGGTGGTCCGAGGGCCGGGCTGGACGCCAGCCACGCGCTGACCGCTTCACACGTGATTTTTCCGAATGTATTGACAATTCTCTGATTAGGATCATTATCCCGGATCAGGACAGATCGCGTGCGAAGGGCGACACGTCGACGCCAGACCATCACTGATTCAACCTTGCCCGGGAGAGCAGGCATGATCCAGTTCCAGTCCGCACGGCCGTGGTACCGCACCCACCTTTCCCTTTCGATCGCTGGCGCGCTGGCCTGTTGCAGTGCTTCGGCACTCGCACAGGACGGCACGAACGCGGCGAACGCAGGTGCCCAGCGCACCGATGCCCAGCAGCTCGATACCGTGGTGGTCACTGCCAACAAGCGCGAAGAGAATGTGCGTGAAGTGGGCGCCTCGATCAGCGTGATCGGTGAACGCCAGTTGGAAAACACCGGCGCGGTCTCGCTGTCAGACTATGCCGCCTACATTCCCGGCCTGCAGGTGCAGAACGACGGCACCCCTGGCCTGACCCGCGTGTCCCTGCGCGGCATCTCCGCGCTGTCGTCCGGCGCGACGGTGGCCACCTACATCGACGACGTGCCCGTCGGCTCCAGCGGGATCTACCAGGGCGCCAGTGCGCTGATGCTCGACCTGATGCCCTACGACATCAGCCGCGTCGAAGTACTGCGCGGTCCGCAGGGCACCCTGTACGGCGCAGGCGCCATTGGTGGCCTGCTGAAGTACGTGACCCGCGCGCCGGAAGTAGTGGGTGAAGAAACCCGTGTGGGTTTCGGCCTGCGCTCCGTGCAGGGCGGCGGCCAAGCCTGGAACGCGCGCCTGGGTGCCAGCCTGCCGCTGAAGGACGAGCGGCTCGGCCTGCGCATGAGCTTCGCCCGCAACGGTCTTGCCGGCTTCACCGACAACGTCGTCGATGGCCGTAAGGACATCAACACCGGCGACCAGATCGGTGCCCGTACTGCGCTGGCCTGGGATGGTGATGCATTCGATCTCGGACTGTCGGTGCTGCACCAGCGTATCCGCAGTGATGATCGCGCCGGTGTGGCTCTCGATCCGGAAACACTGACGCCGCTGTTCGGCGAACAGAAGGACACTGTCTGGCAACCGCGTCCCTTCTCCAAGGACCTGACGCTGGTGTCGCTGAGCATGGACTGGGACCTGGGCTGGGGCAATCTCGTATCCGCAACCGGCTGGTCGCAGACCAAGACCCTGGACCAGATCGACGCGACGACACAGTTCGGTGAAGTGGCCGACCTGTTGCTGGGCCTGCCCGCGCCGGGAAGTTCCAGCCTGCGCTACGGTTACGACATGGACAAGATCACCCAGGAGTTCCGCCTGCTGTCCAAGGATGGTGGAACATTCGAATGGATGGTCGGTGGCTTCTACACCAAGGAAGACAGCAGGCAGGATCAGGTGGCCAGTCTCGCCGAGCGGGATGGCACGCCGCTGCCACCGCCCTACGATGCGCAGTTCGGCACCTTGGCGGTCATTGGCCTGCCCAGCACCTACAAGGAATACGCGGTGTTCGCCAATGGCTCCTGGCGCATCAGCGATCGCTTCAAGCTGGACCTCGGCGTCCGCCAGGCGCGCAATGACCAGTGGTACAGCCAGCGGGTATCGGAAGGCATCCTCGCACCGATCGGTGTAACCACCGGAACCTCCAGCGAGAATGTGTTCACCTGGAGCGTGAGCCCGCAGTTCAAGCTCTCCGACGACATCATGCTGTATGCCCGCGTCGCCACCGGGTACCAGCCCGGTGGCCCCAACGTGGCGATGGTCGGCATTCCGCCGCAGGTGGATTCGTCGATGCTCGACAGCTATGAGGTCGGCATCAAATCGCAGTTCGCCGATCGCCGCGTCACGTTCGATCTTTCCGTCTTCCGCATCGACTGGGACGACATCCAGGTTTCCTCTTCGTTCAACGGCATCAGCGGCCTGGTCAATGGTGGCCAGGCCACCAGCGAAGGCGTTGAGCTTTCTTCGCAGTTCAGTGTCACCGATGCATTGACGCTCGGGCTCAACGGTGCCTACACCAACTCACGGCTGAAGAACGATTTTGACCCTACCGTGATTCCGCAGGATGGGTTTGATTTCATCCAGTGGACCGGCCTTGCCGACGATCGCATGCCGTATTCCCCGCGACTGTCCTGGACGGCGACCGCCGAATACGCGTTTTCCACCGCCAACGGCTACAACGGCCAGATCGGCGGCGCGTTCCGCTGGACCGGTGAACGCTTCAATGGCACCACCGAACGGCAGCGCTTCACTGCCCCCGGTGATCCAGATACCCAAGTGATGCCGGACGTCATCACCTCGCCGCTGAAGCTCGGCAGTAACCATTCCCTCGACCTGTATGCCGGCATCGGCCGTGGCAGCTGGGAACTGCGTGCTTACGTCAACAACGTGACCGGGGAGGACGGCTGGCTGACGCTGGCACGCGTCGCCGGTGCGCTGTCGCGGGTCAACTCGCACGTCGCCGCAGTCCCCGTACAACCGCGGACGTACGGCATGGAGCTGGACTTCCGGTTCTGAGCCTGGCCTGCATCGCTTCACTGTCGCCGTTCATCCTCCCCCCCCTTCGGGACCCGCGCATGCAGACCGCCGTTTCGAGCTTGCACGAAGCCGCAGCGCTTCCGCAGCCCTACCTGTTGTTCCTCGGCGACACCCGGGAGCCGAACTATGCGAAGACCGCCTACGGCCTTCGCGACTGGGCACGCGAGCGCTGCGTGGGTGAGTTCGCGTGCGAGGATGTCGGCGTCAGCGCCGGCCTGCCCTTCCTCACCCCCGAGCATGCCCGCATGGCGGGCGCCCGGGCGATGGTGATCGGCGTCGCCAACCCCGGCGGACATATCCCCAACGCGTGGATTCCGTTGCTGTTGCAGGCACTGGAAGCCGGCCTGGACTTGATCGGCGGCATGCACATGCGGCTGTCGGACATCGATACCCTTCGCAACGCGGCACGCGCGCTCGGCCGTCGGCTGATCGACATCCGTGAGCCACCACGCAACCTGCCCATCGCCAGCGGCATCCGTCGCACGGGCAAACGCCTGCTCACTGTCGGCACCGATTGCGCGCTCGGCAAGAAATACACGGCGCTCACGCTGGCCCGCGCGTTCCAGGCCCGCGGGGTTGATGCGGATTTCCGCGCCAGTGGTCAGACGGGCATCCTGATCGCCGGCGCCGGCATTCCGATGGACGCGGTCATCGCGGATTTCGCCGCCGGCGCAGCTGAAATGCTGTCTCCCGATGCGGACCCCTGCCATTGGGACGTGATCGAAGGCCAGGGATCGCTCTCACATCCCGCCTACGCCGGCGTATCACTGGCCCTGCTGCATGGCAGCCAGCCGGACGTGGTGGTGGTCTGCCACGAGCATGGACGCGACCATGTGCTGGGCTATCCCCACTATGCGCTCCCCTCGCTGGAAGACACGGTCGAGCTGGCCCTGACCCTGGGATCGCGCACCAACCCGGACATCCGTTGCGCCGGCATCAGCCTCAATACCGCGAAACTGGAGGCGGACGCCGCGTACCGCGCCATCAATGCGCTTTCCGACCGCCTCGGCATGCCCGTGGCCGATCCCGTGCGGGGTGGGGAATCATTCGATGCCCTGGTAAGCGCCTGCCTGGCCAAGCAGGCAGAATGAGCCGATGACCAACGCCGCGACGCGATTCCAACGTTGGATACTTCCCGGTCTTGCCTTCAAGGCCGCGGTGATCGGCGGCGGATACGCGACGGGCCGCGAGTTGGCGGAATACTTCATTCCCAGCGGCCCCCAGGGCGGCATGCTGGCGATCCTGGTAGCGATGGCCTGCTGGAGCCTCGTCTGCGCACTGACCTTCGCGCTGGCGCACGCCACCCGCAGTTTCGACTACCGCAGCTTCTTTGAAATGCTGCTGGGGCCGTTCGCTTTCCTGTTCGAGCTGGCGTACGGCATCTTCATGGTGCTCATCCTGGCGGTGTTCGGAGCAGCGGCAGGGGAAATCTTTTCGGCGTTGCTGGGTTGGCCGACACTGGCCGGCACGCTGCTGCTGATGGTGACCATCGGATTCTTCGTCACCTTCGGCAACGATACCGTGGAGGCCCTGTTCAAATGGGTCTCCGTACTGCTGTATGGCACCTATGCCGCCTTCCTGGTGCTGGTGCTGGCCCGCTTCGGCGATGCGGCGTTCACCACGCTGTCGGTGCCGCAACCGACCACCGGCTGGCTCCAGGGCGGCTTGACCTACGCGGGTTACAACATCGTCGGCGCGGTGATCATACTGCCGCTGGCCAGGCACTTCCTCAGCCGTCGTGATGCCGTGGTGGCCGGCGTGCTGTCCGGCCCGCTGGCGATGCTCCCGGGGCTGTTCTTCTTTCTGTGCATGCTGGCGTGGTATCCCCGGATCGGAACCGTCGCGCTGCCTTCGGACTTCATCCTGCGCCAGTTGAACCTGCCGGTATTCCATGTGCTGTTCCAGCTGATGATCTTCAGCGCTCTGCTGGAAAGCGGAACGGCCGTCGTGCATGCCTGCAACGAACGCATCGCCCGTACGTTCGCAGGAGGTGATGGCGCGGGACTGGGCAAGCCCGCACGGTCGATGATCGCCGGCGTGCTGCTGGTCGGCTCCATTTTCATCGCTGATCGCGTGGGCCTCGTAGCGCTGATCGCGCAGGGCTACCGGGGACTGGCCTATATGTTCCTGTGCCTCTACATCCTGCCGCTGCTGACCGTTGGCAGCTGGCGCCTGTTGCAACGTGCTGCACGCCGCACGGCGCCTACCGCCCATTCCTGATCGGAGATCGCGCATGACCCGCACGTCCAGAACATGGAAGACAATGATCTCCTGCGCGCTTTTCTGCGTGGCGGCACTGGCCAACGCACAGTCCTCGCTGCCGGCGGACTTTGATGCCCGTGTTCTGCAGGCGATGAAATCCCGCGAGGTACCGGGCATGGCGATCTCCATCGTCAAGGACGGGCAGATCGTGCAGGCCCGGGGATATGGCGTACGCCGCCTGGGAGGCAGCGAGCCGGTCGATGGCGATACGATCTTTCCCACCGGCTCGACCGGCAAGGCCGTTACCGCCGCCGCGCTGGCGATTCTGGTGGATGAGGGCAAGCTGGGATGGGACGACAAGGTGATCGACCACCTGCCGGACTTCCGCATGTACGACCCGTGGGTCACCCGCGAAATGACCGTGGCGGACCTGCTGCTGCACCGCAGTGGCCTGGGACTGGGCGCAGGCGACCTCCTGTTCATTCCGCGCACGTCCCGCACGCGCATGGAGATCGTGAGAGCACTGCGCCATCTCAAGCCCGCCACCAGTTTCCGCAGTGGGTATGCGTACGACAACATCCTGTACATCGTGGCCGGTGAACTGATAAGCCAGGTCAGCGGGCAGTCCTGGGAAACCTTCGTGGCCAACCGGATCTTCAAGCCGTTGGGCATGACAACCGCCGTCAGCGACGAGGCCAACCGGTTCGCCACTGCCAATCGGGTACAACCGCATGCACGCCTGGACGCGCGGCTGCGCGGCCTGGGAAAACAGCAGATGCTGCCTGAGTGGGAAGGTCTGGGCCAGGTGGGCGCTCCCGCCGGCGGCCTGTCGTGGAGCGCAAAGGATTTTGCCCGCTGGATGCAGGTGCAGTTGGGTCAGGGCGCGCTGCCCGATGGTGGCACGCGCCTGTACAGCGAGGCCTCCGCACGCGCGATGTGGACACCGCAGGTGCCGACCCCCATCAGCCCCTATCCGGCTCCGATCAGCGACATCACCCCGCAGTTTTCCGGCTACAGCTACGGGTGGTACGTGCAGGACTATCGCGGTGTGAAGGTGATACAGCACGGCGGCGCGGTGTTCGGTGTGATCACGTTCGTCGTGCTGGTACCCGACCGGAAACTCGGTATCGCCCTGCAGATGAACGCCGAGGACGTGGACGTGCTCCGTGGCCTCGGTTACGAGCTGATGGATCATTATCTGGGCTTTGAGCGGCGCGATTGGGTGGGCGCTTTTTCGAGCTGGTACCAGGATCGCCTGACCGGCGGATTGAAGGCACTCAAAGACATGGCGCCGATCGCACGCACCGCTTCGCGTCCATCGCTGCCGGCACGCGGCTACGTGGGTCGCTACGCGGATGCGTGGTATGGCGAAGCGACCGTCGCCGAACAGGGGGGAACGCTCCGCATGGATTTCACCCGCACCCCCAACATGGTGGGTACGCTGCGGCATTGGCAGTACGACACGTTCCGCGTCGACTGGGATGACACGGCGCTCGAACCCGCGTTCGTGACCTTTGCGTTGAACGCGGAAGGACACGTGGCGAACATCACGATGAAAGCGGCGTCACCGCTTGCGGACTTCAGTTACGACTACCAGGACCTCAGGTTCGAGCCGGCCGGGAGATAGGTTTCCTGGCCGCTCCAGGGGCGGGGGCGGTTGCTGCCCTGCGCTCTCACCGGGTCCTTCACGTTGATCCAGGCCACGGCCGGCAACTGGCTGAACTGACTACTACACTGTTGAAGCCCTCTCGCTATTGCGTCACAGTTCGTCACTTCCTATGGAGCTGCCGCATGCACGGAACGACTCAACACCTCAGGATCGCAGCAGCCGGAATCACCCTTATGCTGCTGGCAGCCTGCACCTCTGTTGGCGACATGCGCAGTACCGGACCTGTAGCCACTTTTTCGTCCAATCAGGATCCCTTAGCCGCTGCCACTTGTGTCCGTGACGCATGGGGAGAGGTGAGCATTGGAGGATCACGATGGCAGTATGTGCTTGAGCCCCGTTCCGATGGCTACTGCGTGTCGAACTCCAATGGCGGCGTCCCGGCGGAGTTTGTTGAGGTCGCCCCTCGAACTGGAGGGGGAAGCGATATCAAGTTCTACAGCAAATTCCTGAAGCGCCGACAGGCTCGATACATCGAGGCCGTCACCCAATGTGGTGTCCGCTCACAGTAATCCCAGTTCTTGGTTCTCGCGAAGGTCACACCCTTTGCCGGGATGTGCCACGCGCTGATTCAACTTGCATGTGCTTCGGCCTCCAGCTTGGTCTCGGCCGAAGTTCTGCGTGGCTACAGCGCTGCCTTGATTCGCGCCAGTTCCTCGGCCCCGGCCTCGCCGAGATTCAGCCCAGCTACGCTGGGCGCGGACGCAGTCCGCCTCAGTGATCCTGTATAGCTGCGAAGGCCGGGAGGTCACTCGGATACTACGACGGGGTGGTGGATTTCATGGAGGAACTGGTGAAGTTCACCCTGCTGACGCGGGGCCGGGCGGACTACCTGGTGGATCGCTACAGCGAACGCAAGAGCGATGCTGCAGCGGCAGTGCTGGCGCAGGCCGCAGGGGCGACGACCGCAGCCGGCACCGGGTGACGGCGCTGCGCGACGCCTCCCGGGTGCACCAGCCTCAGCTTGCAGCCCCCATCCGGCTGTGCTCCTCAAGGCGTGCTGCCGACAGATACCGGCAGTAGCGGCCGATGAAGATGCCGGTGAATCCACCGGACAGCAGCAGGTAGGCAGCGCTGAAACCTGCGTTCGCGCTCAGCGCGGGCGACACTGCGAGCGCGGTTTCGAAGCCATACTTCACCAGGAACGTGATCAGCAGCAGCGGCAGCAGGCTGTAGTCCGCGCTGCGCCGCAGCCGTCCCGTCGCACTGTTCGTGGCCACACGCGCCCGGCGCAGCAACAGCCAACCCAGGCCCGTTCCTGCGCCGATGCCGACCAGCCACTCGCCCCAGGACGACCACGATGCGCCGTAGCGGTGGCTGATGGACCACACCCCCCATGCCGTGAACACCGCCGGCACGATCGCCAGCGCGGGCAACGAGGTTTCGCCGGGCTTCATGGCGGCGATGCCCCGGCTGATGAGAAACACCATCAGCACCCAGACCCAGATCGGAGTATGCGAAAGGAGTTGCTGGAACAGGTTCATGACACGTCCCCTTGTGAGTACCGGCGAAGTGGCGCCGGGCGGTGACACGTACTATTCGCGCCGGAGCCTTCCCGAACCAGTGACAGGTGTCAGTCTTATGGAGGTACATGACGGGCACGGTGGCGCGTGGCACAGGAAGCAGCTTCATCAACTGGCCTGAGTTGAGAACCGACAAGCGCCGGCCGCCAGTACATCGCCCGATGCGGCTACGTTGGCTCCTGCCGCAGGTCTGGAAAAAGCAGCACTACGCGCCTGGATGAATCGCCTTGTCGGCGTGCCGGCGAAGCCAATCCATCACCGCCGCTACTGCGGCGCCAGGGCTATCCTGCTCTCGCGTTACCAGGTGGTAGGTGTAACCGGGAATCGTAGGCCCGAATGGCTGTATTAGTCGTCCGGCGGTCAGTTCATCGGCTACCAGTGCCTGGCTCAGCAGCGCGACGCCCTGTCCGGCCACCGCCGCCTGGATCGCATGGCTCTCATCGGAATAGCGCAGCCCCGCCTGCATGGGGGGCTGCGCGATACCGGCTTCTGCATGCCACTTCGTCCAGGTAGGGTTATCCGGGGAGGCTTTCTGCCAGTCGAAGTGAATCAGCGGATACGCGGACATGTCCTTGCTCGCGCGCAGCTGGAGTATCGGATTGATCGCCGGGACATACACGTCTGCGAAAAGCACATCGCTCCGGTACCCCGGATATGGTCCCCTCCCGTAGCGGATGGCAATGTCGAATGCATGGCTGGCCAGATCCACCACCGCATCCGACGCATGCAGCTGCAGATCTATGTCCGGATGATCGGCGCGGAAGCTCGCTACGCGGGGCACCAGCCACTTCGCTACAAACGCATTGGTGGCTGAAATGGTGACTCTTTCGCGATCGTTGGGCGACATCAGCCGCCGGATGGCGACGTCGAACATGTCGAAGCCCTGTTGGAGCACCGGATACAACTGCAGACCGGCCGGAGTGAGCGACACCTGTCTCACCTGACGATCAAACAGTCGCACGCCGAGATGATCTTCGAGTACCCGGATCCGGTGGCTTACGGCAGTAGGCGTGACCGAAAGCTCAGCCGCTGCCTGCTTGAAACTCGAATGGCGCGCCGCTGCCTCGAAGGCACGCAGGGTGGACATGGGGGGGAGGCGACGGGGAGGAGATGTCATGGATGAAAATCTATCACCTGTTGAATGAGGAATGATCGTTTGTGGTACGGATACAGGCGGATCAGCATGAGTGGCACCAGGACATTGATGAATCCACATCATCATTAACTGCCACCACCGAGGAACTGACCATGCGCGAACACATCACCACCGAGCCGGACCATTACGCTCCCTATCTGCTTTCCCAGGGCATCCGCTTCGGCGAGCTGCTCTTCATCTCTGGCCAGGCTGCCGGAGGACAGGATGGGAAGATCATCCCGGGCGACTTTCTCACCCAAGGCCGCCAAGCCTTCGCCAACCTGTCCCGTGCACTGGAGGCCGGAGGCTCAAGCCTGCATGACGTCATCAAGGTCACCATTTTCGTCACTGATATGGGGCACTTCCAGCACGTAGTGCAACTGCGGCGGGAATTCTTCAAGGCACCGTATCCGGCAGACACCATTGCTGAGATCAAGGCCCTGTATGACCCCAATGCGATGATCGAGATCGAGGCGATTGCCGCGGTCACGAAGGGAAAAGCCGCGCCATGAGCACCGTCGACCGTGTTTCGCCCTATGCGCCTGCCGCACAAGCGTTGCTAGCCACCCACGCTTTTGGTCCGCTCTCGCTGCGCAATCGCTTGGCCGTGGCGCCGATGACTCGGGTAACCGCTACCCCGGATGGCTTGCCGACCGGGAGGATGGCGAGCTACTACGATGGTTTTGCCAGAGGTGGATTCGGCCTTCTCATCAGTGAGGGTCTCTACACCGACAACGCTTTCGCGCAGGGCTATCTCAACCAGCCTGGCCTGGCGGAGGACAATCAGGCAAGAGCATGGGCGCCGATCACGGCTGCCGTGCAGGCAAACGGCGCCCGCATCGTCGCCCAGCTGATGCATGCCGGCGCGCTGCGCCAGGGCAATCGCTTCCGTGCATACGCCGTTGCACCCTCGGCCATACAGCCAAAGGGTCGACAGATGGCGTTCTACTACGGCCAAGGCACCTATGAACTGCCACGGCAGATGACTGAAGAGCAAATCGAGGATGCCATCGCGGGTTTCGCAGCCAGCGCGCGACGCGCGGTGGCGATCGCCGGATTCGATGCCGTCGAGATCCACGGCGCCAATGGCTACCTGCTCGATCAGTTCCTGACCGCTGGCACCAACCAGCGTTCCGACAGGTGGGGGGGTGGTATGGGCGAGCGCATGAGATTGCTGGTGGCGGTAGTACGGCGCGTCAAGCAAGCGGTGGCCGGTCAAGTACCGGTGGGCATTCGAATCTCACAGGGCAAGGTCAACGACTTCCATGCGAAGTGGAGCGGTGGCGAGCGCGACGCTGAAGTCGTGTTCGCAGCCCTCGCCGATGCAGGCGTGGACTACCTGCACATCACCGAGTTCCAAGCATGGCAACCCGCGTTCGAGTACGGCAGCACCACACTCGCCGAACTCGCCAAGCGCTACGCACCAGCGGTGCCGTTGATTGTCAACGGCGGCCTCCATGACCTCGACCGAGCAAACGCTATGCTTGATACGGGGGCAGACCTCATCGCCATGGGGCGTGGCGCGCTGGCCAACCCGGACATGCCCCGATTGCTTCAGCGAGGCATACCGCTGCGGGAGTTCGACAGCACCATTCTTGGTCCGATCGCCGACATAAAGCAGGCGGAGCTGAGACTGAGAGCCCACCCTGCCGGCGTGTAACCATGCCGCTTGCTCAACGCCTCGATGCCCCGGCTTCCTCATGAAGCCACGCGCAGAATGCATCTACGGTGGCGTCACCCTTTCGCCCGGCCTGCCGAACAAGCCAGAACCGATAAGCATTCTCCGCTATCGGCTCAAGCGGCCGGACGAGCCGCCCCTGGCGGAGATCCTCTTCGACCAGGGGTGCAATGCCCATTGCGACGCCGTGTCCGGCAATGGCCGCCTCCTGGGCAAGATAGATGCTGGCGAACACGGGGCCGCGAAGGGCATCGACGCCGTGGGCACCGGCGATCTTCAACCAGTGGGCCCAAGAGGGAACGCCCGGTCGGCCCCGTGCACTTTCGTCGTGGAGCAGTGTGTAATGCCGAAGATCTTCAGGGCGGGCAAGCGGAGGTGAATCGTTTGAAAGCAGGGAAGGTGCACATACAGGGAAGGCCTGCGCATCCATCAAGGCCTCGCAGCTGACGGCCTTGTAGCCACCGGCTCCGTAACGAATTCCAACGTCGAAACCCTCTTTCGCGAAGTCAACGTGCTCGTCGCTGGTGATGACGTGCACCCGAACATCGGGCCGGACGCGATGGAACCGATGCAACCGCGGTGCGAGCCACTTCGCGGCCAGGGATTCCATCGTTGTAACCCGCAGATCTGCTGATATGCCTGGCATCGCGCGATCAAGGGCGACATTCAGTTGCCCGAGCAGGTCGCCCACGGTGTCGGCCAACGCCTGCCCCTCCTGCGTGAGCACCACCTTGCGGTGGTTCCTCTGGAAGAGCGCTGTGCCCAGATAGGCCTCAAGGTGCTTGACCTGATGACTGACGGCCGCTGGCGTCACGAACAGTTCCTGTGCCGCTGCGCTGAAACTGAGGTGCCGGGCGGCGGCCTCGAAGGTTCGCAGGGCGTTGAGAGGGGCGGCGTGGCGTCGTTTCACGAGCATCCCGGGACTGTGGGTCCAGTGATCGTATCGCATTAGATTTTGTAATGAGAAGTCAAGAACAACTCGTTTGTCCCAGCATCCACGATTGCTCACGATGCGGATCTCCCAAGAAGGGTCTCCGTCGTGCGAATCGAAGAACTGTGTGCTGACGTATTGATGTTCGTTGGCGATGCCTACGAATCGGTGTGTACCGCTTTCATTGATGGCGATCAAGTACTTCTCATCGATGCGCTTGGCAGCGAAGAAGATGCGCATTGGATGCGCAGCGTGCTCTGCGATCAGATGGGGCTGACCGTACGCCTGGCCGCCACCACCCATTACATGAGTGACCACATGGCGGGGCTTACGCAGTTTCCGGAGGCATTGGTCATGGCGCACCGACATCACCGCCATACATTCCTCTCGCAGAACAGACCGGTTGCTGCGTTCTACCGAACGCCGGACATTGTCTTCGACAACATGGCCATCCACTGGGGGCGGCACCAGCTTCGGTTCCTGTTCAACCCCGGCAAGACGATGGACCACTTCAGCATTGATGTGCCGACGGCGGATCTCGCTTTTGCAGGAGACAATATTGTTGGGAACACGGTGTATCTGTCGAAAGCCGATCCGATCCTTCAGGCTTCGGCCATCGGTCGCATCCGCCAGTTTGGAAGAAGCAGGGTTGTGGGGGGGCACATTGGTGTTTTCGATGCGTCCGTGCTCGACAATGCATTGCACTATCTGGAAAGGATCCGGGAACACGTGGTCGGCATTCGCGCGGCATCGCCCGTGGCAGAAGTGTCCCAGCGGATCGCCTCGATCAGGATCGAGGACTGCGTGGAACTGCAGGTGGAACCCACGGCTTTCGAGCGGGAATGGCACGGGAACAACCTGGACGCCATTGTTTCGCAATCCATCTTCGCATTGGACGCATCGCTCGCTTCCACGAGGGTTGCCGCATGAGCGGGTTCGATACCGTGTCGCCGAGCGATGAAGGTCGCAGGGCTTTTCTGCTTGGCTTGGCAAGCGCATCGGCTGCCGTGCTGCTTCCTGCCTCGCTCCTGGCCTCTCCTCAAGCGACATTACGCGTCCAACGCCTGGCGTGGGCAGGCATACGTGTGCAACTCCCGGATGCGACCCTTTTCGTCGATCCGCTGACGAACCCGGACGCCTGGGGCGCCGCACTCCCCGACAAGCTGGTATCCGTGGACGACGCAGTAGGCGACACGAGCGTCCTGATCACCCACTCCCACTCCGATCACTACGATATCGGCGCGGCGGCATCCGCACTACGTCGAGGGGGCGTGTTGGCGCATCCGATCGGTATTCCACCCCTGTCGCTTCCACAGGGCTCACGCGCGCGTCCCAGCCCCCTCTGGGAGCCCCAGCTTCTGGGCGACTTCACCGCAACCCCCGTTCCGGCAGCGGACGGTTATGGTGATGCCCAGGTCTCGTGGATCGTCGCGGCTGGGGGACGGCGCATCTTCCATGGTGGCGACACGCTCTGGCATGGGCACTGGTGGCGCATCGGTCGCCAGTTCGGGCCCTTCGACGCGGCGTTTCTGCCTGTCAATGGAGCGCGTTTCGGATGGCGCAAGCCCGCGAGCGACCAGCCAGGTGTACTGACCCCCGAACAGGCCGTCGCGGCCGCGGACATCCTCGGGGCCAAGGTTCTTGTGCCGATCCACTATGGGGTGACCGGCATGAAAGAGTACGTGGAGATTCCCGACCCGATCGGCGAACTGCACCGCGCGGCGGGCAAGCGATCAATCCACGTCAATGCGTTGGCACCCGGAGACTGGCTGGACTGGCCGGCCTGAGCCGGTCCTGTGCCGACGGATCATGCCTGGCGTGTCATCCACCGCCTCATCCCTGTAGACGTTGGCCCGCTGCAACAGAGAAACTCCGCCATGTTCCCGGACATCAGCCGCATCAGGGAGGCGGCGGAGACCGGAGCGTGGCGGAACGCGTCGATGAAGATCGCATGGGGCGAAGAAGGCGGGCCTGGCGAAGCGCGGGCCCTGCTATCGGGCCCGTGTGCCGAGGTAAGCGCCGCGGACCCTCTCAGGAAACACGTTGGGCGTCCGCACCGGCCAGGTAGGAGAGCAGTCCCGAGCGGAGCACGCGTGCGGCAGGCCCCAGCGTCTGATCGCTGCGATGCGCGAGATAGGCTTCCAGGTCCACGCGCCCCTGTCGTCCCAGTGCTGAAACGTGCAGGCGCTTGAGCCTGCCCCGCGCCACATCGTCCTCAACCACCCACAAGGGAAGTCTTCCCCAGCCCAGCCCTTCACAGATCATGGCGTGCTTGACGTCCTGCCCTGCGACGCGCCATGTCCCGGGCGACAGGACTCCGAAGTCCCTCCGTCCGGTCTGTGCCGTCGTATCTTCCAGCACGATCTGCAGGTGTTCCATCAGTTCGGCCGGATCCAGCGGTTCTGACCGATCAGGATGCATCGCCAAGGGATGATGCGCGGCGGCCACGACGACGAAGGGCACCGGCGACAGCGCTTCCAACTGGATCTGCGGCTCACGGAACTCTTCGCCCACCGTGATAGCCAGTGTGCAGCGGCCATCGCGTAACGCGACGAGCGGCTCACCCAAAGGCGCCGTACGCAGATTGACCGCCACGGACGGATAGGTGCTCTGCAGGCCCCGCAGCGCATGCGCCACGGCCTTCAGGGGAAACAGCGTGTCCACCACCAGCGAAACGCCGAGCTCGACGCCTTCCCCCATGCCGCGTGCACGGGCACGCATGGCATCGGCCCTGAGCAGAATCGCTTTTGCATCGGTCAGCAGTGCGCGCCCCTGCGGCGTCATCTCCGGACGCCGGGCGGAGCGGTCGAAGAGCACAACACCCAGCTGAGCCTCCAGTGTCGCGATGGCGTGGCTCACGGCCGACTGCACCCGCCGGATGCGCTTGGCCGCAGCGCGGAAGCTTCCCGTCTCGGCGACGGCGACCAATACGCGCAGCTGATCGAGCGTCAGTCCATCCAGCATGATCTATTCCATCGATCGTAACGGGCAAAAGATTAGCACTTCCCGAGATCACTCATCGCTGCCAACGTGGCCGTACCCCACGGAGACGTCGTTATGACCAAGATTCTGGTGCTCTACTACTCGGCCTATGGCCATGTCGAAACCATGGCGAAGGCCGTGGCGGACGGTGCCCGCGATTCGGGGGCAGAGGTTGCGATCAAGCGGGTTCCTGAACTCGTTCCGGAGAGCGTGGCCGGTAGGTCCGGCTACAAGATGGATCAGGATGCACCGATTGCGACCATCGCCGAACTGCCTGAGTACGACGCGATCATCATCGGCACGCCGACGCGCTACGGCAACATGGCCGCACAGATGAAGAACTTCCTCGACCAGACCGGTGGCCTCTGGTTCAGGGATGCGCTGGTGGGCAAGGTGGGCAGCGCGTTCACGTCAACCGGCAGCCAGCACGGTGGGCAGGAGACCACGCTCCAGTCCATGCACACGGTGTTGCTGCACCTGGGCATGGTGATCGTAGGCCTGCCCTACTCTTTCAAGGGCCAGCTGCTTATGGGCGAAGTCACCGGTGGAACACCCTACGGGGCGTCCACGCTGGCCAGCGGGGAAGATGATGATGATCGTCAACCGTCCGTGAACGAACTCGACGGCGCCAGGTTCCAGGGGCGCCATGTCGCACGGATCGCAGAAGCGCTCAAGCACGGCGCCACGCATGCAGCTACGGCGCCATGAGCCGTAGCGACTCTTCAAAACGTGCTGCGCCTCCACCGGTTGCCGATGACAACCTCGCACTGGTCCTGGTGATCTGTGCGGGCATCCTCTCTGCCTTCCAGGTAGGTAAGGCGCCGGTGGCCCTGCAGTCCTTGCAGAGCGAACTGGGCGCTGACCTGGGAGCGGTGTCGTGGGTATTGTCGGCATTCGCCGTCGTGGGTGCTGTGACGAGTCTTCTGATCGGCGCCGTCTCGGATCGCATCCAAGCCCGCCAAGCCGTCACCGCCGGACTGCTGTTGCAGGCAGCGGGGTCGGCTTTGGGCGCACTCGCGGCAGGCCTGCCCTGGCTGCTGGCCACGCGTGCATTGGAGGGTCTGGGGTTCCTCGCCGTGACTGTGGCCGCACCCACCATGGTGGTGTCATCGACGACGCCCCCTTCGAGACAACGCGCATTCGCGGCGTGGGCGACGTTCATGCCAGTCGGGATGGCAATCATCATGTTGGCAGCGCCGCTGCTGGGCGAGCTCGGCTGGCGTGGACTGTGGTGGATCAATGCAGCGGTGCTCACAGGCTACGCCATGCTCTTTGCCGTCGGCACCTGTCGACCGCCGGTTGGAACAGCATCCCAGACGCGACACAACGTACTGCGTCGATCCTTGCTCGACACACTGCGTTCGCCTGCCAGTTGGTTCCTCGCAGCTCAGTTCTGTGCGTATGCAGCAACGTTCTTCGCCTTGTTCGGCTTTCTGCCCGACATCCTGCGAGAGCGCCTCGGTGTGGGGGACGCGACGGCTGGAGCACTCAGCGCGTGTGCTGTCGCCGCCGGTGCGGTCGGTTGCGTCGCCTGTGGTGTGCTGCTGCAACGCGGCTTCCGTGCATCACGCCTGCTGGTGACGGGCTTCTCCACAATCGCCTTCTGCACCGCAGGCATCCTGCTCATACCGCTCCCAGGAGAGCTGGTCTACGCGCTCTGCGTGCTCTTCTCGTTCACGGGTGCCTTCATCCCCGTCGTGATCTTCGACGCAGCCCCACGCCTGTCCCCAAGGTGCTCACTACTCGGCTCGGTGATTGGCCTGGCGACCCAGGGCAACAATCTTGGCATCGTCATCGGTCCCGCCCTGGCAGGTGCCATTGCCGGTGCCGTCGGCTGGCAGTGGGTAGTACCGCCTGTAGCCGCCATCGCGCTGGCGGCCGCTGTCAGCGCCTATGCATACCGTCATAGACTGGAAGCTGCATGATGAGCAAAGTATCGCGCGGTTCTGCAGCACTGTGGTTGATTGCTGCCAGTCTGGTGTCGGCAGGGCAGGCGCGATGCGAAGCTGTCCTCCCTCCTGTCAACCTGGGCGACAGTACGTTCCAGGACGGTATCGCTGGGCCTGGAGTGATGCTTCAGCAGACACTCTCGGCTTATCGCGCGGGGACGTCACGCGATGGAAACGGAGACCCTCTCCAGCAAGCTCCCAAGGTCACTTCAGTGGCTCTGCTGACGCAGGTCAGCTATCTGTCGGAGCATCGCGTGCTGGGAGCGCACTGGGGCGGTGAGGTCATCGTTCCCTTCGCACATGTCCGGTTGCAGCCTGCCACGGGCGAAGCCATCCACGGAACCGGAGCGGGCGACATCTTCGTCAGTCCGTTCATCCTTCAATGGCCTGCGGCCTCGCTGGCGGGACGTCCGTTCTGGCAGCGGTTGAATCTCAACGTGACCCTGCCCACGGCCCGACACGGCCGAGCAGGACGCATGGACCTTGGCAGCGGTGCAGTGCAGTTGAATCCGCATTACGCATTCACCTGGGAGGCATCACCTCGGTGGGAGGTAAGTGCCCGTGTCCACTATCTCTGGGTAGATGGTCATCGTGATCCTGCTGTCGGAAGCGGAAGGTCGAGCGAGCAACCCGGGCAGGCGGTACACCTGAATACTGCAGTCTCCAGGTCGCTGAACAACAGCCTTCGCATCGGCGGCTCGCTGTACGTGCTCATGCAGATCAGCGATGACCGCATCGATGGTGCCAGCCGGCCAGGTCGCGAGCGGGTGCTGGGCATCGGCCCATCGCTCAGCTGGAAGCACGGCCGCGCTTCGCTCCATGTGGCTGCCTATATCGAAGGCGAGGCAAAGCTGCGCTCTGAGGGGAGCCGGCTCAGCCTCCGATACGCAGTCAACCTTTGATGCTGCTTCGAGGAATCGGGCATGTCACACCACGGTCCACTGGATCGTCGATATAGAGACCAGGAAGGTCTGGAGCCGTTGTCTGGTGCGATATTCAGAAAGCGACTCCTCGACAAGTGCAAACGCGCCAATCCCTACTCGATTCCGGAGAAGTAAGCAGTGACCCCATACGCCCGAAATTCTGCGCTACCCACCTTCCTCAACCCCGAAGGCCTCTACGATCCGGCTCCCAATGGCTATTCGCACGTGGCTCTCCCGGCGAGCAGCGCGTGGCTGGTATTCATCGCCGGCCAAGGAGGCGAGGACGCACAAGGTAGGCTTTCCGACGACTTCCGGATGCAAGTCAGTCAGGCGCTGCAGAACCTGCAGACTGCCCTGCGCGCGGTCCACTGCGAGCTCTCCCATGTAGTGAAGCAGACGGTTCTGATCGTCGATCACAGCCAGGCACGGCTGGAAATACTTGGTGACGAGTTAGCAGCCGTCTACGGGCCGGGCCCGAAGCCTGCGTGCACCCTGATTCCCGTGTCACGTCTGGCGCTGGACGGTATGCTGTTCGAGGTGGAGGCCATTGCATCGGTTCCCGCCTGACGGGAACGAAGATCAAGCGATGGTTTTACTGAGCGAATTCCTGTTCTTTGGCGGCGCTGCACTCCTGGCGATGGTGACGCCGGAGCCGAACATGGTCTGCCTGGTTTCGCGCGCGATACGCCGGGTGGCATATGCGGGAGCGATGTTACTACTTGGCGCGGTTGCAGGGTTGACGAAGACGGATCCGTTCTGGCGATTGACTTGCCGGCTGAGCGCAGGCCAGGCCAATAGGGAGAGGATGCGAAACCGATTACTGAATTTAGGTAGCGCGGAAGAACCTCATGATCAAGCAGCAAGTGTTTCTCACCGAAGTACCTTATGGAGTCACCATGGATGCCGAGATCCGGAAATGCGAAGAAGATCTACGCGTGGCGATGCTAGCAGGCGATGTGGATGCACTTGATCGCTTGATCGATGAGGACCTGATCTTTGTGGGTCCGGCGGGAGAGGTACTTGGCAAGGAGGACGACCTGGCACTGCATAGATCGGGTCGGCAAAGGCTGGACGTCATCGACCATGTGGCAGTACGGAGCGTCACGCGTGAACAGTCTGCGGTCGTGTTGGTGACGGCTGATCTTTCAGGATCATTGGATGGGGCCGCCTTCCGCGGTCGATTCAGATACTGTCGCTTCTGGACGAAGTCTGCGAGCGGATGGAAAGTGTCCGGAGGATCCGTGATCGATCTTTCGACGCATATCATCAGGCGGCAGTAGGTGTTCGGCGCCCCTCGTCCTCTGCGTGCCGCGCTACTGATTGAGTATCCGTCCAAACGCCGTGAGATCTGCATGTTGCGTTGTTCCTTGTGGCCTTTGATGTTGCTGATCCTGTTCCTGTGCGCATCCACACCCATTCAAGCGGCTACGGAGGGACCGCCCTGGGACCGCACTCAAGCCGTGAAGATTATTGCAGGCTTGAGAAAAATCGTGACTCCAGACGGAGTCGAGCGGTTGCAATCGCTCGACATCAACGGGGTGGAGCAGTGGGTATCGATAAGGAGTCGGAATCCCACCAATCCGGTGCTCTTGGTGGTCCACGGAGGGCCGGGCTGGGTTGCCATGCCCACATCCTGGTACTTCGCGCAAGGATGGGATGAGTATTTCACTGTGGTCCAGTGGGACCAGCGTGGCGCAGGAAAGTCCTACGACATCAATGCCCTCGATACGTTGAGCATCGAGCAGATGCGCCGGGATCTGGACGCCGTGGTTGGCTGGATAAGGTCGGAAACCCGGCAGGACAGGATATTCCTGCTTGGTCATAGCTGGGGAAGTTTGCTGGGCCTGGACATGGCTCGACGGCATCCGGAATGGCTGTACGCCTACGTAGGCGCAGGCCAGGTGGTGGACATGCGTGAGAGCGAGCGACGTGGCTGGGCATGGGCCATGCAGAAGGCGCGAGAGCGGGGTAACAGTGACGCTGTGGCCGAACTGCAATCCATTGCACCCTACGCGGAGGGTAGTGCCGCAGTGTCGATCACCGACCTCTATGTGCAGCGCAAGTGGGTCAATTTCTTCGGCGGCGCCGCCTACAATCGTCCCGATGCTGGCTTTGAAGCGGCGGCAATGGCGCTTTCACCTGAGTACACAGACGACAACCTGAGGGACGTCTGGAAAGCACAGGCCACCTCGGTTGAGCGACTGATGCCCGAAATCATGGACATATCCGTGTCATCACTGACAGACCTTCGCGTTCCGGTAATCCTGCTGCTGGGTAGACATGATGTCAACGTATCGGCACAAGTGGCGGCCGAGTGGTTTGACCGGATCCAGGCGCCGGCAAAGAAGTTGGTCTGGTTTGAGCACTCGGCCCACGAAATGCTGGTGGAGGAGCCCGGAAAGGTGTTCCTGACATTGGTCAATGAAGTACGGCCTTTGGCTATCGGGGTTGACGAGAAAACGCCGGCAGCCAGGTGCCCTTCTGTTGAACAGGCGGGCGATTGATTGGCCACTTCCGGAATCGCGGGCTTCCTTGTTTGGTCGCCCATGGACGGAAAGTGCACCGGGTTCCCGGCCAGTAGCCGATGCCCGCGTCTTGCCGCGGATTCATATGAACGAGACAACACGGATGGCTGCACAGGTAGAAGGAGTGTTGCGGACGCCCAAGGTGTTTGACCATGGGGATGACTCGATGTGACAGATTGGTTGGCAGCCCAAACAACTACGGCGGGATGCGCACGGCTGCCCATCTTCGTCTGAGTCTTACACCATAGTTGATGCAGTAGACGAACTCATAGTTCGCGAGAATCGGGGCGTTCCACGCACCAACTATGGTGTCCATGTACACCATAGCCTGCTCACTGTTATACATTACGCTTTACAATCAATGGCTTGTGGAAACTCTTGCACATGCTTCTTAGGGGACAGAGACTGCGCGGGGAGTGGTACAGCGGTACTGAAGCGTTCTTCTCGGTACTAGATGCAGTCCTACGCCGCGTCAATGCGGGCGGCTTCAGCTATGAAGAATTGCTGGAGACGCCGGATACAGTCGGGCCGGAGTTTGAAATCATGCTGCATCGTCATGAATTCTGCTTCTACGAACTGGCCCTTCCACTTGTTCGAGGCGCCAATCCTATGGATTCGGCGAGAGCCTTGCCTCCAGAACGAATTGCATCGGTGCTGTCCGGTGTCCATTTCCAGTCCACGCACGGTTGATCGATAAGCGTTGTCTGCTTTCGGCCAGAAGCAGACATGTTGCTCAGAGAAAGCGCAACTCGCACAAAGCGTCTACACGCCCGGATGCCTGTACGCGCGACTGATCTCTACTAAGCAGCATGAAACTCTTGCTCAGCTGCCGTCAGAACGCTGAAAGGGTCCGTCTGAAGTACTTCGATAGGAGTGGATGCATCCAGAAGTGCATGACGAGTCGTAAACCACTCGAATTCGCCCCATCCTGTGGACCGGCCCTGTGCGTCCAAGAACAGACCACTTTCGCGAAGAACTCCTATGATCCTCGCAAGAAATGGGAGCGGTTGACCATCTTGCCCAAGTTGCCATTCTGGGTAGCGCCAGCTACCACCATCGATTTCCCACTAGACAGCCAGGACGGTCCCCGCTTTTCGCAGCTGATTCATCTTCTGGGCCACGTCTCGACCATCGAACGCGAAGCGCTTGGCCACTTCGACCGAGGTCAGCCAATGGCATGCAAGCCTGGCTCTTCGCTCAGCGGAGGCCGCCTCCGCTGAGCACGAAGGACCTTTTTTTTCAGTCAGCTTAGAACCTTCATGCCCAATTTGGAGATCACCAGAGTTCGTCCGCTGGATCATAGCGCCATTGACGACCGGTG
This sequence comes from Stenotrophomonas sp. STEN147, assembly GCF_056757995.1. Taxonomy (NCBI): domain Bacteria; kingdom Pseudomonadati; phylum Pseudomonadota; class Gammaproteobacteria; order Lysobacterales; family Lysobacteraceae; genus Stenotrophomonas; species Stenotrophomonas sp. STEN147. The sequence goes on from NZ_JBRRCG010000007.1 coordinate 53,891, forward strand.
GGGCGACGACATAAGCCCGGGTCTAGAATGAGCGTTTCAGGCAATTGACGAATTCACGTCAGCATAAGTTGACCATCCCGGCCAACTTTTGCCTCCCGGGATGACCGTGCCTCATCGCGTTTGGCTGTACTTGGAAATGCCAGCAACTCAAGGCCAACTTATGCCTATGCCCACACTGACCTGGATGTCCTCAGACGTCAAGTTGGTGGGCCCACCAGGATTCGAACCTGGAACCAAAGGATTATGAGTCCTCTGCTCTAACCGTTGAGCTATAGGCCCGTGCAACGTGAAAGTGTAGTTGAGTCAGGCCTTCTCTCGCCACCGACCGGCCGCAGAAGCGTGCCTCAGCCGAAACGATTGCCCATGGCCCGGACCCGAGCTGCATTCTGTTCGACCACTTCCAGCAGCACCTTGGAGCGCAGCAGGCCAGACGCTGCAACCCGCTCCCAGAAATCTACCGCGAGCGGAGCCGCCCATTGCAGGTGATCCAGCTGGCCTGCGCGCCGTGGTGCGACCGGGGGAAGCGGCGTTGTCGCCCGCAGAACGCCCGTTCGCGAGGGGGCCAGGGACATCGGCAGCATGTCGTAGGCAGGGGCAAGCGGCAATGCCCCGTGATCCAGCAGATGGAAGCCGACGTTGCCCTGATGCATGTTTGTATTGCCGATCAATTGCCCAAAGGCGTGCAGCCGCGACAGGGCGGTTGTGGTCTCCTGATGGATCCACCGCTGCGCTCGCCACTGCTCACCCGCCTGCCCCCAATCCATGGTTACGTCACCCACATACGCGGAGGACAGGGCCAACAGCGACACGAATCCACGCCGTCCCAGGGTGCCCGGCGAGCGATCAAACCGCTTCACCTCCAGGAAAGAGTGGCTGTCGGTCTGGATGAGCGACGATTCTGCTGCAGATACACCCGCCTCGCGCAGAACCTCAAGCGCCAGATGCTCGCAGACCAACAGGTCTGCCCACCGCTCGGCAGCCTCCCCCGCGCCCGGCAGGGCGAACTTCACCAGCGCGGCATAGCGGCCGCCATCGTGCTCGACCGTCGCGGTGAACTTGGGCTGTTCGCCGCCGGGCGAGGAACCCACATCTTCGCCTTCCAGCGCAGCAGTTGCCCATTCGGGATAGCTACGAACTAATTTACGAAAAAAGAAAACCCCGCCGAAGCGGGGTTTTCCAGTTCACCTACACAGTCGCTGGAATCAATCGATATCCAGGAAGCTGCGCAGCTGTTCCGAGCGGCTCGGGTGACGCAGCTTGCGCAGCGCCTTTGCTTCGATCTGGCGGATGCGCTCGCGGGTCACGTCGAACTGCTTGCCGACCTCTTCCAGCGTGTGGTCGGTGTTCATGTCGATGCCGAAGCGCATGCGCAGCACCTTGGCTTCCCTCGGGGTGAGGCCGGCCAGCACGTCACGCACGGTTTCAGACAGATTGATGTTGGTGGTGTTCTCGATCGGGGACTCCACATTGGTGTCCTCGATGAAGTCGCCCAGATGGGAATCCTCGTCGTCGCCGATCGGGGTTTCCATCGAGATCGGCTCCTTGGCGATCTTCATCACCTTGCGGATCTTGTCTTCCGGCATGTCCATTTCCTTGGCCAGCTCCTCCGGCGTGGCCTCGCGGCCGTACTGCTGGAGCATCTGGCGGGAAATGCGGTTCAACTTGTTGATCGTCTCGATCATGTGCACCGGAATACGGATGGTGCGCGCCTGGTCGGCGATCGAGCGGGTGATGGCCTGGCGGATCCACCAGGTCGCATACGTGGAGAACTTGTAGCCGCGGCGGTACTCGAACTTGTCCACGGCCTTCATCAGGCCGATGTTGCCTTCCTGGATCAGGTCGAGGAACTGCAGGCCGCGGTTGGTGTACTTCTTGGCGATCGAGATCACCAGGCGTAGGTTGGCCTCGACCATCTCCTTCTTGGCCTTGCGCGCCTTGGCTTCACCGTAGGCCATGGCACGGCTGATTTCCTTCAGCTCTTCCAGGTCCAGCTGGGTCAGCTTCTCGATGTCGATCGTGGCCTGCTGTTCGGCAATGATCTGGTCCTTCACCTCACGCAGCGCCGACGACCACTTCTGCTTGCGCTTCAGTGCGTCTTCCACCCACTCCAGGTTGGTCTGGTTGCCTTCCCAGGAGCGGATGAAATCCTTGCGCGGCATGCGCGCGGTGACGGTGGCCAGGTTCAGCACGCGGCGCTCATGGCTCTTGATCTCGGCCATGGTGTCGCGCAGCTGCTTGGTCAGCACGTCGGTCAGCGGCAGCGGCAGCTTCAGGGTGACGAACACGGCCGACATCTCTTCGCGCAGGCGCGGCAGGTTCTTCTTGTCGCCCTTGCCGGCGGCCTTCTTGAAGGCATTGAAGGCATCGCTCAGCGCCTGCATGCGCGCGGCGACTTCCTCCGGGTCCGGACCGGTCGGTGCGGCTTCCTCATCGGCGCCGTCGACATCATCGTCCTCGTCCTCGTCGCCTTCGGCGTCGGCATCGTCGCTGTCATCGGCGGCGGCCGCCGGCGGAGCCGGCTCTTCGTCGGTCAGGTCGTTGAAGCCGACGATCACTTCGGCCAGGCGCTTCTTGCCTTCCTTGTGGGCTTCGTAATCGGACAGCAGCGATTCGACCGACACCGGGAACTGGCCCAGTGCGGCCTGCACCTGGCCCAGGCCTTCTTCGATGCGCTTGGCGATGGCGATCTCGCCTTCGCGGGTCAGCAGCTCGACAGTACCCATTTCGCGCATGTACATGCGCACCGGGTCGGTGGTACGGCCACCTTCGGTGTCGAGCGCGCTCAGCGCGGCAGCGGCTTCTTCGGCCGCGGTGTCGTCGACTTCGCGGTTGCCGGTGTTGCCGTCGTTGAGGAGGAGAGTCTCCACATCCGGCGCAACTTCATGGACATCAATGCCCATGCCGTTGATCATGCCGATGATGTCTTCGATCTGTTCCGGGTCGACCATGTCGTCCGGCAGATGGTCATTGACTTCGGCGTAGGTCAGGTAGCCCTGTTCCAGGCCCTTGCTGATCAGTTGCTTGATTTCGGATTGGGCAGGACGTTCGTTGGCCATGTAGTGCTCGCGCCACCGGCTGGGTAGGAAATAGGGAACGTAGCATTATACCAGCCCGGGGCCCCGCCTGCCGGGCGGTGGTCCCGGCGGCTTCAGGGCCTGAGAAGGAAGGTCACGGGACCATCATTGACCAGGCTGACGATCATATGGGCACCAAAGCGGCCCGTTTCCACCCCTGGCGCGTGATTTTCACGGCAGATGTCGACAAATCGATTGAACCCGCGTTCAGCCTCGGCCGGCGGTGCCGCAGTGGTGAAGCTGGGGCGCATGCCCGACCGGGTGTCGGCCGCCAGGGTGAACTGGCTGACCAGCAGCAGGCCGCCGCCGGTATCGCGCAGCGAGCGGTTCATCTTCCCGGCTTCATCGGCAAACACCCTGTAGCCCAGCAGGCGCTCGGCCATGCGCTGCAGCTGCGGCTCGGTGTCGCCCGGCTCCATCCCCACCAGGGCCAGCAGGCCAGGGCCGATCTGGCCGACGGCCTCGCCATCGACGTGGACGGCGGCCTGGCTGACGCGTTGGATCAGGACGAGCATCTGTGGGTTTCCGGTCGGGGGGCCGGCCACGATAGCAGCGCCCTTGGCTAAACTTGCGTGGATGAACCCGCAACGCAAAGCCCGGCTGGCCTATCGCGCCACCACCCTGTTCACGCGCCTGCCCTGGCCGCTGCTGCGCGGCGTCGCGCAGGCCCTGGCCTGGGCCTGGATCCGTCTCAACGCCCGTGAGAGTCGCGTCACCCGCCGCAACCTGGAGCTGGCCTACCCGGATCTGGACCCCGTTGCGCGCGAGCGCCTGCATCGCGATCTGCTGCGCTCCACCGCCCTGCAGGCCATCGAGACCCTGCGCCTGTGGAGCCGCCCGCCGGCCGAGAACCTGCGCCTGCACCTGAAGCAGCGTCACGGTGAAGCGCTGTATGACGCGGCGCTGGCCAGCGGCAGGGGCGTGATCGTGGCCGCGCCGCACTTCGGCAACTGGGAGCTGCTGAACCAGTGGCTGGCCTCGCGCGGGCAGATCGCCATCGTCTACAAGCCGCCGGAGGATGAAGCCAGCGACGCGTTCCTGCAGCTGGTGCGGGGTGGCCAGAACGTGCAGCAGGTGCGCGCCGAGGGCCCGGCGGTACGCCAGTTGTTCAAGGTACTCAAGGATGGTGGCGCCACCGGCATCCTGCCGGACCAGCAGCCGAAGGCCGGTGACGGCGTGTTCGTTCCGTTCTTCGGTGTGCCGGCGCTGACCATGACCCTGGTCAACCGCCTGGCCGAACGCACCGGCGCCATCGTTCTGTATGGCTGGTGCGAGCGCATCGGGCCGGACATGGAATTCGCCCTGCACGTCGAGCCGGCCGACCCCGCAGTGGCCGACCCGGACCCGCAGACTGCGGCCACCGCCCTCAACGCCGGGATCGAACGCATCGCCCGCCGCGATCCGGCGCAGTACCAGTGGACCTACAAGCGCTATACGCTGCGGCCACCGGGCAGCGGCGAGGATGATCCCTACGCGACCGAGGAACACCCGCACTGAGTCCCACCGTGCCGCCCTGCGACCGGCGGCCGCAGCACGTTGAATACGACGCCGGCGCCCCCATAGAGACTGCGATGTCCGCCTCCCCCGGTCCTGCCATGCCTGCTGCCTCCTCCCTGTTCGGCGACCCGGCCGCGATCCGCTGCGAGCGCGCGGTCGCGGAACTGCGCGCCGGTCGCCCGGTCCTGCTTCACGACGGCCAGGGCCAACGCCTGGCCGTGATCGCGCTGGACAGCGCCACCGCCAGCAGCTTTGCCGCCTTTGCCAGCGCAGCGCGCGAGCGTCATTACCTGTTCCTGACGGCGACCCGCGCCCGCGTGCTGGGGGTGGAGGCACCTGACGGTGTGCGCCTGCCGCTGGCCGGTATCGCCTTCGACGCCCTGCCGACGCTGGGCTACCTGCGCGAGCCCGGGCCGATGCCGGCTCACTGGACCGCAGGCGATGCCTTCGATGCCGGCGCGGTTGAACTGGCCCGCCTGGGCCTGCTGCTGCCGGCCATGGTCGCGGTGCGCCTGGATGTGGATGATGCGACCTTCGACGGCGCCGCCGACGTCGCCCTGTGCGACCTGGCCGAAGGTGCGGCGCACGCCGCCCACGACTATGAGCTGGTCGCCCGTTCGCTGGTACCGCTGCGCGATGTCGGCATGACCACCTTCGCGGTGTTCCGCGGCGGCGTGGCACAGCGCGACCAGGTGGCGATCATCGTCGGCGACCCGGACCTGTCTGCCGTGGTGCCGGTACGCGTGCACTCCTCGTGCCTGACCGGCGACCTGTTCGGTTCGCTCAAGTGCGACTGCGGGGACCAGCTGCGACGCGGTCTGCGCAAACTGAAGGAACTGGGCGGCGGGGTGCTGCTGTATCTGGACCAGGAAGGCCGGGGAACGGGCATCGCTGCAAAGATGCGCGCCTATGGCTACCAGCACGATGGGCTGGACACGATCGACGCCGATGCACAACTGGGCTTCGGCGCCGATGAGCGACGCTATGGCAGCGCCGTGGCGATGCTGCGCGGCCTGGGCATCAGCCGCGTGGCCCTGCTCAGCAACAATCCGACCAAGGCACAGCGCCTGCGCAATGCCGGCATCGAAGTGCTGGACTGCATTCCGGTCACTGGCGAGATCACGGCCGAGAACGAACACTACCTGCGCACCAAGGCCGACCGTGCCGGCCATCTGCTCGATGTCGATGCACTGATCCAGGCGGCGCAGTAGCGCGCCCGACCTGCTACCGTCTGCGCGGTGCGGCTGCGGCCGCCCCGCCTGCCCTGCCGCCCGACGGAGCCCGTGTGACCGACCAGCCTCTTCCTGCTGTGCCCATCAACGACTGGCAGCCGCTGCCGGCCCGCGCCGCACGCCTGGCTGCGCTGGAAGGCGCATTCGGCGGACTGTTCGTGCCAGGCGCACCGCTGGCGGCTGCGTGGTGGTTCTTCGATCTGCCTGCCGGGCTGTGGGGTGCAGCGTCGGGCCTGCTGGTCGGCGCCCTGTTCGGCGCGTGGCTGGGCCATCGCCGCCTGACCCGCACACGCTGGCGTCTGGACGCACAGGGCCTGGGCCTGCGCCGGGACCTGATGTGGCAGACCGAAACGCAGGTACCGGTCTCGCGCGTGCAGCACCTGGATCTGCGCCGTGGTCCGCTGGAGCGGCGTGCCCGCCTGGCGACCCTGATCGTGCACACCGCAGGCACCCGCCTGAGTGCAGTGACTGTCAGCGGCCTGGATGATGCCGACGCCGAACGCCTGCGCGACACCCTGGCCCACCAGCTCGACCAGGACGCCGACGCCCTGTGAGCCAGCCACCGCCCCTGCCGCCCCCGCTGCCACGCGGCGGCGACGAACAGCGCCTGCATCCCTGGTCATGGCTGTTCGTGCTGCTGATGCAGCTGCGGCACTACTTCCTGCCGCTGGTCGCGCTGCTGGTGTTCGGCCAGCGCGGCGACCGCGACCCGCTGTGGACGCAGCTGATGCCGCTGCTGGCCATCGCCGCGCTGGTGGTGGTCTCGGTGCTGCAGTACCTGAGCTACCGCTACCGCATCGGCAGTGATGCGATCACCGTGCGCAGCGGGCTGCTCGCGCGCAACCGCCGGGAGATTCCCTTCGCCCGCATCCACAACGTGGAAGTGCGGCAGAACCCGTTGCACCGGCTGTTCGGCGTGGCCGAGCTGCGCCTGGAGTCGGCCGGCGGCGTGCGCCCGGAAGCAGAGATGCGGGTGCTGCGGTTGGACCAGGCATTGGCACTGGAGCAGCTGGTGAAGCAGCGCGGAAAGGCGCCTGGCAACGCACCGTCTGCCACCGCCGACCCGACCGATGAAGTGCTGCTGCGCATGTCCACCGCCGAAGTGATCCGGCTGGGCCTGCTGTCCAACCGCGGCTGGGTGCTGTTCGCCGCCGCCATCGGTGCGCTGCTGCAGGTGATCCCGCGCCGTTCGCTGGACGGCGTGATCTCCAGCGGAGGACGCGAGGCGTTCGGCTATGCCAGCCAGCTGCACGAGGGCCTTGCCGGTCTGCTGATCCTGGCCGCGCTGGTGCTGGTCGCAGGCTGGCTGCTGATGCGCCTGCTGTCGGTGGTGCTGGCCCTGCTGCGCTATGCCGGTTTCACCCTGACCGAGCAGGAACACCGGCTGACGGTCGCGGCAGGCCTGCTCAGCCGCACGCGCAGCAGCGTGGCGCGCCGGCGCATCCAGGCCTGGACCCTGCGCGAAGGCACCCTGCAACGCTGGTTCGGGCGGCGCCAGCTGCAGATCGACAGCGCTGCCGGCGGCCCCACCCGCGAGGAAGACCGGGCCCTGCGCGAACTCGCGCCGCTGGCACCGGCCGCCGACTGCGACCATCTGGTGCAGCACCTGCTGCCACAGCTGCAGTGGCCGCCCGCGTACTGGCAGCCGGTGCCGCAGCGCGGCTGGTGGCGGTTATGCCTGGGCAGCGTACTGCTGGTGCCGTTGCTGGCCGCCGCGATGTACTGGCGCTGGGGAACACCCGGCCTGCTGGTGCTGGGCTGGCTGCCGGTCGCGCTGTGGGTCGCCCATCGGCAGATGGCGCGCATGGGCTGGCATCTGGATGATCGCTACGTCGCGGTGCGCGGCGGATGGTGGAAGCGCTGGTGGCGCTGGGCGGAGCTGGACAAGCTGCAGGGCCTGCGCCTGCAGCGCTCACCGCTGGACAGGCTGCTGGGCACGGCCAGCCTGCAGTTGGACACCGCAGGCGCGCATGGTGATGTCGCTCTGGCGCTGCATTACCTGCCGCACGCACAGGCACGGGCGCTGATGGCGCAGCTGGCCGCCGCGCTGCCGCGCCGCAAGCTGCGCTGGTGATGCGGGCATCAACGCATGGCGTGGATCTACTGTAGAGCCGGGCCCACGCTCGGCTGTGGCAAGCCGAGCATGGGCTCGGCTCTACATCCCCCCGATCACCGCTGTGATGGCCCCCAATAGCCCAGATCCCTGCGGATCTGCAGGTCACGCATCCAGCTGCCGAAGGGTTTGCGGCGCAGCGCGCCCATCTCGCCGGACAGGAAATCCTCGGTTGCGGCAATCACCCGCTCACTGGAGCGGCCGTCACGGTACGGATGGATCGCATCGGCATAGCGCACGATCTCCGCCTGCAGGGCGGCATCCGGGTGCAGCGCGCGCTGCAGCATGACGGGCAGCTGCGCCGGCACGTCGAAATCGATCATGTGCGGTTTCGGCACGCGGTTGCGGAAGGTCACCACCGGCTTGTGCTGGACGATGAACTCCGAAACGATCGAAGACGTATCGGACACCAGCACATCAGCGGCGCGCTGTGCGGCCATGACCTGCTCCGGTTCGATGAAGCGGGCATTGGCGCCGGCCAGCGCACGGTAACGCTCGAACAGCTCCGGCGGGCACTTCGGGTGCAGGGTCAGCAGCCAGTAGCGCTCCCCGGCCGCGATGTCGGCGGCGATCTGCGCATGCAGGTGCGGGGCGGCGCTGAGCCGCTCGGTGAAGGTCGAGCCGAACAGGATCACCGGACGACCGCCCGCCGCTGCGCGCAGCGCGGCGCTTTCGCCACCATCGTCGCGGAACAGCGGGTCCAGTTTCGGCCAGCCGGTCTCGGCCACCGCGAAGTGACCCTGCAGGGCGGCGATGTCGCGGAACGGCGCAGTGGTGGCCGGGCCCTGGGTGCAGTACAGGTCGAACATCCCGCGTACCCGGAAATGGCCACGTGCGCTGTCGCGCTTCTCCACGTTGAAGCCATGGAACAGCTGCACCTTGGCACCGGACAGGAACGTCGGCACCCAGTTGGCCGCGCTGTACACCGCGCGCGGGCGCATCGCCAGGGCCTGCTTCAGGCCGATCACGGGCACGCCCGGCAACTGGCTGCCGGCGGCGCCACCTTCGAACCAGGCAGCCACTTCCTGCCCGGACGCGTGCAAGGCCTGCGCCAACGGGGCGAGAATAGGCAGCGCATAGCGCTCCGTCGCAAACAACAGGTACCCGGCCATCATGTCCTCCACGACCGCTCCCATCGAACGGCCTCGCATCTCGGCGTGCATTATCGCGTTCAACGAGGCCGGCCGCATCGGCGACTGCCTGGCCTCGCTGGCCTTCTGCGACGAGATCATCGTGGTGGACTCGTATTCCAGCGACGCCACCGTGGCCATCGCCGAGGCCGCCGGTGCCCGCGTGCTGCAGCGGCCGTTCGATGGCTTCCGCAGCCAGAAGGCGTTCTGCGTCGAGCAGGCAGCACATGACTGGGTGGTGTGCCTGGATGCCGACGAGCGCATCAGCCCGGAACTGCGCGCCTCCATCGAACAGGCCCGCGAGGGGGGATTCAGCGGCCACGCGGGCTACCGCTTCGCCCGCCTTTCAGAGTATTTCGGCCGCTTCCTGCGCCACGGCAACGCCTATCCGGACCGGGTGATGCGCCTGTTCGACCGCCGCCGCGGCGGCTGGCGCGGCACCCGTGAGATCCACGAGGCCGCCAGCGTCGATGGCAGCGTCGGCACCCTGCGCGGTGACCTCATCCACTACCCCTACCGCTCGCTGCAGCAGCAACTGGCCAAGACCGAGAAGTACGCGCGGATGATGGCCGAGCACGAGTTCGCACGCGGCAAGCGCGCCACCCTGGGCAAGCTGGTGCTGGCACCGGCCTGGCGCTTCTGGCGGGGATTCATTTTCCGCGGCGGTTTCCGCGATGGTTGGCACGGCCTAGTCTATGCCTACGTGCGTGCCAACTACGTGCGGCAGAAGACCATCATGCTGTGGATGCTCGGCAACGGTCAGGCCGTGGCCGACCCGCCGCAGCCCTGATCCGCCGGGCATGGCCCGGCGCTACCGCACCCGTGCCCCGGCCTGCGCCGGGCCAGGGGGGGGCGGGGGAGCGCCGGGCCCTGCCCCGCGACGGGGCGGCAACCCGCGTTGGCCCCGCGGTGGCGGGCACCTTCCAGGATCGACAACCCGGCCAGCAGGCCGACGATGGTGACGTAGAAGCTGGCCGTCATCTGGTGCGCGAACATCGACTGGGTCAGCCCGCACAGCACGTACGTGGTCACGATCATGATCCCGGCCGCGGCAGGCCCGCGGAACGTACTGCGCCCGCTGCGCCGATGCAGGCGCACGAACACCCACAGCGGAACGCCATACACCGCCAGCAGCAGCAGCAGGCCGGGCATGCCCTGGGTGGCGGCCCATTCGGCCACGTCGTTATGGGCATGGCCAAGGTGGCAGCGCTGTTCGTCCGGGTTCTCGCGGCAGACCGGCACACGCTGCATCGCGTCATCGAAGTGGCCGATTCCGACACCGACCAGCGGGTGGTCCAGGAAGGTATCCCAGGCAACCTGCAGACGCTCCAGGCGGGCACCGGCGGAAGAGTCGCTGTCGCCCTGCTCCATGCGCTGCATGTCGCTGTGCAGCTCGCTCAGCCGCACCTGGTGACGCAGCTCGGGCACCGACAGCAGCAGGGTGGCGCCGATCGCCAGCATGCCCGCCAGCACCGACAGGCGGGCGGTGCCGGTCCGCCAGCGCAGGCTCAGCGCCAGCACCACCAGCAGAGCCAGCAACGCCGCGAACACGCCACGGCTGCCGGTCAACACGATGGTTCCACAGCCGGCCGCCATGCCGACGATCACCAGCGACCAGCGTCGCGAAGGTCGGCAGAACACCAGCAGCACCATCAGCACCATCACGATGTCGGCCAGCACGATGGCATTGGTGAACAGCTCCGCACGCGGAGCCCCCTGCAGTACCTGCCACAGCGACATCGCGAAGGTGACCAGCAGCCCGGCCAGCGCGCCACGCCAGAGCCAGCGCAGGTCCGGGCGCAACGCGCAGACCCACAGGGCGATCCAGGGGATCACCACGAAGCGCGAGCGGTTGTCGACATCGCGCAGGCCCTGCTCGAACAGCAGCACCGACAGCAGGCCCAGCGCCAGCACCGCGAGCATCAGCCAGGTCAGCACCTTCACCGGCTGCCCGCCCATGTGCCGGGCGCGCCACAGCAGTTCCGGCGCCAGCAGCGTGCTGGCCAGCAGCAACAGTCCATACGGAAGCAGGTTGATCGGCACGGTAAGCACCAGCGCCGGAAGGCAGAACAGACCGATCTGCGCCAGCCAGTGCGCCGTGCGCTGCCGACCGCCGACGGGGGCTCCCGGCAGGTCGCCGGCCGCGGGGTTCAGGTTGTCCGGTGGAGCTGGCACGTCGGAAGTTTCGCTGCGGGTGTGCGGGAAGAACGGGGGCGGCCACAACGGCCACTCCCAGTGTGCTGTTTTACTGCCTTTGTCGCCTGTTGGGCAGTCTGGACAAGCGTGGACACAGGCCGTTATCCCCGTTCCTGCAAACGCCGTTCACGTTCGCGCTCGCGATCGCTGGCCTGGCAGGGCGCGATCACCGCCTCCGCCGGCACCAGCCACCAACGGCGACGATTGGCCACGCCCGCCGGTTCGGCCCGGTCGCGGTCCACACACGGCAACAGGGCGTCCTCCTGCACCAGCAGCCAGCGCCGCGCCGGCACCAGCCGCTGCCAGCGCGTCGCCGCCTGCAGTTGTTCATCCCAGGGGGTGTTGAAGCCGAACGTGGCCGCCGGTCGGTCGGCCATCAGCAGGTTCTGTTCCTTCCAGGCCACCAGGCCCAGCTCGGCCTGCGGGCCGATGCGCTCCCCCACATGGCGCATCAGGCCCCGCGCCGAACTCGAATCGTTCAACAGCGGGTAGCCCACCAGGCTGTACAGCACCCACACCGTGGCCAGGGTCGACACCATGGCCAGATGACGCCGGCCACGGCCGGACAGCAGCAGGCTGGCCACACCGCAGGCGCCCATCGCCAGCGCCGCCCAGGCCAACGCGTCCATCACGCCCGGTGCCAGACCACGTTCGTGCTCCAGCCTCGTCTCGAATCCCGGCTCGCCCAGCAATGCCAGTGCGCCTGCCAGCAGCGTGCCCAGGGCCAGGGCCAGCGTGAACAGCCCCAGCAGTGCCTGCACGTCGCGACGGCGCAGAAGGCCGGGCAGCAGCGGCGCCAGGGCCAGGCAGAACATCGGCAGCGCAGGGAGGATGTACACATCGCGCTTGCCCTCGGGAATCGAGAAGAACAGCACGATCAGCAGCCACCACCCCAGCAGAAGCAGGTAGCGCGCGTCGCGTCGCCGCAGCCGGCGGCGCCAGGCCGGAATCGCCCACGGCAGTGCCAGGAACGCGGGAATCCACATCGACGGCATGATCGCCAGGAAGTACCACCACGGCTGGTGGTGGTCCCAGGACTGGGCATAACGCCCTGCGGTCTGCTGGAACAGGATGTCGTCCATGTAGGCGCGGTACTCGTCCAGCCCGGTCGCCAGCGCCGCCAGCACCATCGGCAGCAGCCACAGCGCCACCGCCAGCAGGAACGGCAGCGGCGCCAGCCAGAAGCGCAGGTCGCGCGCATGCAGGCGCACACCGTTCCACCGCAGCGCCGAGCCGATCACGGCCGGAACGAGCATCAGCAGGGCGATCACGCCCACGCCCTTGGTGATGACGCCGATCCCGGCGAAGAACCAGCCCAGCCACCACCAGCGCCATGCCGGTCCCAGCAGCAGGTGGCGCAGCAGCCCGTAATTGGCCAGGGTGATGAACAGCACCACCAGCGGATCGATCTGTGCCTTCTTCGCCTGGAAGGTGAACTGCAGTGCGAACAGCAGTGCCCAGCCTGCGTACAGGCCGACACGTCGCGTCCACAGCCGACCGCCGAGATCGACCACGCACCACAACGTGCCCAGCGCGGCGATCAGCGAGGGCAGCAGGAACGCCAGCCGCCAATCGCCGATCAGGTGGTAGAGCGTGGCCTGCCACCACATCAGCATCGGCGGCTTGTCCGAGTACAGCTCCAGGCCGCGATGCGGGAACAACCAGTGACCGCTGTCCACCATCTGCTTGGCGACGAGCGCGAAGCGCGGCTCATCCGACGGCCAGGGATCGCGCAGGCCGAGTCCAGCCCCCAGCACCAGCAGGGCCATCACCACGAACAACCACGTCTCTCGCGACGCGCGGGTTTTCAGCATGAGGACTTGAACGGCAGCGGATTCACACCGCTTTTAGCAGACGCGCGTAGAAGAATCCGTCAGCATCGCTGTCACCGGGCAGTCGTTGCCGTGCAATGCCTTCGCAATCCAGCCCGAACGCCTCGCCCAACGGCTGCGCCACCGCATCCGGGTGCCACTTCAGGAACGCGCGGATCTGCTCGATGTTCTCCGCACGCAGGATCGAGCACGTGGCGTACAGCAGGACGCCACCGGGGCGCAGCATCGACCAGCATGCTTCCAGCAGCCGGGCCTGAACGCCGACCAGCGCATCGATGTCCTCGGCGCGGCGGTGGAACATCACATCCGGCTGGCGGCGGATCACGCCCGTGGCCGAACAGGGCGCATCGAGCAGGATCGCATCGAACAGCGTGCCATCCCACCACGCGCCGGGATCGCTGGCGTCTGCCGCCAGGGTCTGCGCGCCCTCACCGACACCCGTGCGCGCGTATGTGTCACGGGCACGCGCCAGGCGACGGGCGTCGATGTCCAGCGCCAGCAGGCGCAGGCTGGGATCACGCTCCAGCAGGTGCGCCGACTTGCCGCCCGGTGCGGCGCAGGCATCCAGTACCCGCGCCCCGGCGGCCGGCGCCAGCGCATCGGCCGCGCACTGCGCCGACAGATCCTGCACCGAGAGCGCCCCCTCGGCAAAGCCGGGCAGCTGGTTGACAGCGACCGGCGTCGCCAGCCGCAGCGCGTCCGCACTGAGCGGACTCGGCTCGGCGACGATACCGGCCTCGGCCAGCACGGCCAGGACTTTCTCGCGGCCACCGTGCTGGCGGTTGGCGCGCAGCCACAGCGGCGCAGGCTGCAGGCTGGCGCTGAAAATCGCCTCGGCCTGCGCCGGCCAGTCGCGCTCGATGGCCTCGGCCAACCAGGCCGGAAACGCATCGCGGGCCGGCTGTTCCGGGAATCCCTCACGCTGGGCGCGGCGCAGGATGGCATTGACCAGGCCCGCCTGGCGCTCACGGCCCAGCGCACGCGCTGCGTCGACGGTGGCCGACAGAGCCGCGTGCGCCGGCAGTTCCAGCACGTCCAGCTGGGCGAAGCCGACCATCAGCAGCGTGCGCAGGTCTGCATCACGCGCCGAGAGCGGCTTCTGCATCCACGCCTGCAATGCTGCGTCATAGGTGCTGCGACGGCGCAGCACGGCAAAACACAGCGCTTCCAGCAACGCCCGATCACGGCTGTCGGCCAGCTTCGGCAGGGCCCACGCCAGTTCCGCCTTCAGCGAACGGCCACGGGTGAACACCTGGGCCAGCACGCGTGCGGCCAGCATGCGGGTGGCTGCACCCGGCGCCGCCCTGGCGATGGAGAAGTCATTCTGTTTCGTCACCGCTTACGCTCCCACGCGCAGGTCGCGACGGGCGTTGAGGTAATCGGCAGCAGTGATCGCCTTGCCGCCTTCGCGCTGCAGCACGCGCAGGCGCAGCGCGCCCTGGCCGCAGGCAATGTCGATGCCTTCGCGGCCGGCAGCAAGTACCGTTCCCGGTGCCTGGCCGTGCTCCATCGCCTGCGCCACGGCGCCGTGGATGCGCACGCGCTCGCCGGCCAGCGTTGCCTCGGCGACAGGCCACGGGTTGAACGCGCGCACAGTCCGCGCCAGCACCGCTGCATCCTGCGTCCAGTCCAGCTTCGCCTCGGTCTTGTCCAGCTTGTGTGCGTAGGTCACGCCCTGCTCCGGCTGCGGCCGCGCGATCGGCTTGATGCCGGCGCGCAGCAGTCCCAGGCCATCGGACAACACCTGCGCACCCAGCTCGGCCAGCTTGTCGTGCAGCTGGCCACCGGTATCGGTGGCCGCGATCGGCAGCGCCTGGTGCAGCAGCACCGGGCCGGTATCCAGTCCGGCTTCCATCTGCATCAGGCACACGCCCGTGGTCTCGTCACCGGCCTGGATCGCGCGCTGGATCGGCGCCGCACCGCGCCAGCGCGGCAGCAGCGAAGCGTGTACGTTCCAGCACCCGTAGGTCGGAATGGCCAGCACGGCCTTGGGCAGGATCAGGCCGTAGGCCACCACCACCATCAGGTCCGGCTTCAGGTCACGCAGCTGCTGCTGGGCCGCTTCGTCCTTCAGCGATTCGGGCTGGTACACCGGAATGCCGCGGGCCACCGCCTCAAGCTTCACCGGCGAGGGGGCCAGGCCGCGACCACGGCCTGACGGACGGTCAGGCTGGGTGTAGACGGCCACGACCTCGTGGTGGCGCGCCGCTGCGCGCAGCGATGACACCGCGAATTCCGGCGTACCGGCAAAGACAATCCTCATGGCTACCCCACTTGCAGGATGGATTCGTGCAGGAAAGAAAACGGCGCCGTCGGCCGGCGCCGTGCAGCCCGCGCGCTGCGCGCGGGCACGGGCCACCCCTGCGGGCGGCCCGGAGCGGCGATCACGCCACGTGCTTGCGCTGCTTGGCCAGCTTCTTGCGGACCATCTCGCGCTTGAGCGGCGACAGGTAATCGATGAACAGCTTGCCGTCCAGGTGATCCATCTCGTGCTGGATGCAGGTGGCCAGCACTTCACCGGCCTCCATCTGCTGTTCCTGGCCATTGCGGTCGAGGAACTTCACGGTGATGGTGTCGGCACGGGTCACGTCGGCGAAGATGCCCGGCACCGACAGGCACCCTTCCTGGTACACCCGGCCCCCGTCCTTGGCGACGATCTCCGGGTTGATGAACACCAGCGGCTGGTTCTTCTCTTCGCTGACATCGATGACCATGAAGCGCTTGTGCACGTCCACCTGGGTGGCGGCCAGGCCGATGCCCGGCGCGTCGTACATGGTCTGGAACATGTTGTCGACCAGTTCCTGGAAGGCCGGCGTGGTCACTTCGGCGGCGTCGATCAACGCGGCCTTGGTACGCAGGCGCGGATCGGGGAACTCAAGAATCGGGAGGAGGGCCATGGCAGTTTCCGGATAGGGGGCCGGCACGCCGGCATACGTCGCAGATTCTAGCTGCAACGCTTGCCTTGCGCCCCGGTTTCTGGACTATAGTGCGCGGACCTGTTGGGGAATCAGGGCTTCACACCTATGTTGCTTCGTTTTCGTACGGTCGTCGCCGCGGCGATGCTGACCGTGGCTGCCTATGCTACCGCCGTGGAAGTGAATGGCGGGCACCCGGATACCTATGTGGTCCGAAAAGGGGACACGCTGTGGGATATCGCCGCGCGTTTCCTGCAGAAGCCCTGGCTGTGGCCGGAAATCTGGCAGGCCAACCCGCAGATCGCCAATCCGCACCTGATCTATCCGGGTGACGTGCTGAGCCTGGCCTACCTGGACCGTGTGACGGCCCAGCCCGGGCCCCGCCAGGAGGCCCCGATCGATGCCATTCCGCTGGCCCAGGTCGAGCCGTTCCTGAAGCAGCTGAGCGTGGTCGACCGCATCGACCACCTGCCCTACGTGGCGGGCCTGGAAGAAGACCGCCTGCGCGCCAGCAGTGGCGAAGCCGTGTACGTGCGCCTGGCCGATGCCCAGGTCGGGCAGCGCTGGGCCGTGGTCCGCCCGACCGTGCGCTATGGCGTGCCCAAGCCCACCGAGGACCTGACCGCCAATAGCGAGGTCACCCCCGGCAGCGGCAACCTGTGGCGGGCCTACAACGCGCCGACGCGACGTGCGCACCAGATGCTGGGCTACGAGCTGATGCAGGTCGGCACGGGCACCATCACCCAGGTTGCCGGCGGCAAGGTCGAGGCATCCACCCTGGTGCTGGACAAGAACACCGGCGGGCGTGAAGTCCGCGCCGGCGACCGGCTGGTGCCGGTGGAGGCAAAGCCCTACGACCTGCAGTTCGTGCCGCATGTGCCGGCGGCGGGCGTCGAGGGCGTGGACGTGCGCGTGCTCGCGGTGACCGACATGTTCAGCGTTGGCGGGCCGCGCGATGTGATCGCCATTTCGGCGGGCCGCGCGCAGGGCGTGGACAACGGCACCGTGTTCTCGCTGTGGCGGCCCGGCCGCCACGTCGCGCACCGGATGAAGTACCCGGGGTCCTCGCGCATGGATGATTCGCTCAGTACCGGCGCCGGCCGGGTCTCGCTGCCCGACGAGTACGCCGCGCATGCGATGGTGTTCCGCACCTTCGACAACGTCAGCTATGCGCTGGTGATGCAGGGTGTGAAGCCCGTACGGGTGGGCTACAGCGCGCTGCATCCGGACGCGAAGTAGGGTTGCCGGGAACATCCCTGACACCCGCACGCGAAGGCGCCCTAGGGCGCCTTTGTTGTCTGCGGCCGATAGTGGGGGGATGACCAAGCAGGCAGATGAGGCGCTGGTGCGCCTGGTGATGGCGGGAGGCGCGCTGGCGCCGCGGCGGGCACTGCTGCAGGGCGCGGGCAGCGCCGAAGCGGCCCTTGCGCTGGGCGTGGCCGGCTGGCGCGCCCATGGCTGCACCCCGGAACAGTGCGCGGCACTGGAACGCCCCGATGTGCAGCGGTCGAAGGCCGTCCTGCACTGGCTGCAGGGCGACAACCATCATCTGCTGGCGGTTACCGACCCGGCCTTCCCGCCCCTGCTGCCGGAGGTCCCCAACCCGCCGCTGGCGCTGTTCGTGGCCGGCGACCCCAGCCAGGCCTGGCGCCCGGCGGTGGCGGTGGTCGGCAGCCGCTCGCCCACACCGGCCGGTCGTGCGCTGGCGGCGCGTTTTGCCGGCAGCTTCGCCGAAGCCGGACTGGCGGTCGCCAGTGGGCTGGCGGCCGGCATCGATGCGGCCGCCCACCTTGCGGTGCTGGACGCCGGCGGCAGTACCGTTGCCGTCATCGGTACCGGCCCCGACCGTGCCTATCCGGACCACCATGCGCCGCTGCAGGCCCGGATCGGCGCCGAGGGCGCCGTGCTCAGCGAGTACCTGCCCGGTACGGCGGCCCGTCCCGGCCACTTCCCGGCGCGCAACCGCCTGGTGGCCGGGCTGGCCCTGGCCACCGTGGTGATCGAGGCGGCGCACCGCTCCGGTGCCCTGATCACGGCGCGTCTGGCCGCCGAGGCCGGTCGCGAGGTATGCGCCGTGCCGGGCTCGGTGCTCAATCCGCGGGCGGCCGGCTGCCACCGCCTGATCCGCGAGGGAGCTGCCCTGGTGGAACGGCCCGAGGACGTGCTGGAGCTGCTGGCCCCGGCCCTGCGCCAGCAGCTGCCGGCCTTGCAATCGCGGCTGGCCACCCCCACTGAACAGGCAGTGCCAGCCGACCTGCCGGCACGCTGGGTCGGCGACCCTGACTACCAGCGGTTGTGGCAGGCCCTGGACCTTGACCCAATCAGTATGGATTCACTGATCACGCGCTGTGGATTGACGGCGCCGCAGGTGTCCTCCATGCTGCTGGCCATGGAACTTGCGGGAATCGTGGTCTGCGTACACGGCCGCTACTGTCGAACTCCCTAGTTTCTTCACCTCCACAGCGTCGCGCGACGCAGGCCGAGGGGCAATGAAAGAGAGCATCCTGGATGTACTGCTGTACCTGTTTGAACACTATTTCAGCGAAGATGCGGACCTGATCCGTGACCGCGATTCGCTCCAGAACGGCCTGATCCAGGCCGGATTCAGCCCTACCGAGATCAACAAGGCATTCGACTGGCTCGATGCCCTGGCGGCACAGCGTCCGAGTGTGGCCCAGGCGCGGGTCGATGGCCCCGTGCGCATCTATCACGGGCCCGAGCTGGACAAGCTGGACGTGGAATGCCGCGGTTTCCTGCTGTACCTGGAGCAGCACGGCATCCTCGATGCCGACCAGCGCGAGCTGGTGCTGGACCGGGCGATGGCGCTGGACCAGGACGAACTGGACCTGGACGATCTGAAATGGGTCGTGCTGATGGTGCTGTTCAACCAGCCCGGCGCCGAGGCGGCTTACGCCTGGATGGAAACGCAGATGTTCATGGACGAGCCAGAACCCCTGCACTGACCGTACACTTGGGGCATAGCGCATTCAGGAGCGTGCCCCGTGAGCGAGTGGTTCCATGCAGAAGGCAACCGGCAGCAAGGCCCGCTGCCGGCAGAACAGCTGGTCGAGCTGTTCCGCAACAATCAGATCAGCCTGGACACCCTGGTGTGGCGCGATGGGCTGCCGCAATGGCAGCCATTGCGCAGCGTGGTGGATGAGCTCGGCCTGATCGTACCGGCCATCGATGCCGCCCGCGACGAACCCGGGCTGCAACCCCCTGCCCCGCAGCCTCCGGTACTGCCGGCGGCAACTCCCTATGCCCACAGTGCGCCCGCGGCCGCGTTGCCGCCACCGAAGAAGGGCCTGTCCGGCTGCGCCCTGACCGCCATCATCGGCGGGGCAGTGCTGCTGGTGGTGGTACCCATCGTGGCGATCCTGGCGGCCATCGCGCTGCCTGCCTACAACGACTACACCCTGCGCTCCAAGGTCGCCACGTCGCTGACCGCACTGCAGCCGCTGAAGGACCAGGTGCAGCATTTCGCCGATGAGGAAGGCCGGTGCCCGGGTGCCAACGATGCCGGTTTCCCGGCGCCGGGGGACTTCTCCGCCGCAGGCCTGTCAGCGGTCCACATCGGCCGCTTCAACAACGGTCATTGCGGTATCGAAGCCACGCTGGCCGCGCCCGGCAAGACCATCGATGGCGATCTGCTGTGGCTGGAATACGACCGCGACAGCGGCCGCTGGGAATGCAGCGGCGAAAGCAACGACAAGTATCTGCCGCAGCAGTGCCGCGGCTGAGCCATCGGCACTACACCCCAAGCAAGGACGACCCAGGAGGGACACACAATGACTGAGTGGTATTTCGCCGAAGGACAGCAACGCCAGGGACCGCTGCCGGTCGAGGACATCCGCCAGCGCTTCCAGCGCGGCCAGCTGACACTGGATACGCTGGTCTGGCGTGAGGGCATGGCGCAATGGGCCGCGCTGCGGCAGGTGGTCGACGAGCTCGGCCTGCAGACCCTGGCCAGCGCCACCACGGCCGCTGACAGTGGCGGCTTCGACCTGCGCAGCGACTACCAGGCCATCGACAACGGCACGGCGCCGCTGCCCGGCACCGGCGCGCTCAGCAGTTCGCCCTACAGCGCGCCGGGCACCGCAGCCATGGCCGGCCACGCACAGCCGGTGATGGGCGGCGAAGTGGTGTACGCAGGCTTCTGGAAGCGCGTGGCTGCCTATGTGATCGACTACTTCGTGCTGCTCATCCCCGGCACGATCATCGGCGTCATTTCCGCCCTGGCACTGGGTGCGGGCATGGGGGCCGCCGGCAGCGGCGAGTCGGCCATCGAGATCATGGGCCAGCTGGTCAGCGGCCTGCTCAACCTGGTGATCTCCATGGTGTACTACACCTGGTTCCACGCCTCGCGCGGCGGTGCCACCCTGGGCAAGATGGCCGTCGGCATCAAGGTCGTGCGCAGCAACGGTGACCGGCTGACCGTGGGACGTGCCTTCGGACGCTACTGGGCCGCCGTGCTGAGCGGCCTGATCCTGTGCATCGGCTACCTGATGGCCGCGTTCACCGAGCGCAAGCAGGGCCTGCACGACATGATGTGCGACACCCTGGTGGTGGACCGCTGGGCCTTCACCGACCAGCCGCAGCTGCAACGCCGCGAGCTGGGCGTGGTCACCATCGCCGTCCTGGTCATCACCGCCCTGCTGGCCCTGGCCGGCCTGGTGCTGATGGTGGCGGCCATCGGATTCATCGCCAAGATGGCCTCCTGACCGGCCATCCTCACGCCTGGGCGCTTGACATGGAGCGTCCGGGCGTGATTCCTCTAATAAGGAAACCTGAACGCCCGGCACCCAACCGGGCGTTCAGTTTATGGATTTGCCCGTGGCCGCTTCACTAATGCGGCCGTTTGCTCCACCCTAGCGGCCCCTCCCCTGCGGCTCGCCCCACAGACACTGCTGCCATGCCCAAGCACCTGCTCATCGTCGAATCGCCGGCCAAGGCCAAGACGATCAACAAATACCTCGGCAAGGACTACACCGTCCTGGCCTCGTATGGGCACGTGCGCGACCTGATCCCGAAGGAAGGCGCGGTCGATCCGGACAACGGGTTCGCCATGCACTACGACGTGATCGACAAGAACGAAAAGCATGTCGATGCGATCGCCAAGGCGGCCAAGGGCGCCGATGACATCCTGCTGGCGACCGACCCGGACCGCGAAGGCGAGGCGATCAGCTGGCACATCGCCGAGATCCTGAAGGAGCGCGGGCTGGTCAAGGACAAGCCGATGCAGCGCGTGGTCTTCACCGAGATCACCCCGCGCGCCATCAAGGAAGCGATCAACCAGCCGCGGGCCATCGCCAGCGATCTGGTGGACGCCCAGCAGGCACGCCGTGCGCTGGATTACCTGGTCGGTTTCAACCTGTCGCCGGTGCTGTGGCGCAAGGTCCAGCGCGGCCTGTCCGCCGGCCGCGTGCAGAGCCCGGCACTGCGCATGATCGTCGAGCGCGAGGAAGAGATCGAAGCCTTCATCGCACGCGAATACTGGTCCATCGCCGCCGAATGCGCGCACCCGTCGCAGCACTTCAATGCCAAGCTGGTGAAGCTGGACGGACAGAAGTTCGAACAGTTCACCATCACCGACGGCGACACAGCCGAGGCCGCCCGCCTGCGCATCCAGCAGGCCGCGCAGGGCTCGCTGCACGTCACCGACGTGGCCAGCAAGGAGCGCAAGCGCCGCCCGGCACCGCCGTTCACCACCTCCACCCTGCAGCAGGAAGCCTCGCGCAAGCTCGGCTTCACCACCCGCAAGACCATGCAGGTGGCGCAGAAGCTGTACGAAGGCGTGGCGATCGGCGATGAAGGCACGGTCGGCCTGATCTCCTACATGCGTACCGACTCGGTCAACCTGTCGCAGGATGCGCTGGCGGAAATCCGCGACGTGATCGCCCGCGATTACGGCATCGCTTCGCTGCCGGACCAGCCCAACACCTACCAGACCAAGTCCAAGAACGCCCAGGAAGCGCACGAAGCGGTGCGACCGACCTCGGCGCTGCGCACGCCGGCGCAGGTGTCGCGGTTCCTGACCGACGACGAGCGCAGGCTGTACGAACTGATCTGGAAGCGCGCGGTAGCGTGCCAGATGATTCCGGCCACGCTCAACACCGTCAGCGTCGACCTGTCGGCCGGCAGCGAACACGTCTTCCGTGCCAGTGGCACCACCGTGGTCGTGCCCGGCTTCCTGGCCGTGTACGAGGAAGGCAAGGACAGCAAGAGCGCCGAAGACGAGGACGAAGGCCGCAAGCTGCCGGCGATGAAGCCCGGCGACCGCGTGCCGCTGGAACGCATCCTGGCCGAGCAGCACTTCACCCAGCCGCCGCCCCGCTTCACCGAAGCGGCACTGGTCAAAGCGCTGGAAGAGTACGGGATCGGTCGTCCCTCGACCTACGCCTCGATCATCCAGACCCTGCTGTTCCGCAAGTACGTGGAGATGGAAGGTCGCAGCTTCCGTCCGTCCGACGTCGGCCGTGCAGTGTCCAAGTTCCTGTCCAGCCACTTCACCCAGTACGTGGACTACGACTTCACCGCCAGGCTTGAAGACGAGCTGGACGCCGTCTCGCGCGGCGAGGAAGAGTGGATCCCGCTGATGTCACGCTTCTGGGAGCCGTTCAAGGAGCTGGTCGAGGACAAGAAGGAATCGGTTGATCGTGCCGAAGCCAGTGGTGCGCGCGAGCTTGGCACCGACCCGAAGACCGGCAAGCCGGTCAGCGTGCGCCTGGGTCGCTTCGGGCCGTACGCCGCCATCGGCAGCACCGCCGAAGATGCCGAGGAGAAGCCGAAGTTCGCTTCGCTGCGCCCGGGCCAGTCGATGCACACCATCACCCTGGAAGACGCGCTGGAGCTGTTCCTGATGCCGCGCGCACTGGGTGAGGACAAGGGCGAACCGGTCAGTGTCGGCATTGGTCGCTTCGGCCCGTTCGCCAAGCGTGGCAGCACCTATGCCTCGCTGAAGAAGGAAGACGACCCGTACACCATCGACCTGGCCCGCGCCGTCTTCCTGATCGAAGAGAAGGAAGAGATCGCGCGCAACCGGATCATCAAGGAATTCGAAGGCAGCGACATCCAGGTGCTGAATGGCCGCTTCGGCCCGTACATCAGCGATGGCAGGATGAACGGCAAGATTCCCAAGGACCGCGAGCCCGCCTCGCTGACGCTGGCCGAAGTGCAGCAGCTGATGGAAGAAACCGGCAAGCCGGTGCGCAAGGGCTTCGGCGCGAAAAAGGCCGCTGCCAAGAAGGCACCGGCCAAGAAGGCGGCGGTGAAGAAGGAAGCCGCGCCGAAGAAGGCAGTGGCCAAGAAGGCACCGGCCAAGAAGGCGGCCGCGAAAAAGGCGCCGGCAAAGAAGGCCGCCGCCAAGAAGGCCCCGGCGAAGAAAGCGGCCAAGAAGGTCGTCAAGAAGGCCTGATGCGGGACAGCGCCCGGCCACCGGTCGGGCGCGGACAGTGCCCGGTCCGTCGCCGCCTCGATGGCGCCGGTCCACCCCATCTGCACGCGGTGGGAGGATAATGAAGGCCCATGCCGGGCCGGTCGCCACCATGAAAGAACTTACCCTGGATTCTGCCGTCACCCTGCTGCGCTCCGGCGGCGTGATCGCCTACCCCACTGAAGCGGTCTGGGGCCTGGGATGCGACCCGTCGCACGAAGCGGCGGTGCACACGGTGCTGCGGCTGAAGCAGCGGCCGATCGAGAAAGGCATGATCCTGGTGGCCGCCGAGCTGGCGCAGCTGGAAGGCTGGGTACGCCTGCAGGCGTTGCCCGACGAGCGCCAGCGTGCAGTGCTGGCCAGCTGGCCCGGCGCCAATACCTGGATTCTTCCGGCCGGATCACGCGCGCCAGGCTGGATCACCGGCGAACACAGCGGTATCGCGGTGCGTATCAGCGCCCACCCGCTGGTGGCCGCCCTGTGCCAAGCGTGGGGCGGGCCGCTGGTCTCCACCAGCGCCAACCTGGCCGGCGAGCCACCGGCACGCAGCCGCGAGGAACTGGATCCGCGCCTGCTGCGCCTGCTGGACGGCATCCTGGACGGCCCGACCGGCGGCCTGGCCCAGCCGACGCCGATCCGCGATGCGCTCAGCGGCAACGTCCTGCGATCCTAAGCCGCCGCCCGTGGACGCGCGGATTGCGCCGCTCCGCCGGATCCCGCACGCTGCCTCCATGAGCCCGCTGCGCGCCGCCCTCTGCCTGAGCCTGCTGCTTCCATTGACCGCCACCGCCGGCGACGATGTGCGTGTCTACCGCTGTGTCGGCAGCAATGGCGCCGTGGCACTGCAGGACACGCCGTGCAGCAGCGGCCGCCAGGAAGTACGCGACCTGCAGCGGCCGCGTGACCCGGCGCCGCAGGGGGTGCGCAGCGACGCCGCGCCCGCAACCCGCACGCCGCCGGCCGTGATCGAGCGCGAGGTCCGGCACGTCTACATCCAGCCTCCGCAACCGATGTACGAATGCGTTACCGCCGACGGCGAGCGTTACACCAGCGACAGCAACGAAGGCAATCCACGCTGGGTCCCGCTGTGGACCACGGTCTGGTCGCCACGCGGCCATTTCGGGCCAGGCCATCCCGGGCCCCGCCCGGCCACGGGCGCATCGGCCGGAGGTCCGCCGATCTACCGGCCACCTGCGGTCGGCGTCGGCGTGCAGGTGCCGGCAGGCAACATCCTGGTCCGCGACACCTGCCATGCGTTGCCGCCGCAGGAAGTCTGTTCGCGCCTGCGCGATCGCCGCTGGGAGCTGGACCGCCGCTACAACAGCGCGCTGCAGAGCGAGCGCACCGCGATCAGCAACGAACAGCGCGGTATCGATGCGCGCCTGTCGCGCGACTGCGGGCGTTGAGCCCCTGCCCGTGTAGGCTGCACGCATGAGAAAAGCACTCTGGCTGGTTCTGGCGCTGCTGCCCGCAAACGCGCTCGCCGAGGACTTGGTGATCTACCGCTGCACATTCGGCAGCAGTGACGTTCCCACCCTGCAGCGCACGCCCTGCCCCGAAGGCAGCACGCAGCAGATCCAGCGGGTACCGGCGCCAGCAGCGACGCCGGCACCGCGCGTGGAGCCGCCCTTCGGCCAGCATTCGGAGCTCGTCCCGTCGGCAGTGCCGTCGCCGGCAGCGGCGGACACGCCGCGCCGGCTCGACCAGGCGCGCACCATCATGGAAGCGGGCATGGTTGAACCCGCTGGCGGCGGCGACGCCATTCTGGACAGCGCAGCGCTGCCGCCGCCGACGGACCCGGCAAGCGGCAGCAACAGCGCGCCACGGGCGCCGCTGCCGCCGATCTTCCAGTGCAGCAGCGAGGAAGGAAGCCGCTACCTGCACGAGTACGAGGCGGCGCCGCCGCACTGCGTGCTGCTCGACGTACAGGGTCTTGGCGGCGTCACCCCGGCCAATGCCGCCAGCTGCGAAGTGGTGCGCGACCGCTGCGAGGAAGTTCCTGAGATCCAGCGCTGCGGCAGCTGGCAGCAGCGCCTGCGCGACGCCCGGGGGCGTGAGCGCTTCGCCGCGCCGGAGAACGTCGACGCTGCGCGCAGCGAGCGCGAGCGTCTGCAGGCCGTGCTCGAGGCCAGCGACTGCCCGGTACCGGGGTGAGAACCTGCCGGCGTGGCGCGGGCCCAACGCGGTGACGGTCAGAACCCGTAGCGCAGGAAGCCGCCGTCCACGGCGATGCATTCGCCGGTGA
Organism: Stenotrophomonas sp. STEN147; assembly: GCF_056757995.1. Lineage (NCBI taxonomy): Bacteria > Pseudomonadati > Pseudomonadota > Gammaproteobacteria > Lysobacterales > Lysobacteraceae > Stenotrophomonas > Stenotrophomonas sp. STEN147. The sequence goes on from NZ_JBRRCG010000007.1 coordinate 79,557, forward strand.
CATAACTCGCCGCCGGCAGGCACAGGAAGCCCACGGCCGCGGCGACTTCCTCCGGCTCACCGATGCGGCGCATCGGCGTGCGATCGATGACTTCCTCGTAGTAGTCAGGGTCGGACAACGGCCCGGAGGTGCGGCGCGTGCGGATGTACCACGGCGCCACCGCGTTCACGCGGATGCCATCCTCGGCCCATTCCACGGCCAGGTTGCGGGTCATCTGGTGCATCGCCGCCTTGCTCATGCCGTACACCACGCCACTGCGCACATGGGTCAGGCCGGAGACGCTGCCGACGTTGACGATGGCCGACGACGCGTGACGTGCCAGCAGCGGATGCGCATAGCGCGACAGTTCAAACGCCGAGAACAGATTGGTCTCGAAGATGCCGCGCCACTCGTCCTCGGTATAGTCGATGGCGGGGCGGGTGATGTTGCCGCCCGCATTGTTGACCAGCACGTGCAGGCCATCGGCATGGTCCTCGACCCAGTCCAGGATCTGCCGGCGATCCTCGTCGTCGGAGACGTCGGCGGCAAGCGCACGCACCTGCTGGTCGGGATAGGCGTCGGCCAGCTCGTCGCGCGCGGTTTCCAGCGCGTCGATGTCGCGCCCGACAATCATCAGGTCGGCACCGAAGCCGGCCAGTTCACGCGCGATGGCCAGGCCGATGCCGGCGCTGGCGCCGGTGATCAGTGCGGTCTGCCCGTCCAGTCGCCACCGTTGCTGGGTCATGTGTCCTCCCGGGCTGCGCCCGCTGTGTTCCGATGCAGAAAGGATACGCGCTCACGGCACACCGCTGCCGGGGGTGCCACACTGGCCGTACGCCCGTCGTGGAGAGCCACCATGCGCATCCTGATCCTGTCCGCACTGCTGTCGGCGACTGTGTTGCTGGCCGGCTGCCAACGCCCACCGGCACCCGACCCGGAACGGCCGCCGGAACCCCAGGCCCTGGCCCGTGCAGCGCAGCAACCGATCGATCGCGCGCGCGCCGTGCAGAAGACCGTCGATGATGGCGCCGAGCGCGAGCGCAGCGCGGAAGCCGACGCAGCGCGCTGATCGCCGCGATGGCGCTGTCAGCGGAGCGCCGCCAAACGAAAACGCCCGGCCAAGGGCCGGGCGTTTTCCGTCGATCCACGCTACGCGTGGCTGGCTGTGCTCAGAACCCGCAGAAGCAGTACGCCAGGGTCTTTACCGGAGCGCCGTTACCCTTCTCGCGCGCGGCGTTCTCGACGAAGCGCAGCTGGGTATCCACTTCCGGCATCGTGCGCGCCAGCATCATCCGCGCCACGCCCGAATCGGACAGCATCCAGGCACCGGTACGGCTGCCGGCAAACCCGCTGACGAACTGCGCGAACGGGGTCGCGGCCTTTTCGATGTAACGCACGCGGAACTTGTCTTCGCCGCCCAGCTTGGCGCGGCTGGCGGCATCGGCCACGGCGTCCTTCAGGCCACCGAAGGCATCGACCAGGCCACGTTCCTTTGCCTGCGCGCCACTCCAGACACGGCCACGGGCCACCTCATCAATGGCCTCGACCGGCTTCTTGCGTGCTTCGGCGACACGTCCGGTGAAGTCGGCGTAGCCCTTGTTGATGACCGTCTGGATGACCTGGCCCACCGCCGGATCCATCGGCCGGGTGACGTCGAACGCACCGGCGAAGCGCGTGGTGCCGACACCATCGGTATGCACGCCGATCTTGTCCAGCGCGCGGCTGAAGTTCGGGATCATGCCGAAGATGCCGATCGAACCGGTGATGGTCGAGGGATCGGCGTAGATGCGATCGGCATTCATGCTGATCCAGTAACCACCGGACGCGGCCAGGTCACCCATCGACACCACCACCGGCTTGCCGGCGGCCTGCAGGGCCACCACTTCACGGCGGATCTGCTCGGAGGCGAACACTTCGCCACCCGGCGAATTCACGCGCAGCACCACGGCCTTGACCTGCTCGTCGTCGCGCGCAGCGCGCAGCAGCGCCGACGTGGACTCACCACCGATGCGGCCGGCCGGCAGATCACCGCCACTGATCTCGCCGGCGGCCACCACCACGGCCACCTGCGGGCGTGCATCCACCGGACTGCGGCGGGCATCGAGCAGGGCCATGTAGCGACCGAAATCGACATTGCGGAAGCCGCCCTCGGCGTCTTCATCGGCCACGCCGCGTTCGATCATCAGGTCTTCGAACTCCTCGCGGGTCTTCAGCGCGGTCACCAGCTTCTGCTGCAGGGCGAACTTGGCCAGATCGCCACCGGCAGCCGCCACGCCCTCGGGCAGCGTATCGATGCCGGCGGCCAGCTGCGCCGGATCCAGCCGGCGCGCCTTGGCGATGTCGCCCAGATAGCGCTGCCACACGTCGTTCATCCAGTACAGGTCGGCTTCCTTGGCCGCCGGCGAAGCGGCATCGAGCACATAGGGCTCGGCCGCGGACTTGTACTCGCCCACCTTGAACAGGTGCACGTCCACGCCCAGCTTGTCCTGCAGGCCGGAGCGGAAGTACTGGCGGTAGCGGCCCAGACCCTCGAGCATCACCGATCCCATCGGATCCAGGTAGACCTCGTCGGCCTGCGCAGCCAGCAGGTACTGCGACTGGCCCATGCTTTCGCTGTAGGCCACCAGCTGCTTGCCGGATGCGCGCAGGCTCTGCAGCGCGGCGGCGACTTCACGCAGCGAGGCGAAGCCGGAGGGCTGCAGCTTGTCCAGTTCCAGCACCACGCGCTCGATCTTCTTGTCGTCGCGCGCCGACTCGATCACCCGGATCAGGTCACGCAGCTGGACCTCTTCGGCACTGTTGTCGCCCACGGCCTTGGCCAGCGCACGGCTGACCGGATCGGCACTGAACTGCTCGACCAGGCGCCCTTCCGGTGCGATCACCAGGGTCGTGCGGTCCTGCAGCGATTTGCTGGCGCCGGCGCCCATGCCGGCAGCGATGACGAACACCACCAGCAGCAGGAACAGCAGGCCGAAGAACACCAGGTTGAGGATCAACCGGCGGGTGAAATTCATGACGTCCCACAGCCCGATGAAGAAACTGGCGACGGGATTGCGACGCGCCTGGGGCAGCGGGGGCACGGGTTGATTCATGGAGCGCTCCGGATGGCTTCTTGCCGTGGTACCAGCATAGCCGGTGCCGTGTGAGGCGGCATCGGACACAAGTCAGGGGATCGCCCGTCACGGGGTGACGGGCGGAGGGTCAGGACAGCGCGGACTGGCCGATGCGCTGGCTGCTGCGACGCAGGCGCCAGCCCATCAGGATGGCGGCGGCAGTGAGACCGACGATCAGACCGATCCACATGCCCTGCGGGCCCATGCCCAGCCCCAGGCCGAGCCCGGCGCCGAGCGGCATGCCCAGGCCCCAGTAGGCGAACATGGCGATGAACATCGGCACGCGGGTGTCCTTCAGGCCGCGCAGAGCACCGGCCGACAGCACCTGGATGCCGTCCGGGAACTGGAAGGTGGCCGCGTACAGCAGCAGCGTGGAGGCCAGGCCGGCCACCGCCAGATCGTTGGTGTACACCCCGACGATGGCATCGTGGCCGAACAGCAGCACCAGCGCGGACAACGTCTGTGTGCCCATGATGATCGCGTAGCCGGCCCAGGCTGCACGACGCACACCGAAGCCATCACCCCGCCCCACCGCATGACCCACGCGCACCGTGGTGGCCTCGGCCACGCCCATCGGGATCATGAAGCACAGCTGTGCCACGTTGATCGCGATCTGGTGGGCTGCCGCCTCGTTGGCGCCGAGGCGGCCGATCAGCAGCGCGGTGACGATGAACAACCCACCTTCCATCAGCACGGTGATGCCGATCGGCAGACCGGTGCGCAGCAGGTCCCAGATCGCCTTCCAGCGCGGCCACTCGAAGTGCGAGAACAGCTGCAGATGGGCGAATCGCCGGGTACGCCACAGATAGAGGGCAAATGCGCTGGCCTGCAACCACATCATCACCGCCGAGGCGATGCCCAGGCCCTCGGCACCCAGCTCAGGGAAGCCCAGCTTGCCGTTGGCCAGCACGTAGCCCATCGGCGCCAGCACCACCAGGCCGCCGAAGCCGATCAACATGGTCGGCAGCGTCCAGTGCATGCCCTCGCTGAGATAGCGCATGCAGAAGTACAGCGTCAGCGCCGGCCCGCCCCAGCGCACCGCGTGCAGGAACGCTGTTGCGCCGGGCACGATGTCCGGCGCGATGCCGAAGGCGGGCAGCAGCGGCGGCACCACCGTGAGGAAGGTGAACATGATCAGGCCCAGGCCCAGCGCCAGCCACAACGCCTGCCGGAACAGCGGGCCGATCTCGCGCTCGCGGCCGGCACCGTGCAGCTGTGATACCGAGGCGGTCAGCGAGATCAGCGTGCCGATCGGAATCAGCATCGGCAGCCAGAGCAGGGCGGTGCCGATGGTCACGGCCGCCAGGGTTGAGGTGGCGTGATGACCGGCAATCACGTTGTCGACGAAGGAGATCAGGCCGGTGGAGACATGCCCGAGCACGAGCGGCAGGGCGAGCAGACCGGTGGCGCCGACTTCCTTGCTGAAGCGCGGCGTGGAGGTTGCGTTGGACATGGGATGCAGAACGCGAACTGCGGTTGCGCGCGAAGGGCACAGGCACCGGGTTGCGGGCCGTCATCTTACGCGCGCGGTGCGTTCATTCCCATGACATGGCGTGAACGCTGGGTTTGACCGCGCGCTTACTGGCCGGCCTGGCGCTTGAGCCAGGCGTCTCGTTCCGCAGCAGGTACGGCGAGGAACGCGCTGCGCACCGCATCGCGTTCCTGCGGCGGCGTGCGCTGGGCCACCAGCGCCAACTGCGCCAGCTGTGCCGGGCTGAGCTGGTGCAGCACGGCCAGTGCACTGTCGCGCTGCTGCGGTGGCAGGAAGCCGAACAGCCCATGCAGCTTGGGAAACTCCACGCCCAGTTGCGGCCCCAGCCGCCAGCCATCGCGGAATGCCTGGTCCTGTGCCTGGAATTGCGAGCGCAGGCGCTCCTGCTGTGTGGCCGGCAGTGCGGCGAACCGCGTGGCCGCCTGACGGATGCGTTCGCGCTCGCTTTCCGGCAGCGCGCGCCAAGCGGCGTAGTCGGCGCGGCGCTGCCGCTGCTGCTGCGCGTCGAGCTGGGCGAACGCGGTGGGTGCCGCCGATGGCGGGACCGGGGGCGTGGCCGCCGGCGCGGGTGGCAGTGGAACGTTCAGGGTCTGGGGCGTTGCGGACAGCGACAACGGGATGGCCAGCAGCAGGCTGGTGATCACGGACTTATTCATCGGCGGCGGCGGTTTCCAGCACTGCGCTGGCCGGCTCTGGCCGGCTCGGCTTGGTTTGCGATTCGTCCACCGGCAGCGGACCACCGGCGGCCGTCCAGGCATACAGATCGGCCTCGGCCAGCAACGGATAATCGCGGTCGGCCAGCATCGCTGCGTCATCGCTGGCCGGGGCGCTGTCCGCCTGCGGCGTGGCAGCGACCGTGCTTGGCGGCAGCGCCTCGACCGTGACCGGGCCGGCCTCGGCAACCACCCCCTCCGGTAGCGGCGCATCGCTCACCAGCGACCGACCGCTCCAATGGCGCCAGCCCAGAGCGGCCGCCAGCAGTACCGCCACCGTCAGCAGCAGGATCGCCGGCCCGCGCCAACGCGGTCGGGCATCGGGGCGCCGGCGCCGGGGGCTGGCAGCGCTCCGTTCATCGCGCTGCGGTGCCCTCCAGCTGGACGTCGGCGCCTGCGGATTGCTGCGGGTGGCAGCTGCCGGCTGCTGCAGCTGCTGCAGGCGCTGCGCCGGCAGGTCGCGGATGCGCTGCTGCACCTGTTCGGCCAGGCCGCGCCAGGCAACGGCATCCGGCTGACCCTGGGCATCACGCGGGCAGGCATCGGCCAGCAGCTGCTGGTAGCCGGCCTCATCACGATCGAGTACCCGCGTGGCGATGTTCTCATCCAGGCTGCCGCCCACCCGCAGCAGCAGGGCCAGCCGTGGCAGCGGTGCCATGCCGCCCAATGCGGCGAGTGCCGGCGGCCACTGGCCCGGGGCCGGCTCGCGCAGTGCCTGCCGCTGCCCCAGCAGGGTCCAGAAGCGGGTCGGCCACTGTGCCATCGGCAGATCGCTGGCAACGGCCGAGAAGGCGCGCATCACCGCCACCAGGGTCTGCTCGGCCCGGGCCGGGTCGCCGCATTGCAGCTCCGCCACCACCAGGGCGCGGCGCTCTACGCCACGCAGAAACGCCGACAGCGCACCGGCCGCGGTCGAGGAAACAGGGGCGGGCACAGCGGTCATCGGTCACTCCAGAGGTCTGCCGGCATGATAGCGGCAGGCCATCGGCGCCCGGCAGGACTTGCGTCCGTGGGCACTTCATGCTGCAGGTTGTGCACAGCACCACGCTGGCGCCCGGCAAAACCGCGACATCTCGCTGAATTCACTCTGTTTCAGCAATGTTTCACACATAACATATTGATTTTAATACATTTTAAAGTATGGCGATTTTTTGACCAACCCAAGGGCGAGGCCGTCGCCATCGGCGTCCTGCGCAGCCGTTGACCGGTAACGCACAGTGTTATCCACAGAACGTGTGGATAAGACTGAATCTCCAATGGACACCGATATTTAGGTGACATTTATGATTCGGCGACGTCCCCCGTGTGGGCCTTCCGGGCGGCATGCGCGTGCACACGGCCCGTTACACTGCCCCGATGCTCGACCCGATTCCGACCCTGCAGGTCGCCCTGCCCGTCCCCCTGCCCCGCCTGTTCGACTATCTGTCGCCGCAGGGCGATGCCCCGGACGTGGCGGTCGGCTGCCGGGTGAAGGTGCCGTTCGGCAACCGCGAACTCATCGGCGTGGTGGCCGGCCACGGCCAGGCCGACGACGGCCAGGGCCTGCGTCAGGCGCTCGCGTGGTGCGACCCCGCGCCCCTGCTGCAGGGCGAACTGTGGCAGAGCCTGCAATGGCTGGCCCGATACACCCACGCGCCGCTGGGCGAAGTGCTGAGCACGGCCCTGCCGGGGCCGCTGCGGCACGGCGAAGCCCTGCCCGACACCCATCATTGGGGCTGGCAGCTGACCGCCGCAGGCCACGCGCAGCGCGGCACGCTGCGCGCAGGCAGCCGCCCGCGGCAGTTGGCGGAACTGCTGGCCGACGCCGTCGTGGACGAGGACGTGCTGGGGGCGCGCATGGAGGACTGGCGCAGCGCGGCGCGCAGTCTCGGCAAGCGCGCACTGGCCGAGCGCGTTGCACTGAGCGTGGCGCCACAGCACGCGCAACCGCTGCCCGGCCCGACCCTCAATCCGGACCAGGCCGAAGCGGTTGCCGCGATCAACGCCGCGGAGGGTTTCCAGCCCTTCCTGCTTGATGGGGTGACCGGCAGCGGCAAGACCGAGGTCTACCTGCAGGCGATCATCCACTGCCTGGCCCAAGGCCGGCAGGCGCTGGTGCTGGTGCCCGAAATCGGATTGACGCCGCAGACCCTGGCGCGTTTCCGCGGCCGCCTGGGCATCGCCGTGCATGCGCTGCATTCGGGATTGAACGACAACGAGCGCGCGCGCGTCTGGGCAGCGGCCTCGCGCGGCGAAGCGCGGGTGATCGTCGGCACCCGCTCGGCGGTGTTCACGCCGCTGCCGCAGGCCGGCCTGCTGATCGTGGACGAGGAACATGACGGCAGCTACAAGCAGCAGGACGGCATCCGCTACCACGCGCGCGATTTCGCCCTGGTGCGGGCCAAGGCACTGGGGGTTCCCGTGCTGCTGGGCAGCGCGACACCGTCGCTGGAAACCCTGCACAACGCCTATGCCGGTCGTTACCTGCACCTGCGCCTGAAGCAGCGTGCCGGCGACGCGCGGCCGCCACGCGTGCGCATCCTCGATGTGCGCAAACGTCCCCTGCAGGACGGTCTTTCGGCCGAAGTGCTGGCCGGCATCGGCGAGCACCTGCAGCGCGGCCAGCAGGTGCTGGTGTTCAAGAACCGGCGTGGTTACGCACCGGTACTGCTGTGCCATGACTGCGGCTGGACCGCGCCGTGCCAGCGCTGCGACGCGCCGATGACCGTGCATGGCGGCGGCCGTCGCCTGCAGTGCCATCACTGCGGTGCGCGGCAACCGGCGCCACTGGCCTGCCCCGCCTGCGGCAGCCTGGCCCTGCAGCCACAGGGAATCGGCACCGAGCGGCTGGAGGAGCACCTCACCGCCGCCTTCGCCGAGTACCCGGTGGTGCGCATCGACCGCGGCACCACCGCCCGCCGCGATGCGCTGGAACAGCAGCTGGCCAAGCTGGGGGACCAGGCCGGCATCCTGGTCGGCACGCAGATCCTGGCCAAGGGCCACGATCTGCCCAGACTCACGCTGGTGGTGGTGGTCGGCATCGACGAGGGCCTGTTCTCGGCCGACTTCCGCGCCAGCGAGAAACTCGCGCAGCAGTTGATCCAGGTCGCCGGCCGCGCCGGGCGCGCCCGCGATCCGGGCGAGGTGTGGCTGCAGACCCACCATCCGGGTCATCCCCTGCTGGAGACGCTGGTCAACGGCGGCTACCACCCGTTCGCGCAGGCCGAGCTGAACCAGCGGCAGGCCGCCGGCTTCCCGCCATTCGCGCATCTGGCACTGATGCGTGCCGAAGCGCAGCAGGTGGAGCACGCCAACGCGTTCCTGCTGGCTGCACGGCGACTGCTGGGCGAACAGGCGCTGGTGGAGGCGTACGGACCGATGCCGGCACCGATGCCGCGCCGGGCCGGCTACCAGCGCACGCAGCTGCTGCTCTCATCGGCACAGCGCCCGCCTCTGCACGGCGTGCTGGCGCAGCTGGTACCGCAGCTGTATGCCTTGCCGGAAGCCCGCAAGGTGCGCTGGTCGCTGGATGTGGATCCGACGGATCTGTATTGAATGCATGCAGAATCCGCCGGGCATGGCCCGGCGCTACCGTTACCGCGCGCGGCTCCCGCTTACGTCAGCGGTGACATCACGCCGCGCTGGTAAGCGGGTCGCTCACGCAGCCGGGCGTACCACTCGGCCAGGTGGGGCAGGTCCGGACGCTGGATCGGCAGTTCATACCAGGCGTACACCAGTGAACCCAACGGGATGTCGCCCATCGCGAATGTCGCGCCCGACAGCCACGGCTGCGTGGCCAGCGTCGCATCGGCCATCGCCAGGTAATCGGCGGCGCGCACGATGGCGGCATTGATGCGCGATTCGTCGCGGTCTGCCGGCGCGGTGCGCATGATGCCCCAGATCAGATCGCTGTACAGCGGCGCCATCCGCGAAGTGCTCCAGTCCATCCATTTCTCGGCCTGTGCACGTTCCATCGGATCCTCCGCGTACAGTGTCCCCAGCGCGTAGCGCGCGCTCAGGTAACGCACGATGGCGTTGGACTCCCACAGCGGCAGGCCGTGGTCCTCGATCACCGGCACCAGGCTGTTGGGGTTCATCGCCAGGTATTCCGGCGTCTGTGTGCCACCGTGGCTGCCGCCCACTTCGATGGACTCGTAGGGCAGGCCGATCTCTTCGGCACACCACAGCACCTTGCGGACGTTGCTGGAATTGCGACGGCCCCAGATCTTCAACATGCGGGTATTCCTTGCGGGCAATGCGAGCGGCAACGATACGCCTGATCGGTGTACATGTGGGCGTGCGGAATGATGCGCGGGGGCGTCGGCCGGGCATGGCCCGGCGCTACCGGTTCTTCTTCGGCAGCGCGCGCACGTAGGATGACTTGCCATCCTTCTTCAGTTCGAACAGGCCGATCGCCGCCAGCAGATCACTCAGCTTTCCATAGCCATAGTTGCGCGAATCGAACGAGGCCTGGTTGGCGATCTGGCTGCCCACCGGCCCCAGGTGCGACCAGCCGTCTTCGCCTTCCGCTGCGGACACGGCGCGGCGCAGCATCTTCACCAGACGTGTATCGCTGCGCATTTCCGCGCCGCTCTTGCGCGGGCGCACTTCGTCGCCGCTGCCCGTTTCACCGGTGGCCGGCTCGATGGCACCCGGCTCTGCCGTGCCCTGTTCCACTTCCGGCACGCTGGCATGGGCCTGGCCCAGTGCTTCCAGATAGGTGAATTTGGAACAGGCATTGACGAAGGGTTCCGGCGTCTTCTTTTCGCCGAAGCCATACACCTTCACCCCGTCGGTCAACAGACGCATCACCATTGGAGTGAAATCAGCATCGCTGGAGACGATGGCGAAGCCGTCGAGGTTGCGCGCGTACAGCAGGTCCATCGCATCGATCACCATGGCCATGTCCGAGGCGTTCTTGCCCTTGCTGTAGGCGAACTGCTGGATGGGCCGGATCGCGTACTCGTGCAGCACCGCCTCCCAGCCTTTCAGCCGTGGGCTCTTCCAGTTGCCGTAGGCACGGCGGACATTGGCCACGCCGTAGCGGGCCACCTCCGCCAGCACTTCGTCGATCTTCGATGCGGGCGCGTTGTCGGCATCGATCAACAGGGCGATGCGCTTTTCCGGTTCGCTCATGGGCCTCTCGCTGGCGGTTGCCTGAATCCGAGTATCGCCGATCCGCGCGCACGCTGACGTGACAGGCCGCCGCCGTGCGAAGATGCCGGACGGTTCCCCATGCCCCCTGGAGTGAGTCGATGAGTCGTGAGCGCGTTCCCCACCTGGTCGTTGTCGGCGGCGGTTTTGCCGGCCTCTGGGCCACCCGTGCGCTGGCACGCGAACGCATCCGCATCACCCTGGTCGACCGCCGCAACCATCACCTGTTCCAGCCGCTGCTGTACCAGGTCGCCACTGCAGGCCTGTCAGCGCCGGACATCGCCGCACCGCTGCGCCACATCCTCGGCCACCAGCGCAACGTGGAAGTGCGGCTCGGTGAGGTCGTGGTCATCGACAGGCAGCTCCGCCAGGTGCGGCTGGCCGACGGCAGCACGCTGGACTACGACAGCCTGCTGCTGGCTACCGGCGCCACTCACGCCTACTTCGGCAACGACCAGTGGGCCGATGATGCGCCCGGCCTGAAAACCCTCGACGATGCCATTGCCCTGCGCCGCAAGCTGCTGCTGGCGTTCGAGCGCGCCGAAGCCGAACCGGACCCGGCCAGGAAGGCGGCATGGCTCAGCTTTGCCGTCGTCGGCGGCGGCCCGACCGGCGTCGAACTGGCGGGCACCCTGGCCGAGATTGCGCGCCATACGCTGCGCAATGAATTCCGCCACATCGATCCGGCCAGCGCCAAGGTGCGCCTGGTGGAAGCCGGTCCACGCGTGCTGTCCTCGTTCCCGGAAGTGCTCTCGCTGAAGGCGCGCCGGCAGCTGGAAAAGCTGGGTGTGGAAGTGCTGACCGGAACCCCGGTGAGCAACATCGACAGCCAGGGCTTCACGCTGGGTGACCAGTTCGTGCCGGCGCGCACCGTGGTGTGGGCGGCCGGCGTGGCCGCCTCGCCGCTGGCGCGCACGCTGGACGTGCCACTGGACCGTGCCGGGCGCGTGCAGGTGCAGCCGGACCTGACCCTGCCCGGGCATCCGGAACTGTTCGTGGCCGGCGATCTGGCCGCCGTGAACCAAGCCAATGGCAAGCCCGTGCCCGGCGTAGCGCCCGCGGCCAAGCAGATGGGCAAGTACGTGGCCGAGGTCATCCGCGCGCGCCTGCACGGCAGGCCGGAGCCCGGGCCCTTCAAGTACGCGGACTACGGCAACCTGGCCACCATCGGCCGCATGGCCGCCATCGTGCACCTGGGGCGCCTGCAGCTGTCGGGCGTGCTGGCCTGGTGGTTCTGGCTGGCCGCGCACGTGTTCTTCCTGATCGGCTTCCGCAACCGCATCGTGGTGCTGCTGAACTGGGCGGTGGCGTACTGGAGCTACCAGCGCAGCGCACGCATCATCTTCGGCGATGACCAGGATGACCGCCGGCCGAAACGGTAGCGCAGGTCTGCAACGGGGTCGGATCCCCTTCCTGCGGAAAGGGGTCTGACCCCACGTTGGGCACGGCACTACAAAGATGCGGAATCCAATGCCTGCAGCCACGCCAGCTTGCGCTCGCGCGGCAGCTGTTTGAGCTGCCACTCGGCGCGCGAAGCCGCGGCGCGGTCCGGGTACTCACGCACGGCCAGGATGCGCAGCGGCGGGCGGGCCCGGGTGTAGCGCGCCCCGGTGCCGGCGCGATGGGCGGCGAAACGCGCGTCCACGTCGGTGCTGATGCCAGCGTAGTAGCTGCCATCGTGGCATTCGAGCAGGTACAGGAACCACGGGCGGCGGGAGGGGGCCATGCCGGGATTATGCCGTGCTGCACCGCAGCGGATATACTGCCCGCGAATGCAGGAGAGAGGCGCCGCGCTGGCGCCCGCCGAAGGCGCAGGCTCCCATGATCGCTCAGGCCGGTGGGCTGGAATCCCACCAACCATGCATTCGACTCGCCGAGCTGGAGAGAGGTCACCGGGCATGCCCGGTACGATCCGCCGAAGGGGCACGCGGCCTACGCCGCTGAACTCTCAGGCAAAAGGACAGCGGGAGCGGCACCGGTCATCGTCATCCCGTCATTGCGCAGGCAATGGCGGCGTCCGCGCATGGCCGGCCCCACCGCGTCCGGAGCCTGTTCCATGTTGCTGTCCATCATCTACCTGATCGCCATTTCCGCCGAAGCCATGACCGGCGCACTGTCCGCGGGACGCCGCCGCATGGATCTGTTCGGCGTGGTCATGATCGCCTGCGTTACCGCACTCGGCGGTGGTTCACTGCGCGACATCCTGCTTGGCCACTATCCGCTGGGCTGGGTCAAACATCCCGAGTACCTCGGCTTCACCGTGTGCGCGGCGCTGATCGCCACCTGGGTCGCACGCTGGATGCACCACTTCCGCCGCACCTTCCTGGTGCTCGACGGCCTGGGCCTGATCGCCTTCACCCTGATCGGCTGCTCGATCGCACGCGAGGCCGGTCATGCCACGCCGATCGTGCTGATCGCCGGCATGCTGACCGGCGCGTTCGGCGGCGTGCTGCGCGACATCCTCTGCAACGAGGTGCCGCTCATCTTCCAGAAGGAGCTGTACGCGATCATCGCGCTGCTGACCGGCGCCGCCTATCTGCTGCTGCTGCACTGGAACGTGTCCGATGCCACGGCCATCCTGTGCTGCCTGGCGGGCGGCTTCGCCCTGCGCCTGCTGGCGATCCATTACCGCTGGGAAATGCCGAAGTTCGTGTATCACGACGAAGTGCATTGAACGATGGCGTGTTCGCCGGGCATGGCCCGGCGCTCCCCTTCGTGCCCTGCACCACCCCGGCGATGGACCTGGCGCTGTCGCTCATGCGCAGCGCCAGGCGCATCGCCGGTGCGGACGGGCCGGTCTCCAACTCCGACCGGCCCTGATCGCGGCCGCACCCCCGCAGGCGCTGGCCGCCATCCACACACATGCCGCGCTCAGGCGGCTTCTGACACTGTCACTTCGCGACGGGCGCGCACGGCCGCGGCCAGTCGCTCTAGCACCGTCACCGTGGTGTCCCAGTCGATGCAGCCATCGGTGATGCTCTGCCCGTAGACCAGCGGCTGGCCTTCCACCAGTTCCTGCCGGCCTCCCACCAGATGGCTCTCGATCATCACACCCACGATGCGCTGTTCGCCGTCTTCCAACTGAACGGCGATGTCTTCGATCACCTTCGGCTGGTTTTCCGGGTTTTTCAGGCTGTTGGCATGGCTGGCATCGATCATCAGCCGCGTTGGCAGCCTGGCCTTGGCCAGTGCCTGGCAGGCGTCGGCCACGCTGGCCGCGTCGTAGTTCGGCTGCTTGCCGCCGCGCAGGATCACATGGCAATCCGGGTTGCCGGTGGTCGAAACGATGGCGGTACCGCCCTGCTTGGTCACCGACAGGAAGTGATGCGGGTTGGAGGCCGCGCCGACCGCGTCGGCCGCGATCTTGACGTTGCCATCGGTGCCGTTCTTGAAGCCCACCGGGCACGACAGGCCGGAGGCCAGTTCGCGGTGCACCTGGCTTTCGGTGGTGCGTGCGCCGATCGCGCCCCATGCCACCAGGTCGGCGATGTACTGCGGCGAGATCACGTCGAGGAATTCAACGCCGGCCGGCAGGCCCAGCTTGTTGATGTCGCGCAGCAGGCCGCGGGCAATGCGCAGGCCCTTGTCGATCCGGAAGCTGCCGTCCAGGTCAGGATCGTTGATCAGGCCCTTCCAGCCCACCGTGGTGCGCGGCTTCTCGAAGTACACGCGCATGACGATCTCCAGCTCGCCGGCCAGCGCGTCGCGCAGAGGCTTCAAGCGCTGTGCGTACTCGATGGCCGCATTGGGATCGTGGATCGAACACGGGCCGACCACGACCGCCAGGCGATCGTCGCGGCCATGCAGGATCTGGTGCAGGGCCGCGCGCGAAGCACTGACGGTGTCGGAGGCTTCATCGTCACACGGCAGCATCGCCAGCAGCTGGGCAGGCGGTGCGAGCGGTTCGATGGTGCGGATGCGCAGGTCGTCGGTATGGGGGGGCATGGGGGAGGTCTCCGGTACGTTGGGGGTCCCCAGCGAGGCGGCATGAAAAAAGCCGCCAGGTTCGCTGGCGGCTTTCGGGAATGCGTCTGAAGCTTTCTTCAGGGTGAGCGCAGTCCTTCCTCCGCCAGTGGCTTCGGAAAGTAATACCAGTAAAAGCGGGTAGCGGCTGCGTTCATGGGATGTATTGATAGCACAGCTTCTGCGCAGCACAAAATGTTTCATCCGCAACTGGGGAAGCGGTTCAGCAGCACGGCGATCTAGCGACTGCCATGCACTTCCACGTCCAGCAGCAGGCCCTCGTGGATATCGGCCCAGCGCTCCAGCACCTGGTCCAGCTCCCGCCTCGCCTCCTCCAGCTGCTCGGGGTTGAGCAGGGACCGCGCCGTGTAGAGATCGGAGACCAGCCGCCGCAGGGTCGATTCCGGTATCGCCACCGAGGGCCCGTCCACATCCGGCAACTGCAACGCCGGAGTCTCGCCGGGAGGGCCGAACAGCGTGACCTGGAGCGTGCTCTGCATGATCGACTCCCCTGCGGGTGGACGTGGGCAATGCACTGTTTACCGCGTCTGGCGCACCAGCGCATGTGCCGGTGTGCGGATCGATCGTGTCGCGACTGGACCGATGGTGCCACCGCGTTGAGATCTTCCTTCCAGGCTTCCCACCCTTCGGCCCGGAAGGGGCGTGCAGGCGATCGATGCGCGGTTATACGGGCAACGGCATATGCGATACTTCCGCCGCGTTCATGACGTGTCGCGTACTGCCTTGGCATTCCACGCGGACATGTGCTCAAGATGGTTTGCCACCGGAAAAGGGTGGCCGGGTCGGCAAAGCCCGAGGAGATGTTGTTTACGCTTGTCAGCCGGCGTCGCCTTGCGCGGCGCCGGCTGGCAATCCGTCCGCGTTCCATGGCGGGCGGTGCGTGGGGGCGCTTGCGCCCGCCGGTATCAGCATCTCCCGGTCTTTGCCGCCACGTACCGTCCGCCACCTCTTCCGGTGGCGGTGTCGTCTGTCCTGTACGGAGCACACGCCATGAACACACCACACGTTCCCTTCCCCGGTGCCCACCCCGATCCGGCCAATGCCGATCAGGCGCCGTTCGATCCCAACAGTCTGGTCGCCCACCTGCAACGCATCGGCAGCGGTGCGGCCGCCGATGGCCAACCCTGGCCCGAGCGCCATCCAGCGAACGGCCGACGCATGATGCTGGCCGATGCCGATGGCGCACTGGCCGGCCTGCGCATCGTGCAGGAGGTGCTGCTGGCCGCCGAACGCTGCCGCCAGAATGCCGCGCCCGAACATCACGTGAGCGACCGGGTGATGGAAGGGTTGATGCTGGCATCCCTGGGGCTGGCCACGCATGCGGCCGAACGCCTGCAGCCCCACTAGCCGCGTCCGCGCAATGTGACCGGGCCCGATGGCCCGGTCATGGGCCGGCACCCGCCGGATCACAGTGAACGCAGTGCGCGCCTGCGGATGTAGGCGTTGGCAGGGCTGTCGCGCTCGCGTTGCCAGCGTGTGCACAGGTCACGCAGCCACTGCGGCTGGGTCTTCCCGGCATCGTTGAGCCAGTTGCCGACGGAGTCCTGCACATAGCGTTCGGGATCATCCGCCAGTGCCTCCAGCAGCGAATGCGCGTGTTCGGGATGCTGCTTGAAAAGAGCGATGTGCGCCGCCCAGACGCCACGGGGACGCAGTGCTTCACAGGCAAACCGGCGCAGATGGGCGGACGGTTCCTGCGTCCACGGCTGCAGGCATTCAAGCGCCAGCAGTGGCCCGGCAACGATGTCGGTGCGCAGCGCCAGCCACGCCCATTCGCGCACGCCGAAATGCGGATCATCGGCCAACGGGCGCATCTTCTCCAGCTTCACCGGCAGGGAGGCGGTGGCATCGCCACCGATCAGGTAGCAGGCCCAGCCGCGCACGGTGTCGGATGCATGCGACTGCCACTGTGCAGGATCACCCTGGCTGGCCTCACGCAACAGCGTTGCCGCCAGAACCATGCGCTGGGTAATGCCTTTGCTGGCAGCATCGCGCATGCATTGAATGGCAGTCTCCGGCAGCACCGCAACGGTCTGCAGCAACACCGCGAAATCCACGGCCAGGCATTCCGCCAGATGCGTGCTGGCGGCTGCCCCGGTATCCAGTTGATGCTTTCGCGCCGGGCTGATCGCTGCGCTCACTGCAGGTCCTTCCGTCCGCCGCCGGTGTGCTGCCACACCTTGGCCAGCAGCTGTGAGAGCTGCACCTGCTCGGCAGTGTCCAGGCCATTGAACAGGCCCGCGATCCACTGCGTGTGCTGATTGAAGAGGTCTTCGGCCAGGCGCTTGCCCTGCGCGGTCAGCACGATCTGCAGACGACGGCCATCGTCCGCATCGCTGCGCCGCTGCAGCAGACCTTCGCGCTGCAGGCCATCGAGCAGCCCGCTGATGGTGGCGCGGGTGACGCCGGCACGCTCGGCCAGCGCATGCGGCGGCAGTGTGCCACCGGCACCGTGCAGCAGGAACAGCACGATGAAGCGGCCTTCACTGAGCCCGTACGGCGCCAGCCGGCTGGCGCAGTCGCGATCGATCGCCGAGGACAGCGACAGCAGCTGGAAGCACAGATGCAGCAGGGCGACATTGGCGTGGCCACGTCGCCGGGCCTCATCCAGAAGGGCGCCATGTTTTGCCTCAAGCACGGTGATTTCCAATATGTTTAGGTGCCTAATCATATTCATGACGGGATGGAACGCAACATCTACGGGGCCTGCCGCCGGGCCTGGCCGGGCACACTCCTCGCGCAGGGGGCTGAAAGCAGCCGAAGCTGCGGTAGCATCGCGCCACGTCCCGCCAGGAGTTCCACGCATGCGCCGTGCCGTCCTGCTGTTGCTGACGCTGTTCCCCGCCGCCGTAATGGCCGCTCCCCCTCCCGTGCCCTCCCCGGCCCGGATCGATGCCGAGGCCAAGCGCCTGATGCAGGTGGCTCACGCCCGCGGGATGGCAGTGGCCGTCGTCGACGGTGGCAAGGTCGTGCACGTTGCCGCCTATGGCGAGCGCAACGCTGCCGGCGAACCGCTGCAGACCGACACGGTGATGTATGCGGCATCGCTGACCAAGATGGCCTTCGGCCACCTGATCGCGCAGCTGGCACAGGACAAGGTGATCGATCTGGATGCCAGCATCGCCAGCGCCCTGGACAGACCGCTGCCGGACTATCCGGCCGAGCCGAAGAAGTACGCCGATTACACCGTGCTGGCCGGCGACGAACGTTGGCGCCGGCTGACCCCGCGCCTGCTGCTCAACCATGCCAGCGGCTTTGCCAATTTTGCATTCCTGGAGCCGGACGGAAAACTGAAATTCCACTTCGATCCGGGCAGCCGCTATGGCTATTCCGGCGAAGGCCTGATCCTGCTGCAGTTCGTGCTGGAGCGCGGGCTGGGCCAGGACGTGGGTACGCTCATGCAGCAGCGCGTATTCGACCGCTTCGGCATGCCCCGCACCAGCATGATGTGGCGCGAGGATTTCGCCACGAATCTGGCCGACGGCTGGACCGCCGAAGGCACGACGGAACCGCACGATGAACGCAGCCGCGTGCGTGCCGCCGGTTCGATGGACACGACCATCGCCGACATGGGCAATTTCGCGGCCGGCTATGTCAGTGGCCAGGGGCTGTCGGCATCGATGCGCCGGGAGCTGGTGCGGCCGCAGCTGCCGATCACCACCGCCAGCCAGTTCCCGACGCTGCAGCCGGAACTGCCGGTGGCGCAGCGGCGCAGAAACCTGGCTGCGGGACTGGGCGTGGTGACATTCACCGGCCCACAAGGTGCAGGCTTCTACAAGGGCGGACATGACGATGCGGTGGGCAACACGCTGGTGTGCGTCGAACAAGGCCAACGCTGCGTGGTGATCCTGGGCAACGATGTGCGCGCCGAAGCGGCCTTTCCGGCACTGGTGCGCTTCGTGCTGGGCGAGACGGGGGTGCCGTGGGATTGGGAATACGGGGCCACGAAGGCATTCGTGCGCTGACAGGTGGAGCACGGTCCACGTCCAGCAGGGGCGCGGAACGCCCACAAAAAAACCCCGCCTTGCGGCGGGGTTTTTCACTTCATCGGGAACAACGCAGACCTTAGAAGTCCATGCCGCCCATGCCACCCATGCCGCCCATGCCACCGGCGCCGCCCAGGGCCGGCTCGTCCTTCTTCGGAGCTTCGGCAACCATGGCTTCGGTGGTGATCATCAGGCCAGCGATCGAGGCCGCGTTCTGCAGCGCCGAACGGGTCACCTTGGTCGGGTCCAGGATGCCGAACTGCAGCATGTCGCCGAACTCACCGGTGGCGGCGTTGTAGCCGAAGCTGCCGCTGCCTTCCTTGACCTTGTTGACGATGACGGACGGCTCTTCGCCGGCGTTGGCGACGATCTCGCGCAGCGGGGCTTCCATCGCGCGCAGGGCGATCTGGATGCCGTGGTTCTGGTCTTCGTTGGCGCCCTTCAGGCCGGCCAGCGCGGTGACCGCACGGACCAGTGCAACGCCGCCGCCCGGAACCACGCCTTCTTCAACGGCTGCACGGGTAGCGTGCAGGGCGTCGTCGACGCGATCCTTCTTTTCCTTCATTTCGATTTCGGTGGACGCACCCACCTTGATCACGGCAACGCCGCCGGCCAGCTTGGCCACGCGTTCCTGCAGCTTCTCGCGGTCGTAATCCGAGGAGGTGTCCTGGATCTGGGTCTTGATCTGCGCAACGCGCGATTCGACCGCAGCCTTGTCGCCCACGCCGTCGATGATGGTGGTGTTCTCCTTGGAGACCTGCACCTTCTTGGCGCGGCCCAGGTCCTTGATGGTGGCCTTCTCCAGCGACAGGCCCACTTCTTCGGAGATCACGGTGCCGCCGGTCAGCACGGCCATGTCTTCCAGCATCGCCTTGCGACGGTCGCCGAAGCCCGGGGCCTTCACGGCCACGACCTTGACGATGCCACGGATGGTGTTGACCACCAGGGTCGCCAGCGCTTCGCCTTCGACTTCCTCAGCCACGATCAGCAGCGGCTTGCCGGCCTTGGCGACGCCTTCCAGCACCGGCAGCAGGTCACGGACGTTGGAGATCTTCTTGTCGTGCAGCAGGATGAACGGGTCATCCAGGTCAGCGGTCTGCGACTGCTGGTTGTTGATGAAGTACGGGGACAGGTAGCCGCGGTCGAACTGCATGCCCTTGACCACGTCCAGCTCGTTGTCCAGGCCCGAGCCTTCTTCAACGGTGATCACGCCTTCCTTGCCGACTTCCTTCATCGCGTCAGCGATGATCTGGCCGATCGACTCGTCCGAGTTGGCCGAGATGGTGCCGACCTGGGCGATCGCCTTGTCGTCAGCGGTCGGCTTGGAGATGTTCTTCAGCTCGGTGACGGCAGCCACGACGGCCTTGTCGATACCGCGCTTGAGGTCCATCGGGTTCATGCCGGCAGCAACGGCCTTGGCGCCTTCGCGGATCAGGGCCTGGGCCAGCACGGTGGCGGTGGTGGTGCCGTCGCCGGCGTCGTCGTTGGTGCGCGAAGCAACTTCCTTCACCATCTGCGCGCCCATGTTCTCGAACTTGTCAGCCAGTTCGATTTCCTTGGCGACGGAGACGCCGTCCTTGGTGATGGTCGGGGCGCCGAAGCTCTTCTCGAGCACGACATTGCGGCCCTTCGGGCCGAGGGTGGCCTTGACGGCATTGGCGAGAACGTTGACGCCGCGCACCATGCGCGAACGGGCGTCTTCACCGAAACGGATATCCTTGGCAGCCATTGCAATTACCTCATTGGTCGCGCCGGGCCGTGCCCGGCGGCTGGGATGTGGGGATCAGGTTGAAACAGGTCGCGGCGGGGCTCAGCCGATGACGGCGAGCACGTCGTCTTCGCGCAGGACCTTGTACTCGACGCCTTCGCTCTTGTACGAGCTGCCGGCGTACTGGCCGTAGATGACCTTGTCACCGACCTTCAGCGACGGCGCGCGCACGCTGCCGTTGTCCAGCGGCTTACCGGGGCCGACGGCCACGACTTCACCCTTGGTGGACTTTTCCTTGGCCGAGTCGGGGATGACGATGCCACCGGCGGAGATTTCGTCGGCTTCGATCGGCTTGACCACAACGCGGTCGTGCAGCGGCTTGATGCTCATAGGAGACCTCTTAAGTGATTGATTGGTCTAAAAAAGTCCGGCGATGTTAGCACTCGCACCAGGCGAGTGCCAGAACCGCACGTGAAGAAACCCGACAAGGTCGGGAGCACGGCAGAGATGGAGCCCCCCGGGAGGCTTTCAAGGGGCGTCGCGAAAAAAGTTTCCGCGCCGGACGCTGCGGCAGTGCGGTGGGGTGGCCCCGAATTAGGTGACCAACGTCGCACTGTCAGATATCTGACGTTCATTTACGACAAAGTGTGACTGGATCGGCCTTAGGCTCGGCCGCGCATTCCCAATCACAAGGAGTCGTCGATGCGATTGCTGTCCCCGCTCGCCACCGCCTGCGTGCTGGCCCTGGCCACCGCGCCGGCCCAGGCCGAGGTCTTCATCAACGAACTGCACTACGACGACAGCACCGCAGCCGGTGACGTCGGCGAGGCGATCGAGGTCGTGGCCACCGCCGGCGAGGATCTGTCCGGCTATCGGCTGTATCTCTATAACGGCAGCACGCCGTCGGCCGCTTCGGTGTACGCCAACACGGCCGTCCCTGCCGGCAGCGCGGCCGGGTGCGGCAGCGCCACCCTGGCCGTGGTCAGCTATCCGACCAACGGCATCCAGAACGGTCCCAACGACGGCATCGCGCTGGTCGACGCCAGCGGCAAGGTGGTCCAGTTCCTCAGCTATGAGGGCACGATCACTGCCTCCGGCGGTCCTGCCGCAGGCATGACCAGCCAGAACATTCCGGTGGCCGAAACCAACAGCACGGCGCCCGGCACCTCACTGCAGCTGACGGGCAGCGGCAGCCAGTACGCCCACTTCACCTGGGCCGAATCGGCGACGCAGACCTTCGGCAGCTGCAACAACGGCCAGACCTTCAGCGGTGGGGGTACGCCCGGTCCCAATACGCCGCCATCGGTGTCCACCACCACCCCGGCCCAGGGCAGCAGCACATTCCCGGCCGCGGCCGATCTGGAAGTGGTATTCAGCGAGACGGTGAACCTGGCCAGCGGCGCCTTCGCGCTGAGCTGCGGCACCTCCGGCAGCGTACCGCTGACCCATCCGGCCAGCGGCAGGAGCGTGAAGCTGTCCACCAACACCGCGCTGGTGGCCGGTGAGGCCTGCCGCTTCGACATCCGCGCTGCGCGCATCACCGACCTGCAGGGCGCGCATCCGGCTGCCGACAGCCGCATCGCCTTCACCGTGGCCAGCGCCACGGGCAACCCCGATCCGGGCAATCCCGGCGTACCGGCGGGCTACTACTCCAGGGTCAACACCTCCAGCCCAAGCCAGCTGCGCTGCTCGCTGCACGCGACCATCAAGGGCCACACCGCCTATCCGTACAGCGGGTCGGGCACCAGCACCTGGACCATCCTGGAGATCGCCGACGAGGATCCGAACAATCCCAACCGCATCCTCGATGCCTATCGCAACCGCAGCTACGCCAAGGTCAGCGATCGCGCTGGCACGGGCAGCGGCCTGACCTACAACCGCGAGCACACCTGGCCGAACTCGCTGGGCTTTGCCAGCACCACCGGCGACAAGGGCCTGCCGTACGCGCCCTACACCGACACCCACATGCTGTACCTGACCGATGCGCAGTGGAATGCCGACCGCGGCAACAAGCCGTTCGGCAAGTGCGATGCCAACTGTGGCGAGCGCGCCACCGAGGCCAACAACGGCCATGGCGGCGGCAGCGGCGGCTACCCGGGCAATTCCAACTGGGTGCGCACGCCGGACGGCAACACCGGCACCTTCGAGGTGTGGGGCCATCGCAAGGGCGACATGGCGCGCGCGGTGATGTACATGGCGATCCGCTACGAGGGCGGCAAGGATGCAGCCACCGGCCAGTCCGAGCCGGACCTGGAGCTGACCGACGACCGCAGCCGGATCGTCAGGACCAGCAGTTCGCCGGCCTACATGGGCCTGCTCTCGACCCTGATCGACTGGCATCTGTCCGATCCGCCGGACGACGCCGAGCGCGCGCGCAACGACGTGATCTACAGCTTCCAGGGCAACCGCAACCCGTTCATCGACCACCCCGAGTGGGCGACGCCGGCGTTGTTCACCTCGGCCAAGCCGGCGACCTGCCAGCTGGCCAACTGACCGCGCAACGCAGCGGTCCATCGCCGCCGCCGGACCTTGATCCGGCGGCGGCCCTATACTCGACGGTCATGCCGACCGTCGATCCCGTCCTGCTGCTGTTGACCACCTGCCCGGACCGGGCCAGTGCCGAGCGCATCGCGCATGCGCTGGTCGGCGAGCGCCTGGCCGCCTGCGTGACGCGCCTGGAAGGGGCGCAGTCGACCTACCGCTGGCAGGGCGAGGTCACTACCGATGCCGAGCTGCAGCTGCTGGTGAAGACCACGGCCAGCCGCGTGGAGGCAGCGATGGCGCGGATCGTCGAACTGCATCCGTATGAACTCCCCGAGTGCATCGCGGTCGAAGCCCGGGCCGGACTGCCGGCCTATCTGGATTGGATCCGGGCGCAGACCCGGGAGGACACCGCTTGATGAATCTGTTTGCCCGTGCCGCCGCGCTGTGCGCCCTGCTCTCGCTGGCCCTGCCTGCATTCGCCCTGGACGAGAAAGATCTGCTGCCGGTGGACCAGGCGTTCGCGCTGACCGCCAGTGCGCCGGAGCGGAACCAGATCCAGCTGCAGTTCAAGATCGCGCCGGGGTACTACCTCTATCGCCACCGCACCAGCGTCAAGGCCGACCCGGCCTTCAATGCCGGTGCGCTGCAGATGCCCAGCGGCACCAAGCACCACGACGATTTCTTCGGCGAGGTCGAGACCTACCGCGAACGCCTGCAGGTTTCGCTGCCGGGCGCCCCGACGGATGCAGCCGGCACCCTCAGCCTGGAAGTGCGCTACCAGGGCTGCGCCGATGCCGGTGTCTGCTACCCGCCGCAGAAGCGCGTGGTCCAGGTGACACTGCCCGGTGGTGGCGGTGGCGCCGCAGCCGCCCTGCCGACCGCGCGGGTCACCGGCGTGAACGCGTTCAACACTCCGCTTGCCGGGGCCGGCAGCGGTGGTGGCCTGCGCCTGCCCGGCAGCAGCAACAGCCAGGCGCTGCCGCTGCCCTCCGAACAGGCCTTCGGCTTCGACGCGATCGCCAGCGATGGCAACACCCTGCTGCTGCGCTTCAGTCCCGCGCCGGGCTACTACCTGTATCGCAATCGCACCTCGCTGAAGCTGGAAGGCAGTGCCGGTGTGCTGGCAGATGCGCCGCGCTGGCCCGCCGCGCAGTCGCATCGCGACGAGCACTTCGGCGATGTGTCGGTTTACTTCAACCAGGTCGAAGTGCCGCTGCCGCTGCGCCGCACGGTGACCGACGCGGTGGACAGCACACTGGTGGTGACCTTCCAGGGTTGCCAGACTGATGGCATCTGCTACCCACCGATGACCCGCCGGGTGAAGCTGTCGATCCCCGCGGGAAAGATCAGCGCCCACGCCGGCCAGCCTGCGCCCCGCAGCGAAATGATCCGACCGCTGCCGGCGGGCAGCGCCGCACCGCGCGAGGCGGCCAACGGCACCGCGTTGCGCCTGCTGCCGACCGTGCCGAACAGCGAACCGGCGCGTGCCGATGTGGCCGGCGCGCAGGCGGGGTTCGCCGCCGATGCGCGGGGCGACAACGCGCTGCGTACCCGCCCGCCGGCCACCACCCCGGATCCGGACCGTTCGTTCCTGTGGGTGCTGCTGCTGGCACTGGCCGGTGGCCTCGTACTGAACCTGATGCCCTGCGTGCTGCCGATCCTGTCGCTGAAAGTGCTGGGCCTGGCACAGAGCGGTGAGAGCGCCGAGCGCGCCCGCAGCCACGCCATGTGGTACACGCTGGGCGTACTGGTCGCCTTCGCGGTGATCGGCGCGCTGATGGTCGGCTTGCGCATGCTTGGCAATGCGGTGGGCATCGGTTTCCAGCTGCAGCACCCAGGCGTGGTCGCGGCCCTGGCCTACATCATGTTTGCGGTTGGCCTGAGCCTGTCCGGCGTGTTCACCCTCGGCGGTGGCCTGGGCAACCTCGGCCAGTCACTCGCCCGTCGCAGCGGTCCGGCCGGCGATTTCTTCACCGGTGCGCTGGCCTGCGTGGTCGGCAGCGCGTGCGTCGGTCCGTTCATGGGAGGCGCGGTCGCCTATGCCTTCGTTGCCACGCCCGTACAGGCGATGGCCGTGTTCCTGTTCCTGGGCCTGGGCCTGGCCCTGCCGTTCCTGCTGATCGGCTTCGTACCGGCGCTCGCGCGGCGCCTGCCCAAGCCCGGCCCGTGGATGGAAACGCTCAAGCACGTGCTGGCGTTCCCGATGTATGCCACCGCACTGTGGCTGCTGTGGGTGCTGGGCAAGCAGCGTGGCGTGGACGGCATGGCGCTGGCGCTGGGCGGACTGCTGCTGCTGGCCCTGGGCCTGTGGTTGTTCGAGCGCAGCCGCTGGCGCAGCCAGCGCGCCGCCGGCCTGCTGGGCGTGCTGCTGGCAATCGCCGCGCTGGTACCGGTGTGGGGCGTGACCCAGCTGAAGCCACCGGCACGTGCGGCACAGGCCACCAGCGAGAACGTCGTGGAGTATTCGCCGCAGCTGCTCGACCGCCTGCGTGCCGACAACCGCGTGGTGTTCGTCAACATGACCGCCGACTGGTGCGTGAGCTGCAAGGCGAACGAGCGTGCCGTGCTGTCGCGGCCGGAGTTCAGGGAGCTGCTCAGGCGCACCAACGCGGTGTACATGCGCGGCGACTACACCAACGTGGACCCGCAGATCACCGCTTTCCTCGATGAGCACAAGGCCGTGGGCGTTCCGCTTTACGTGGTGTACGGGCCCGGCGCACCGCCGACGGTGCTGCCGACCCTGCTTACCCAGGCCGTGGTCGAAGAAGCGCTGCTGCGCACCGCACGATGAGGTGGCAACGGCCAGCGCTGCTGTGGACCGCGGTGCTGGCTGCCGGACTGGGCCTGTGGGCCGGCCATCGGCTGACGCCGGTGCCGGCGGCGGACGCTGGCGATCCAGACGTGCAGCCACCTGCAGCACCGCTGCCCGTGCTGCAGGCAGGCGATGCCCTGCCCGCACTGGTGCTGCCGGACCTGCAGGGACAGCCGCTCGATCTGCGCCAGCGTTTTGCCGGCCGGCCGCTGCTCATCAATGTCTGGGCCAGCTGGTGCGGGCCCTGCGTCGAGGAAATGCCAGAACTGTCGCGCTTCGCGCAGGCGCAGCAACCTGACGGCGTGCAGGTGCTGGGGCTGGCGCTGGATACACCCGAAGATGTGCAGCGCTTCCTGCAGCGGGTGCCGGTGGACTACCCGATCGTGCTGGAGACGCCCGGTCCGCGCGATGCCAGCGTGCAGCTGGGCAATGCCCAGGGGCTGCTGCCTTACAGCGTGCTGGTGGATGCACAGGGCCGCATCGTGAAGCAGAAGCTGGGGCCGTTTGCCGCCGGCGAAGTCCAGACGTGGGCCCGGCTGTAAGCCTGGCCGCGGCCGGCATCCACGCGTCCTGATCCCGGTCAGACCAGTGAGCGCGCCCAGAGCTGGGACACCTGTGGCTGGCCGAACAGCTGCTCGTGCTGCTCGGTCATCAGTTCGAAGCCGGCCCGTTCGTACAGGCCGCGGGCGTCGATGAGCGCGGCATTGGTCCACAGCACCATGCGCTTGTAGCCCACCGCGCGCGCGAAGCTCATCGCCTCGTCCACCAGTCGCTGCCCGATGCCCCGCCTGCGCGCGCTGGCATCGACGTGCAGCAGCCGCAGCTTGGCATTGTGCGCGTCGTGCCGGACCACGAACACCGACCCCACCGGGGCGCCGTCCAGTTCAGCGATCCAGCAGCGCTCGGTCTGCGGGTCGTGTTCGCGCAGGTAGCGGGTGACGATGTCGGCCACCAGCGCTTCAAACTCCGCGTTCCATCCGAATTCGCGTGCATACAGCGCGCCGTGCTTCTGGATCACCCAGCCCATGTCGCCGGGGCGGGGATCGCGCAGCACGCAATCCGACGATGCACCTCCCAGCAGTGCCTGGATGTGCGCCATCGCCTCAAGAAGGCGCTGGCATCCTGCTTCGCTGATATCTCCCAGCATGGCAGCGACGCTTTCGCTGGACGCTGCATCCAGCTGTGCGAAGGCGGCACGGCCCGCCTCGGTCAACACCAGCCGGTTCGCGCGCGCATCCATCACCGACGGTTCGCGTTGAACCAGACCGCGCGCCTGCAGCCCGCTCAGCAGCCGGCTGAGGTAGCCCGCGTTGAGGTCCAGCCGATGGCCCAGCTGCGCAGCCGTGATGTCCTGGCCCGCCGCCAGTTCGAACAGCACCCGCGCCTCGGTGAGGGTGAAGTCGCTGTGCAGCAACCGCTCCTCAAGCACCGCGATCCTGCGGGTGTAGAAGCGGTTGAAGGCGCGGACCTGTGCGACGGGATCGGAAGTGAGCGCAGACACGGGGACGTTCCTGATGGTTGCCTTGGGCACATAGTACATGCCTTGAGCAACCATATAAGGCTGTTTTGCGATCCATTCCGCGTCTTGGCGCCTTAAAACGAAAGATGCGTTGCAGTACGGTTTACGTTCTGTTAATTCTGCGTTTAGCGACCAGGGCCCTGGCTGCAAGGAGAACCAACAGGATGAACGACTGACCGACAAACCACTCAAATCGACTGCAGGGTGCATGCATGAAACACGGAATTCGCAGAAGTGTTCAGGCTCCAGACGCAATCACGCCATTGGCATCCGCAGTAATGGTGGCCCTCGCCACCGCGCTGCTGTCCACCAGCCCCGTTGCACGGGCGCAGGACAGCGGCACATCGACGACGCCCGACGCGGCCACCACCCTGGATACCGTTTCGGTACTGGGCAGCCGCACCAAACCGCGCACGGTGTCCTCGTCGGCGGTGCCGATCGACATCATCAGCGGTGAAGAGTTCCGCAACCAGGGCGCGACCGACGCCCTCGACCAGCTCAAAGTGCTCGTGCCTTCCTTCAACGTCAGCACGATTCCCATCGACGATGCGGCCAGCCTGGTGCGTCCGGCCAACCTGCGTGGCCTGCCGCCGGACAACACCCTGCTGCTGGTCAACGGCAAGCGTTTCCACCGCTCGGCGGTGATCACGTTCCTCGGCCACGGACTGTCCGACGGCGCACAGGGACCGGACCTGTCCGTGTTCCCCTCGCTGGCGCTGGAACAGGTGGACGTGCTGCGCGACGGCGCAGCGGCACAATACGGCTCGGACGCCATTGCCGGCGTGCTCAACTTCAGCTTGAAGAAGCTGCGCGAAGGCGGCACCGCCGAGGTGTTCGCCGGCCAGTACTACGAGGGCGACGGGCTCACCACCCAGTACTCGGCGCAGATCGGCCTGCCGCTCACCGAGCACGGCTTCGCCACCCTTACGGCCGAATGGCGCAACGCCGACGACACCTCGCGCAGTGTGCAGCGCGACGATGCCGCCGCGGTCGCAGCGGCAGGCTACCCCGGGGTGAAAGATCCTGCGCAGATCTGGGGATCGCCGAAGGTGGACGACGACCTCAAGCTGGTCGCCAACCTCGGTTACGACACCGAGAACGTGGAGTTCTACCTGTTCGGCAATTACGCCAAGCGTGAAGTGGATGGCGGGTTCTACTACCGCGACCCCACCGCACGTTCGGGCGTCTACTCCAACGATGGCGGGCAGACATTGCTGGTGGGCAACCTGACCGGCGTGGGCGCCTGCCCCACCATCACCCTGCGCGATGGCGCCGGCAACCTGCTGCCGTACGGCACCGTGAGCGGCGCGGTGGCTGCCCTGCCCGCCAACTGCTTTACCTTCCTGTCCAGCCTGCCCGGCGGCTTCACCCCACGCTTCGGCGGCAAACTGGAAGACGCCTCGGTGTTCGCCGGCGCCAAAGGCACCTGGGGTGAGTGGTACTGGGACGTGAGCGGCTCCTGGGGGCGCAACGACATCGAGTTCACCATCTACAACACCGTCAACGCCTCGCTCGGTCCCGACCAGCCGGCCGGGCTGTTCTTCCGCCCGGGTGGCAATACCCAGACCGAAAAGAACCTCAATGTGGACGTCAGCCGGGACATCCCGGTCAGCTTCAGCAGCCAGCCGCTGCGCCTGGCGATGGGTGCCGAATGGCGCGAGGAGAGCTTCAGGATCAGCCCGGGAGACGGCCCATCCACGGCCATCGGGCCGCTGACCGAGCAGGGCTTCGCGCTGGGCTCCAACGGGTTCAACGGCTTCAGCACGCGCACCGCCGGCACCTTTGATCGTCGCAACTGGGCCGCCTACGCCGACCTGGAAGCCCAGCTCACCGAGCGGCTGCTGCTGGCCGGTGCGCTGCGCTACGAGGACTACGATTCGTTCGGCAGCACCACCACCGGCAAGCTCACCGCGCGCTTCGACTTCAACGAGCACTTCGCTCTGCGCGGCGCCTACAACACCGGCTTCCGTGCACCCACTCCCGGCCAGGCCAACATCAGCCAGATCAGCACCGTGTTCGGCGGTACCGCACTGGAAGACATCGCCACCCTGCCGCCAACCAATCCGATTGCCCAGCTCAAGGGCGCGCAGCCGCTTACTCCGGAAGAGTCCAGGAATGTGTCATTGGGTGCGGTGTGGACCGAAGGTGACTGGCTGGTCACCCTGGACGGCTATCAGATCAAGGTGGAAGACCGCATTGCCCTGAGCACCAGTTTTGCAGTCACTCCGGAGGAGCGTGCGGCGCTGGTGGCCGGCGGCAATGCAGAAGCCGCTTCCATCTCGCAGGTGACCTACTTCGGCAACGCCTTCGATACCACCACCACCGGCGTGGACCTGGTGACCAGCTTCAAGAGCAACCACTTCGGCGGGGTCACCACCTACTCGCTGGCGGCCAACTGGAACCGCACGAAGGTGGACCGCTACGACACCGACTTCATCGACGAAGCGCGCGTGTACAAGCTGGAGAAATCGCTGCCCAGGACCAAGGGCTACTTCAGCATCAATCACCAGCGGCAGATCTTCCACGCCAATCTCCGGTTCAACTATTACAGCAGCTGGTACGAGGATCACCTGGACAGCGGCGTGATCTCCGCCGAGGACGGCGGCCTGCCGATCTACGGGGGCAGCGCGTTGATCGTGGATGCGGAAGTGGGCTGGAAGTTCGATTCGGGCCTGTACGTCAGCGTGGGCGCGCAGAACCTGTTCGACCGTGTGCCGGCCAGCAACCCCTGGGGGGGCGTGGCCGGTGCGCAGTATCCGGTGCATTCGCCCTACGGATTCAACGGCGGGTTCTATTACACGCGGGTGGGCTGGAAGTTCTGAGGCAGGTGCAAGGACGCGCAACGGTGGCCATGGAAGGCCCCGTCGCTGGCGCCACCCCACCGACTTGACCGCAGACAGGGCGCCCCCGAGAATTACGCGACTAATTCTCATTTGCTGTTGCGCAGGATGCGGGCGGCAGCCCTCCTGGCTTTCATCCCCCGATGTTCAAGAACGTCCTGTTCCAACTGCACTGGCTGCTGGGCATCACGGCCGGCACCGTCCTGGCCATCATGGGCCTGAGCGGCGCAGCCCTGTCTTTTGAAGATGAACTGCTGCGCGCCGCCAACCCCGGCTTCGCCGCCATCGCCGAACATCACGCCGAAGGCCAGCAGCCGCTGCCCCTGAGCGAGCTGGTGCCGATGCTGCAGGCCGACAGCAAACGGCCGTTGCAGCGGCTGCGCGTGGATGCCAGCGGCCAGCGCCCGTCGGTGGCCCGTTTTGCCGGCGGCAAAGCGCACTGGGTGTACTTCGACCCATACAGCGGCGAGCGCTTCAGCGCCCTGCGCGGGCAGGCCTTCTTCGACTTCGTCGAAGACCTGCACCGCCACCTCGCCGCGGGCGAGCGCGGAAAATGGATCACCGGCAGCTGCGCGATCGCCCTGCTGTTCTTCACGCTGTCCGGGCTCTACCTGCGCTGGCCCCGCCGCTGGTGGCACTGGCGAAGCTGGCTGGCCGTGGAATGGAAGCGCAGCGGCCGCGGCTTCCTGTGGAGCCTGCATTCGGTGGCCGGCACCTGGGTGCTGCTGATCTACCTGATGAGTGCCCTGACCGGCCTGTGGTGGTCGTTCGACTGGTATCGCAGCGCGGCCAATGCCCTGCTCGGCGTGGCGCCACCGGCCAAGCAGGTGATCGATGCCGGCGCCGTGCTCGACCTGCGCCGCGTGGAAACGACGCTGTACGCGCAGGCCGGGGTGCGCACCGGTTACATCGACCTGCGGCTGCCCGAGAAGCCCGGCCAGGCACTGAATGTGCGGACCATGGCGGGCGATCCAGCATTGCGCGGTGGCCATCATGACCGCGCGCACGATCTGCTGCAGCTCGACCCTGCCAGCGGTGCGATCCTGGATGCGCGTCCCTACGCGCGCCAGGGCGCTGGCGGCCAGCTGGCCACCAGCGTGTTCGCGCTGCACTCGGGCAGCTACTTCGGGATTCCCGGGCGCATCATCGTGATGCTCAGCAGCCTGGGCATGAGCCTGTTCTTCATCACCGGCTGGCTGCTCTATCTCGACCGTCGCCGCAGCCAGCGCGCCGCACGTGCGCTGCGCCAGCCACTGCCGGCGGCCGCAGCCAACGGCGCCGCATGGCTGGTGGTGCATGCCAGCCAGAGCGGCCTGGCCGAACAGCTGGCATGGCGCGCGGCAGCGCAGCTGCAGGCCAGCGGCCAGGCGGTGCAGGTACTGCCGATGGCAAGGATCGACGCGGACCGCCTGCAGGCGGCCAGCCACGCGCTGTTCGTGCTCAGTACCTTTGGTGACGGCGAACCACCGGATTCGGCACGACGTGCCTCGCGCCAGCTGCTGGGCCGCCCCGTGGACCTGGCCACACTGCAGTTCGGCATGCTCGCGCTGGGCGACCGCCAGTACCCGCACTACTGTGCCTTCGGCCGCCAGTTCGATGCGTGGCTGCTGGGCAACGGTGCCCGCGCGATGTTCGACCGCATCGACGTGGACGCTGCATCGGTCGCAGCATTGCGCCAGTGGCAGCAGCAGCTCGGCCTGTTGACCGGCATTGCTGCCGACGACAGCGTGCTGCCGGCGGCCACCCGCATGCACGACTGGCAGCTGCTGGATCGCCAGCAGCTGAACCCGGGCAGCGTCGGTGGTCCGATCTGGCGGATCCGTCTGGCTGCGCCGGATGACGTGCAGTGGCAGGCCGGCGACATCCTGCACATCGCGCCGCGGCACAGTGCCGCGCATGCCCGTGCGGTACTGCTGGCGCATGGACTGGACCCGCTGCAACCGCTGCTGATCGAAGGCGGCACGCAGACCCTGCAGTGCCTGGCCAGCGAACGTGAACTGCCGGACGTGGCCAGTGCGCTGCAGGTGCAGGATGCCGGACGCTGGCTGAAGGCCCTGCCCGTACTGCCGGGCCGCGAATATTCGATCGCCTCGTGCCCGGCCGATCGCGTGGTGGAACTGGTCGTGCGCCTGGTGCACGACGACACCGGGCGCCCGGGGCTGGGGTCGGGCTGGCTGTCGCTGCATGCGCCGGCAGGCGCGCACATCGCCGCGCGCGTGCACCGCAACCCCGGCTTCCATCGCGTGCCGGGCGCACCCATGGTGCTGATCGGCAACGGCACCGGCATCGCCGGCCTACGCGGCCTGCTGCGCGAGGCGGCACACGCAGGCGAGCACGGCCACTGGCTGCTGTTCGGCGAGCGCCAACGCGCTCATGACTTCCTGTTCGCCGATGAGGTGAGTGCATGGCAGGCGCAGGGCCATCTGGCCCGGGTCGACCTGGCGTTCTCGCGCGACGCAGCAGGCGGTTACGTGCAGGACCGCCTGCGGGCGGCCTGCGATGAACTGCGGGACTGGATGCAGCGTGGCGCCGTGATCCATGTCTGCGGCTCGCTGCAGGGCATGGCCGAGGGTGTGGATCAGGTACTGCGGGGCGCGCTCGGTGACGAGGTGGTGGAAACGCTGCTCGAGAGCGGCCGCTACCGGCGCGACGTGTATTGAGCCGCGCCGCCGGGCTGAACCCGGCGGCGGACGTGATCACGCCGCCGCGCGGGCCTGACCGTCCGGCTGCAGGCGGAACGCGGACACGGCTTCGGCCAGCGCGCGCACCTGCGCCTGCATCTGCGCGGTCGACGAGCCGGCCTCTTCCACCAGGCTGGCGTTGCGCTGGGTACTGGCCTCCATCTGCACGATGGCGTGGTTCACCTGGGCGATGCCCGCGTGCTGATCCTGCGAGGCGCTGCGGATGCCAGCGAGCAGGTCCGCCAGTTGCTGCACGCTGCCGACGATCTCGTCCATGGTGGTGCCCGCCTGCGCGGCCTGCACGCTGCCCTGGCCGACGCGTGCCACGGAGTCCTCGATCAGCGACTTGATCTGCCTGGCTGCCTCGGCACTGCGCTGCGCGAGCAGACGCACTTCCGCCGCGACCACCGCGAAACTGCGGCCCTGCTCTCCAGCACGCGCGGCCTCCACGGCGGCGTTGAGCGCAAGGATGTTGGTCTGGAACGCGATGCCGTCGATCAACTGGGTGATGTCCCCGATGCGGCGCGATGCTTCACTGATGCCCTGCATGGTCTCCACCACCTGACCGACGGCCATCCCACCCCGCTGTGCAACCGCTGCAGCCCCCTGCACCAGCGCGTCGGCACGTCCGGCGGCGTCGGCGTTGCGGCCGACGGTGTCGGTCAGCTCATGCATCGAGGCTGCGGTCTCTTCCAGATTGGCCGCCTGCTGCTCGGTACGCTGCGAGAGGTCGTGATGGCCAGCAACGATTTCACCGACACCGTTGTCCAGGCTGGCAGCGGCGCGCTGGATGCGGGTGACGATGCGGCCCAGCTGCGCGACGGTTGCATTGGCGTCGTCGCGCATACGCGCGAACACGCCCTGCAGCTGGCCTTCCATGCGCACGCTCAGATCTCCTCGGGCCAACGCCGCCAGCAGTGCCTGCAGGTCCCCCAGGTTGGTTTCAAAGGTGGACAGCAGGCGGTTGATGCTGGTGGACAACGTATGCACGAAACCGTGCTTGCCCTGCAGGGCGATGCGCCCGTGCAGGTCACCCTGCGCGGCAGCGTCGACCAGTGCCGCCACCTCGGTCTCCAGCAGCGTTTCCAGCGCACGGCTGCGCCACTCCAGCGCCACGCCCAGGAACTGGTCGTCATCGACGATGGCATTGGCGATCAACTGATAGCGCACACCGGCATGACTGATTTCCCGCTCCTGGCGGTGGCGCGCGTCGACCAGGCCGGCCAGGGCCGGATGCAGGTCCCGCGCGTCAGTGCCGACCAGCGCGTCGGCCTGCAGGCCCAGCACGTGCCGCAACGCAGGATTGGCGTAGGCCACCTGGCCTTCGGCATCGACCACCATCAGCCCGGTCTGCGCGCAGTCCAGGGCCTGGCGTACGCGCGTGTTGCCACGGGCCATCGCACGCTCGGTCTCGATGCGCGCACGCAGCCGCTGCTGCATGTCCACCAGGCGCTGTGCCAGCTGGCCGATCTCGTCGTTGGCGTTGTGCACGCGCAACGTGGTATCGAGCCGGTCATCGGCGATGTCGCTGGCGAACCGCAGGGTGTCCTGGATCGGCCTGCGCACCGCGCGCAGCACCAGCAGCAGGCTGGTGATCAGCACGCCGGCCACCAGCAGCAGGGTGAGGGCGAACAGCACGCTCATGGTGCGTGCACCGGCCTGCTGCCGCGCCTGCGCCAGGGCCAGCGCATTCACCTGTGCCTGCTGGAAGGCGGCGAGCGCGGGCGCCACGCCGGCAGCGGTCTCCAGCAGCGATTGGGTCTCCACATCAAGGCCGACGCGGGCGGCGGTGTAGCCGAGCAGTGCCGACTGATAGGCGTCCATGCCGGTGCGGAGCGCCTCCTGCACGTCGGGCGGCAACCCCGCCAGCGCCAGATCGAACGGCAGCTTCTCTTCGCTGGCGCGGTCGGCATGAGTCGAATCGCCATCGAGCAGCAGCAGCGCTTCCTGGCGCCGCATCTTCTGCAGGTGCAGCGCCAGTGCCGGCCGGTCCAGGCCATCCACCCGCTGCTGCAAGGCGTCGGCGGCCTGCTGCAGTTGTGCAGCCAGGCCGGCATCACCCCGCCCCATCTCATCCACACGTTCGAACAGCGCGGCCACGCCCTGCGAGAATCCCTCGGCGGCCTCGGTGAGCGCCTGCAATGCCTTGCGGCGACCGGCATCCATCGGCATCGCCCTGAGCGCATTCAGATCGACCTGCAATGCCCGCTGGGCCGCCTGCAGCTGGCTGCGGTCTGCATCGTCGAAACTGCGTGCATACTGGGTCTGCAGGCGACGCGCCTCCGCCACCCGCGTCGCCAAGCGTGCGGCCAGATCGCTGCCACGCTGGTAACTGGCTTGGCTGCGTGCGGCCTGGCTGCTGGCATGGCCGGTCCAGGCATGGACAGCGGCAATCGCCACCAGGCCCGCGCCGCAGACCAGCAGGGTGGCCTTGAGTTTGTTGGCCACGCTGAGTCGATGCGGCTGCAGCCAGACCAGCAGGCGTGGAAACGCCGAGCGCATCGCGATGATGCGGGTGCGCAGGGACCGAAGGGGGACGGCGGCCGACATCACAGACTCCAGGCGGAAGGACGCACCTGTATCGGCCTGACCGGCGACAACTTTAGGCGCATTGCCGACGCCATGGCACGCACCGTGCCGGTTGCGCTCTTTGTACCGGCCCCAGGCGACGGAGACGTGACACAGCGCCTGCGCTTGACCTCAACCCCGGTTGTGGTTGCACAGTGGGATTGTTCCCACCGGCCGCCCTCGCCATGACCCCGCTCGACGTCCCCCGTTATCTGCAGCGCCTGCAACTGGATGCTCCGCCGTCGCTGGACCTTGCCGGACTGACCCTGCTGGTGCAGCGCCATAACGCCCTGCTCCCTTTTGAAACCCTCAGCAGCCTGATGCGCGACGCGGTGCCGATCGATCTGGACAGCGTGCAGCACAAGCTTCTCGACCAGCAGCGCGGCGGTTACTGCTTTGAACTCAACGGCGGCCTGCTGGCGCTGCTGCAGGCTGTGGGCTTCGACGCACAGCCGCTGAGCGCGCGCGTGCTGCTGGCGGCACAGGACGATGCCCCGACGGCGCGTACCCACCTGCTGCTGCGCGTGCACGTGGAGGGAGAGGACTGGCTGGTCGATGCCGGCTTCGGTGGCCTGACGCCGACAGTGCCGCTGCGGCTGCACGAAACGGCGCCGCAGGCCACGCCGCACGAGTCTTTCCAGCTGCAGCAGCTGCCGGGCGCGGACGACTTCGTGCTGTCCGCCCAGACGGGCGACGCATGGCGGGCGCTGTACCGCTTCGACCTGCGGCCGCCAGCGCCGATCGACAACGTGGTGGCCAACTGGTACGTGTGCACGCACCCGGATTCGAGTTTCCCTGGCCAGCTGCGCGCCTCACTGGCCGGTCCGGACTGGCGGCGCACCATCGGCAGTGGCAACTACACCGAGTACCGCCCCGGGCAGGCGCCGCTCAAACGCCCACTGCGCGATGCCGCCGACGTGCGCGACGTGCTGCAGTCGGCATTCGGCCTGCGCGTGCCGGACGATGCGCGGCTCGACCCGGCGATCACCGATTGGCTGCAGCGCTCGCACGCCGCATCACGGTAGCACCGCGCGGCACGGTGCTCGGGTTAGAACTTAACCGGCGCCTGCAGCGCAATGCGGTTGCCCTCGCTGTCGCAGATCTCGGCCACCCGCCAGTGGCCGGCATCTGCCGGGCCAAAGCGCAGCTCCGCTCCCGCCCGCAGGGCGAGATCGAGACTGGCATCCAGGTCATCAACACCGATGTAGATGCGCGCGCCCTGCTCTGCGGGCACGTAGTCCGCGCCCTGCACCAGCGCCATGCTGGCACCCGCCGCGTCATCCGCGAACGGCAGGTAGGCCATGCGGCAGCCGTGCAGCTGGACCGGCGCATCGATGCGCACCTGCAGCCACTGCTGGTAGAAGGCGATGGCGCGAGCCAGGTCGCTGGCCGGAATCTCGACATGCGCGATGGGGTTCATCGTCGCAGGATAGCGCCGCCCTGACATTCCGTGCGCATCGTTGCGGGCATGCTGGCCTGCCCCCTTTCGCGGAGCGCTGCATGACCCTGGCCGATCACCGAAGTGCACTGGCGCCACTGGGCCATCTGCGCGTCGCCATCAATCTGGGGAATCCGGTCCTTGCGCAGGGCGACGCACGATCGCCGCACGGCCCCTCGGTGGAGCTGGCC
This sequence comes from Stenotrophomonas sp. STEN147, assembly GCF_056757995.1. Lineage (NCBI taxonomy): Bacteria > Pseudomonadati > Pseudomonadota > Gammaproteobacteria > Lysobacterales > Lysobacteraceae > Stenotrophomonas > Stenotrophomonas sp. STEN147. Next base: position 116,198 of record NZ_JBRRCG010000007.1, read on the forward strand.
ACCGCGCTGGCGCAGCGGATGGGCGTGCAGGCGCGATTCACCTGTCACGATGCGGCCGCATCGGTGGTCGCGGCGGCAGCCGACGGCGCATGGGACCTGGCCTTTCTCGCCATCGATCCGGCACGTGCCGGCCGCATCGCCTTCAGTGCACCGTATGTGGAGATCGAAGGAACCTACCTGGTGCGCGAGGACAGTCCGGCGCGGCAGGTGACCGATCTGGATCGCGGTGGGCTGCGTATCGCCGTTGGCCGGGGTGCCGCCTACGATCTGTTCCTGAGCCGGGAACTGCGGCACGCCACGATCGAGCGTGCCGACACGTCAGCGGCGGCCATCGATCTGTTTGACGCGCGGCGCCTGGATGCCGCCGCTGGCGTGCGCCAGCCGCTGCAGGCCTGGGCACTGCAGCATCCGGGACACCGCGTGCTCGCCGACCGCTTCACTGCGATCCAGCAGGCCGTGGCCGCACCTGCAGCGCGCCCCGCTGCCGCCCTGCGCGCCCTGTTCGACGAGGTCGAGGCCATCAAGGCAGGGCCCCTGCTCGAGGACGCTTTCGCACGTTCCGGACAGGCGGTCACCCTGGTGCGATGACGCAGCGGTGGCCCGCAGCACGCGACAGGTGGCCGCGTGCGCCGGGCCGGATCAGCCCTGCGTCTCCATGTGCCGCGCATGCTCGCTGGCCTGCGCATGCAACCACTCACGGAAGGCGAGGAATCCACGGTGGCGCGCCGAGCGCTGCGGATACACCAGCCAGTGCGGCCAGGCCGTTTTCAGCCGCTGTTCCGACAACGCGACCAGCTGGCCCGAATCCAGCAGCAGGCGCGCGCGCGTCAGCCGGCCCAGGGCCACGCCGACGCCATCGAGCGCTGCACGGTGATGCGCTTCGGAATCGTCGAGCACCGCCACGAACCGCGAAGGGGGGCTCTGCCCGATCAGGGCAAACCACGCGGCCCATGCGCCATCCGGATCGCCCAGCAGCGGCCACTGCGCCAGTGGAGCACGGTCGATGCCGCCCATCCGCGCGATCAGCGCCGGGCTGGCCATCGGCACCAGCCACTCATCGAACAGCCGCTCGACCACCAGCCCGGCCCATTGCCCGCCGCCTACGCGCAAGGCCGCGTCGAACTGCAGCTGCCGATCGAAATCGACAAGGCGTTCGCTGGACTGCAGGTTGATCTCGATCTGCGGGTGTGCGGCGACGAAATGACCCAGCCGTGGCACCAGCCATGCGGAGGCCATCGACGGTACGGCGCTGATCGTCAGCACATGTTCGGCGCGCGCGGCGTAGCGCTGGAACACCTCGTTGATTGCATCCAGGTGCGGCCCGACCCGATCGAGCAGGCGCTGGCCCTCCAGGGTCAGTGCGACCCCGCGCGCCTGGCGGACCAGCAGCGGCTGGCCGAGGCGCTCTTCGAGCTGCCGCATCTGATGGCTGAGCGCGCTGACGGTCAGGTTCATCGACGCCGCGGCGCGTGACAGGTTGCCCAGGCGCGCGGCAGCCACGAAACCCTGCAGGGCATGGAGGGGTGGGCGGGACATGAGGCTTGAATCCTGTTCAAGTCAAGCTTGCGGAAATGTCGCTTTTTACGTCCTCATGCTGCCCGTATCGTTCAATCCACTCAAGTGGAGCGACGATCATGAACATCTTCAGCAGTCTGTTGTTCCTGCACGGTCACATCGCAAGCGCCGAGCTGGCCCGCCAGTTGGCCACGCCGGTGGCCAGCACGACCGGGGTACCGGCAAAGCCGTACCGGACCACACACCTTGACCTTCCAGCTGCGGCAAAGGTGCCTTGCCCCACCTGCCCCGCCCCCCGCTGAGCGCGACAGCGGCGGGCTCACCGGGGCCGGGCCGCTAGTGTCCGTACCAGGCCTGCACATGGGGCGGCAGCGATGGCAGCGGGTCGATGTCCAGCGCGCGACAGCCATCGAGGGTATCGCGCAGCACCGCCGGTCCGGGGCTGCCCGGCATGCGCAGGCTTTCCTCTTCCGGCAGCTGCAGGGCGGCCCAGTCATGCAGGCGATCCAGCCGCTGGACCATGGCGGCGCGCAGCCAGGGGCGCAGCGGGAAGGTCCGATATCCGCGCCCTTCCAGCGCACGCACAGCATCGGACAGGGCCTGGTTCGCGCCACGCACCCATTCGGTGCGTCCGCCGGCCTTGTCCTGCACGGTCATCGGTGCCGGCGCGCGATGTGCGCGAAAGGGGGAACGCAGCTCCAGCTCCAGCTCCAGGTCACGCGCATCGCGCTCGGTTTCCGCCTCCACCAGCGCCCCGGCGCACAGATCGAAGAACTCGAACCAGCGCCGATGCAGTGCGCTGATGCGACCGAGCGGGTCACGCGAGAAGCCGATCTTGGCGTAATCCTCCCAGGCGCAGGGAAAGACGTAGGCGAAGACACGACCATCGATGCGGATCTGCGGTTCCATCGGCGCAGGCTGCATCGCCCCGGACGCGATGGCAACCGGGCCGGACCGTGCACTGTTCTGCTCAAGGCCGCTGCAGCACGTCCTGCACTGCGGCAGCCACGTCGGTGTTGTCGATGTAGCTGCCATCATTCCACCGCACATGCTGGCGGTAACCGGCGTCGATGCCGCGCACGCGGGCGCCGAGCCGCTCCGCGCCCGCGCCCTTGGCCCACAGCGGTACCAGTGCGTTGGAGTGATTGCCGGTGGGGCGGAAGCTCATCCCCGGCATCCGCCCGCGCCCGTTGTTGCGCACCGGCTCGAACGCCACCTGCTGCGCGTCGGGGCCCATCGGCATGCTGTTGTCGTGGTCGGTGGTGACGATCAGCAGATTGCGCTGCCATCCGCCGTTGCGCTCGATCCACGCCACCACCGCCGATACCGCATCGTTGAACTCGACCGTCTCTTCGATCAGGCGGCCGTACTGCGGCTGGTCGCCGCACTGGCCGTAATGCCATTCCGTGCCGCACGCACTGGTATGCGCGGCCCAGTCGGTGGCCCCGCCTTCCACCATCAGGAACAGGCCCTTGGACGAGCGCTGCTGCAGGAACTGCAAGGCGCCGCGGGTCATGGTCGCCAGGTCCGGCACGCTGTCGATCTTCCTCACGCCGGAGGGAGTGGTCGCATCCCTGCCCAGGACCTGCAGCTGACGCGCCTGCTGCAGGGTGCTGGATACACGCGGTACGCCGATCAACGGGCGATCGGCTGGCAACCGGCCCTGTGCGAGCGCAGCGAACGCTTCCTTGCTGCGGATCAACCGCCACGGTCCGGCAGGATTGCCGGCGATGGGAGTGCCTGCTTCCAGCTGCTGCCAGTCCTGCTGCGACACCCACTCCCAGGGGTTCGCGCAACCTTCTTCCTTCACTGCGCCTGCATCGTCATCGCAGGCGCGGCCATCGACGCTGTAGCCGGGGCCGCCGGTTCCCATGACCAGGTCCATGTGGCCCTGCGCCAGCATCTGGTGGGCGATGGCATGGTAGTTGTTGCGCGACGCGTTCTGCGCGGCGAACGCGGCCGGTGTCGCGTGCGAGAACGGCACCGAGGTGACCACACCGGTTGCCATGCCCAGGCGCTTGGCGCGCAGGGTGTTGAACTCGACCGCGACGCCGTCGTTGTTGACGTTGATGGCGTTGTTGTACGTCTTGATGCCCGACGACAACGCCGTGCCCGCCGCGGCGCTGTCGGTCGCCACCGCGGCCAGGTACTGATAACCGGCGAACGGAAGATCCGCTGCCGGTACCGGGGTGGCATCCCATGCTTTCGCGGCGTCGTAGCCGAGCGTCTGCGCCGAATCGTGCGTGGGCTGGCTGCTGGCGTTGAGCGGGAACGTGGCCACCGCAAGGCGCTGCGGGAAGTGCGCGTACGGGGCGCCTTCGCGGCTGCCATACTGCCAGTACGCGGCGGCATCCCAGGTTCCCCAGCCCGCGCCGTCGTTGATCATCACGATCACGTTGTGCGGGTAGCCGCCGGTCGCCACCGGCGCCTGCGCACGCGGTGCCGGCTGGCAGCCGGCGAGGGCTGCCAGCGCGGCCAGAATCGAAGGGTAGAGCCAACGGCGCGGCGTGTGTGCGGTCATCGTGCATCCTGTGGGGTCGGGCAGGCGGCCCGGAATGCGCGACGTTATATCATTGCAATATTGCAGATCCACGCATCCTGGCAGCGGTATCCTGTGAACGTCTCCCCTGCCGCGCCACCATGCCGTCTCCACGTCCCCCGGTCTCCTCGATCACCCTGGATGCCGGCAGCTTCGCGGTCATCCACCAGGAACACGCCGACCTGCAGCGTCCGCCTGCTTCACTGACCAAACTGATGACCGCGTACGCAGCCTACGAACAGGTCGCATCCGGCGCCGCCGCTTGGGAGATGCCGGTGACCGTTGCCGCCGAGGACGTGCACGCGGTTGCTGACGATGAAACGCGCATGGGCCTGGTGCCTGGCGAAACGGTCACGCTGGGCCGGCTGCTGCAGGGCATGCTGGTGGTATCGGGCAACGACGCGGCCCTTGTGCTTGCCCGCCATCTGCACGGCTCGCAGGCGGCATACCTGCAGCGCATGAACGCGCTGGCACGGCGTCTCGGCCTGGGCAGTACCTGGTTCGCGTCGGTGTCCGGCATCACCACGCCGCGGCACGTCTCCAGCGCACGCGACATGGCGGTGCTGGCGGGCCGCCTGCTGGCAGATCATCCGCAGGTGCTGGCCATCACCGCACAGCCGGCGTTCGCGCACGGGACGTTCAGCCGCAGCAACCAGAACGCACTGCTCGCCGATGAAGGTGTGGACGGCCTGAAGACCGGCTATACCCGCGCGGCCGGGTTCTGCCTGGCGGCTACGGCGCGCCGCCCCATCGCCGGACACGCGCAGCCGGTGCGATTGATCACCGTGGTGCTTGGCTCGGAAGACCGCGAAGCTCGCGATGCGCGGGTGCGCAGGCATCTTGCCAGTGGATTCGCCGCGTTGGCCGGCGACACCGTCGCAGAAGCCTGAGCTGCGCGGCCAGTCAGGCCCGTACAACCGTGGATACGATCACCCGCTGCAGTTCGCGTTCCGCGGCGGCTTTGCCGATCGCACCATTGGCCACCGCTTCGGACAGCGCTTCGGCAGCGCCGAGGATCGCCCAGCGCCCCTCCACCGGTACCTGGCCGTCACCGGCGAACGGGCCCAGCCAGTCCGCGCAGTTGTCGATGAACTCCTGCTGGTAGCAGTGCCGCACCTCGCGCAGCTCCGGCGCGCCGACCAGCGCTGCCAGGATGCTCTGCACGTCAACGCCCTGGCTCAGCACGCAGTCGATGTAACCGGACGCGATGGCCGCCGCGCGCGCGGTCAGTTCTGCCGGCGCCGCGGCGATACGGTCATTGAAGATGAGCGTCTGCCGCTGGTCGTAGTCATGGTAGAGCGCCGCCAGCAGGCCGTTGCGCGTCACGAAGTGATCGTAGGCCACCGGCTTGGTCACGCCCGCCGCTTCGGCCAGGCGCCCCAGGGTCAAGGCATCGGTGCCTTCGGCGCCTACCAGCGCCCATGCGACATCCAGCAACTGGCGGGCCCGCTGCTCGCGGGTCAGTCGGCGACGCGTGGGGGTGTCGGTGGCAGGCATCGGCGGAACACGGCTGTCAGCTCGTTGGATGCCCGATTTTACGGCCGATCTCCATCGCGGTCTGCAGATGCGCCGCGGCCGCCCCGGTGTCCGCCTCCAGCAGCAGGGTGGAGGACAGCACGCGCGCGCCGCAGTAATCGAAGATGCCCATGTCGATCTGCGTGTTCATGGCCGCGCCATAGCCACGGCGTTCAATCATCGCGGCATCGGCACCCCCGATGCCGACCAGATGCACCTGCAGCCGCTGCAGCCGCTTCTCCACTTTGCCATCGGCACCCTCGCCGTAGGCCCAGCCCTGGGTGAAAACGCGATCGATCCAGCCCTTCAGCAGCGCCGGGAACGACCACCAGTAGAGCGGGTAGACCAGCACCAGGGTGTCGGTCGCATCCAGCCGTGCGTGCTCGGCCGCCACATCGGCCGGTGGCGGCGCGATGCCGCGGAACAGGGCCTGGTCCTCCCCATTGAAGCGCGGGTCGAAGCCTTCGGCCATCAGATCGGCAATGGCAGTGGTATTGCTCTCACCGGCATCGGCGATGGCCTGCGCGATGCGCGCGGCGACCGTGTGGGTCAGCGAGGCAGGATCGGGATGGGCAACAACAATCAGGCTGTGCATGGGCAACTCCTTGGTCATTAGTTACTAATGGTAACTAGCGCATCCAGCCCGGTCAGCACTGCCAGCAGGACACTGTTTCTGGCGTTCTGTATCGCCTCAATTCAAATGCAAATGATTCGTGATACGATTGTTAAGGAAATCTGAAACCCCACACGGACGTCCCAGCCATCGCCAGTGGACCCCCTCACCCGGAGTACCGCGCGATGTTGCATGCCAGTCTGAAGTCCCGTCGTCCCGTTGCCACGCTGGCCGTGGCCATCGGCCTTGCCCTCGCCTCCCAGGCCCACGCCGAGGCGTCAGCCGATGCCGCCGCCAAGCAGATGGACACCGTGGTGGTCACCGCCACCGGCGCCCAGCAGTGGATCCGGGATGCCCCCGCCAGCATCAGCGTGATCACCCGCGAGGACATCGAGCGCAAGCCGGTCAGCAGCATCGGCCAGTTGCTGAGCACCGTGCCCGGCGTCACCGGCGGTTACGCGCTGTCCGGTGCGCAGTCGAAGATCCGGCTGCGCGGCCTGCCCGAGCAGTACACACTGATCCTGATCGATGGCCGCCGCCAGGGCAGCTCGGCCGGCGTGAACTATCGTGATGACCTGGGCCCGCAGGATCTGAACTGGCTGTCGCCGGACATGATCGAACGCATCGAAGTGGTGCGCGGCCCGATGTCCTCGCTGTACGGATCGGACGCGATGGGGGGTGTGATCAACATCATCACCCGCAAGATCGCCGACCACTGGGGCGGCTCGGCCACCTTCAACTACAGCAAGCCCGATTCGGACACCCGCGGCAACACCACGCAGATGGGAGCGCTCTTCAGCGGCCCGCTGACCGACAACCTGGGCGTGCGCATCGGCGCCAACGTCACTGACCGCGAATCCGACCGCGGCGCGCGGCAGACGCCGGGCAACAAGGCAGAGAACGCCAACGTGCTGTTCAACTGGCGCATCAGCGACAGCCACGTCGTGGGCGTGGAAGCCTCGCGCGGAACGCAGCGCAACAGCGGCGCCGGCCAGGTCAACAGTTGGGGACTGTCCAAGCTGGTGCAGACCGGCTACGTGATCCGCCATGACGGCACCTACAGCGACGCCACCACATCCAAGACCTCGCTGGTGCAGAACGAATACGAAGACAAGGGCAGCGACGTCGGCAACCGTTCGAAGGAAACGGTGTTCGATACCGCCTTCAACACCGGCTTCCACTGGGGCGTCGAGCACAGCCTGAACGTGGGCGGGCAGTGGAAACGCGAGGAGTTGGAGAACAGCGACACCATCGGCACCGTTCCGGTCACCTGGACGGGCAGCGGCCGCATCAGCCCGACCAGCGAGGCCGACTCCTGGGCGCTGTTCGCCGAGGACCACCTCACCCTGCACGAGCGCTTCGTGCTGACCCTGGGCCTGCGCTGGGACAACACCGAAAACTACGATGACAACCTGAGCCCGCGCATCTACGGCGTCTGGCACCCGGCCGACGCATGGACCGTGCGCGGTGGCATTTCCAAGGGCTTCCGTGCCCCCAACCTGAAGCAGGGAACGGCCGGCGCCGCGACCCAGTCCGGCGGCAACGGCTGCCGTGCCCTGACCGCCGAAGGCTGGAGCAGCCGTTCGGTGAATGCCGACGGCACGCGCGGCTGCTACATGGCCGGCAACCCCAACCTGGAACCGGAGACCAGCACCAACTACGAGCTGGGCGTGGGCTTCGACCGCGAAGGCTGGTCGGCCTCGGCCACCTACTTCCTGACCAACTTCGACGACAAGATCGAACAGGTGCCGCTGAGCCAGATTCCCGGCCAGACCAGCAGCTTCGTCAACGGTTACTGGTGGACTGTGGCACAGAACATCCAGAAGGCACGCACCCGCGGTGTGGAGGCCAGCGTGACCGTGCCGCTGCACGAGCGACTGAGCTGGACCACCCATGCCACGCGCATGCTGGAATCGAAGAACCGCACCACCGGCGCAACCCTGCTGGTGGTGCCGGAACTGACTGCCAGCACCTCGCTGGAATGGCAGGTGACCGATGCCTGGTCGTTGAATGCCAGTGCGCAGCACATCGGCAAGCAACTGGTGTCGGCCACCAGCGCGACCTTCGCCAAGGCGTACACCACCTGGGATCTGGTGACCGGCTTCGACGTGAACGAGAACCTGACCCTGCGTGCCGGCGTGCTGAACGTGGGCGACGTTTCCACGATCGACGAAGGCAACAACTACGACGGCGGCGCGCGCACCTTCTTCGTGGGCGCCACCGCACGGTTCTGATGCAGCACTGGCCCGGATCCCTTCGCGCAGCGAAGGGATCCCGCCGTGCATCCGCGGCCCTGCCTCAGCGGAACAGCGCGTTCAACGCCGCACCCGATGCAGCCGCCTGCAGGCCATCAAAGCGGCCTTCCTGCAGGATGGGATCGGTGGCCCGCATCAATCCCCCCCACGCCGCACGGGCCAGCGCCCCGCCCAGGCTGACCCGGCGTACCCCCATCGCAGCGATGTCCTGCAGCGTCAGTGACGTCGGTCCGCCCACCAGCAGGTTCACCGGCTTGCCACCGGCCGCGGCCACCACCGCCTGGATCTGTTCGACCGTGGTGATGCCCGGTGCGTACAGCACATCGGCACCTGCAGCCGCGTAGGCACGCAGGCGCTGCAGCGTGTCTTCCAGATCCGGCACGCCCACGAAGAAGTTTTCCGCCCGGCCCACCAGCAGGACATCGGCTGCGGCACGATCGATGGCCGCACGCGCCGCGCGCAGGCGTTGCACGGCCTCCTCCAGCGGGCGCAGCGGCGCGTCGGCCAGACCGCTGGCATCCTCAATCGACAGCGCGGCGATGCCGGTGTCCAGCGCAGCGGTCACCGCCTGGCTTACGTCATCGGGCGTCGCGCCGAAGCCATCACCGAAGTCTGCGTTCACCGGCAGGTCGGTGGCGGCCACCATCAGCCGCAGGTGGTCAAGCGTCGCCTGCAGCGATACCGCACCATCGGGGTGACCTTCGCTCCATGCACATCCCGCGCTGGTGGTGGCCAATGCCAGGAAGCCCTGCCGCTGCAGGTAGCGCGCGCTGCCGATGTCCCACGGATTGGGCAACACGAAGCAGCCCTGCGCATGCAACTGCCGGAACGTGGCACGTCTGCGGGCAGTGCTGGCATCTGCGCTGTTCATGGCGGGTATCCGTGCAGTGAGCTGACCACCCTATCCGGGCGGCGCACAGGACTCAACGCACCTGCGGCGCAGCATCAGGTGATGCCACCGGATCATTGGACGCGGCCCCCGCATCCGTCCGACGGTGACGGTCCGCCGTCCACGGAAACAACCATGCCGCGCTCCCCGCATTCTTCTGACGCCATTGCTGGCGACGACACCGATGCACACCAGGCCGCGCCGTTCTCACCCAGCCGGCGCCGCCTGATCGCATCGGCCGGCTTGGCCGCAGGTGGCCTGGCCGGCGCCACGAGTCCGGCCGCCGCAACACCGGCCCGAGAGGTGGCGAACACGACCGCACCGGGGCGTCCCGGATTCCAGGCGATCGTCCCGCCGCCGGCGCAGGGCCGCAGTCCCTGGGGACAGGACACCGCCAGCGAACCGACCCCACGACCGCGCAGCACACGCCCGGGCGAATCGCCATTGCCGACCCACCCACGCCCCTACACCGACATCAAGAGTTACCACGCCCACATCTATTTCGACGAGGACACCTCGGCCAAGGCCGCACTGATCCGGCGCTGGGTGGCGGAACGCTTCCCGGTGGAACTGGGCAACTGGAATCCGGAGCCACGCGGCCCCCATGTCACCCCGTCCTTCTACTTCGGCTTCACCAACGATCTCCTGCCGGTCGTGGTGCCATGGCTGCAGCTCAACAGCCTGGGCCTGACGATCCTCATCCACCCCAACACCGGCGATGGGCGCGCCGACCACCTGCATTACGCGCTGTGGGTGAACCGCGCGCAGCCGGTGAACGCCTTCGACTGGCCCGCGCCCCGGCCGGGCGAACAGGAGCCGCTGGAACAGGTGTTCCCCAACGTCGTGCCGACGCGGCCGCTGGAAACCTGAGCAGACCCGCCCGGCCTGGCCGGGACAGGAGCGGCCGGCCGCCATCGTCGGCGTACGTGCGGGTATCAGCAGCCGTCGCCACGTTCAGCGCGCCTTGAGGCGCTGCCCGGCATACGGGCACAAGCGCTTCCGCCGATTTCAAACAATCGATTGAAACGCGGCAAACTTCGCCGAACTGGACAGCATCGGCCGCTTCCGCCAGACTGCCGCCCTTTCCAGTCGATCGGATCCCATGGCGAAGCTGCTGGTCCTGCACGGCCCCAACCTCAACCTGCTCGGTACCCGCGAGCCGGAGGTCTACGGCCACACCACCCTGGCCGATATCGACCAGGCGCTGGCCCGCCAGGCCGATGCCGCCGGGCACGTGCTGGAGAGTGTGCAGTCCAACGCCGAACACGCGCTGGTGGACCGCGTACAGGCCGCCCGCACCGACGGCACGGCGTTCATCCTGATCAATCCGGCCGCATTCACCCACACCTCGGTCGCCCTGCGCGATGCGCTGGCGGCCGTGGCCGTGCCGTTCATCGAAATCCACCTGTCCAACCCGCACGCCCGCGAACCGTTCCGCCAGCACAGCTATTTCAGCGACAAGGCGGTCGGCGTGGTGTGCGGCTTCGGCGCCGACAGCTACCGCTACGCGATGGACGCGGCGCTGCTGCGGCTGTCCGCCACCTGATTGTCGACCCGGGCGCCCACGGCGCTCTCCTCACCTAGATAGAAACCCAAGAGGCCCTCATGGATCTGCGCAAAATCAAGAAGCTGATCGACCTGCTGGAAGAGTCGAACCTGGCCGAAATCGAAATCAAGGAAGGCGAAGAGTCCGTGCGCCTGTCGCGCGCGCCGGTCGCCGGCTATGCCGCCCCGGTCGCCGCTCCGGTGTATGCCGCCCCTGCCGCGCCGGCGCCGCAGGCAATGCCGATGCAGTCGCCGACCGAAGCCTCCACCGGCGGCAGCGCCAAGCCGGGCCCGGCGCTGCCGGAAGGCCACGTGCTGCGTTCGCCGATGGTCGGCACCTTCTATGCCTCGTCCGCTCCGGACAAGCCGGCGTTCGTCACCGTGGGCCAGCAGGTCAAGGAAGGCGAAACCCTGGCCATCATCGAAGCGATGAAGATGTTCAACCCGATCGAAGCCGACGCGTCCGGCACCATCGTCGCCATCCTCGGCGAGAACGGCCAGCCGGTGGAGTTCGACCAGCCGCTGTTCGTGATCGGCTGAGGGGCACGCCATGCTCGACAAAGTCGTCATCGCCAACCGAGGGGAGATCGCGCTGCGCATCCTGCGCGCGTGCCACACCCTGGGCATCCGCACGGTGGCCGTGCACTCCACGGTCGACCGCAACCTCAAGCATGTGGCCATGGCCGACGAGTCGGTCTGCATCGGCCCGGCGCCGTCGCCGCAGAGCTACCTCAACATCCCCGCCCTGATCGCCGCGGCGGAAGTCACCGATGCCCAGGCCATCCATCCGGGCTACGGCTTCCTGTCGGAGAACGCCGATTTCGCCGAGCGCGTGGAGGAATCCGGCTTCATCTTCATCGGCCCCAAGGCCGACACCATCCGCATGATGGGTGACAAGGTCGAAGCCATCCGCGCGATGAAGGCCGCCGGTGTGCCGTGCGTGCCCGGCTCGGGCGGCCCGCTGGGGGAGGACATCGTCGCCAACACCAAGATCGCCCGTGAGATCGGCTACCCGGTCATCATCAAGGCGGCGGGCGGCGGTGGCGGTCGCGGCATGCGCGTGGTGCACGCCGAAGCCTCGTTGAAGACCTCGATCGAAACCACCAAGAGCGAAGCGAAGGCGGCGTTCGGCAATGGCGAGGTCTACATGGAGAAGTTCCTGGAGAACCCGCGCCACGTGGAGATCCAGGTGCTGGCCGACGGCCAGGGCAATGCCATCCACCTCGGCGAGCGCGACTGCTCGATGCAGCGCCGTCACCAGAAGGTGGTCGAGGAAGCGCCGGCACCGGGCATCACCGCCGAGCAGCGCGAGCAGATCGGCAAGGTCTGCGTGGAGGCCTGCATCCGCATCGGCTACCGCGGCGCCGGCACGTTCGAGTTCCTGTACGAGGACGGCCGCTTCTACTTCATCGAAATGAACACCCGCATCCAGGTGGAACATCCGGTCACCGAAATGGTCACCGGCATCGACCTGGTGGCCGAGCAGCTGAAGATCGCCGCCGGCCAGAAGCTGTCGATCAAGCAGAGCGACGTGGTGCTCACCGGCCATGCCATCGAGTGCCGCATCAACGCCGAAGATGCTGAAACCTTCGTGCCGAGCCCCGGCACCATCACCGGCTTCCATCCGCCGGGCGGCCCCGGCGTGCGCGTGGACACCCACATCTACAGTGGTTACCGCGTGCCATCGAACTATGACTCGATGATCGGCAAGCTGATCGTGCACGGCCCGGACCGCGAAACCGCGATCGCCCGCATGCGGGTGGCGCTGAGCGAAATGGTGGTCGACGGTATCAAGACCAACATCGCCCTGCAGCAGCGGATCATGCGCGACAAGGGCTTCCAGGCCGGTGGCCAGAACATCCACTACCTGGAAAAGCGTCTGGCCGAGCGCAAGAACAAACCGATCGCGCTGACCTGATCGGCACAGGTGCCGGACACGAAAAGGGCGGGGATATCCCCGCCCTTTTCGTGCATTCTGCAGCGCCTTCCCCCGCGCCCGGTGTACCGGGAAAAGCAGCCGCGCGTGAGGGCCCGGCGCTGCAGGATCGGTGTCAGTGCCTGTCGGCCGCGGTTGCCGGAATCTGCGAGTTCGGCAGCGGGCGCACGCCATTGGGCGAGGTCGGATCGACAATCACCATGGTCTCGGTCGAGCCATCGGGCCAGACCACCTGGAAGGTGCTGCCCGCCGGCAGCGATGCGAACGGCACGCCGCTCTGCGCGCGATAGACCGCAGCGACCTGGCTGGCGCCGGCGCGGCGCAGGTCTTCCTGTGCCTTCACCGTGGTCAGCTCCACCTTCGACAGATGCCGGTAGCGATCCTCGTAGGTATCGATCATCAACAGGCCCACCGCGCCGGCCGAATAGGCCACGAACAGTGCCACCCAGAACCAGAACTTGGCCCCGTGAAGGAATCGACGGTAGTTCATGGCCTGCTCCCCCTTCCAATCAATCGCTTGATCCATTCGTTCATCTTCCCAGCACCTTGCCGCGAAACCGCAGCGTCATACACGAAATCCCGGAAATCCTGCGTCTCATCCTGCGAACAGATCCCTCCATTCGCACAAAAACTGTTGACCAGCACGCTGTCGGCGCCACACGGTAGACCGAGTTCGCAGGCCGCAAGCCGCCACGCCATTTCGCTGAGCTGCTCGCCGGCGACCAGCCCGTCCAGTGCACTGTCACCGGCGGCGCGCACGCCCATTCCCGGAGCGAGGGCCATGAATGCCTCCGGATCGCGCGACAGGCGCACGCGCTCGACCAGGCCACGGCGGTAGTCCGCGCTGTCGTGCAGCGGCTCACCTTCAGCGAACAGCGCGGCCTCGGCCGCCAGGTTGCCCTGCGCGGCCGCCTTGCGACGCTCCGCCAGCACCAGCGCCGCGCCCAGTTTGTCGCCGGGCACGAACCCGCCGCAGCGCTGGGCCACGCGCTCGCGCGCATCGACCATGGCCGGTGCGGCACTCAGGCCCAGCCCCGCCAGCACGTTGTTGTCCAGGCGATACCCGCCCGGATCGACCGCGTACTGCGCGCAATAGTCATACACCCGGCTGAGCATCCAGCGCGCTTCGTGGTTGCCACCGTCGGCCTGCGCGCGCAAGCGCTGCGCATAGGCGAACAGATCGGTGGCGCCCTCGATGTCGGCCCGGATGTCCAGCGGCAGGCCGGACGGCAGTGCGCCGCCCCGCTCGAAGGCCGCCAGACGCCGCGCCAGCGCCTCGGGCATGACCGGCATCGTCGTCCCATCCTCGTTGCCCGCCACCTGGGCCGTCGGCAGCCCGGAGGCCGCGACCGGAGACGATACCGAGCCCACGTGCCCGCTGGCCCGATACCCGGCCACGCCCAGCACGGCCACCGCCGGCAGCACGAGCAACCAGGTTTTCAGGGTCGGAGCGAGGGCCATCGGCAACGGAAAGCGTCGGGGGCGCACAGGAAAGCGCGCAGTTTAGCAAGGCCCGGCAGGCCTGTCTGAACGGGGGCCGTTCATCTCAGAGCATACGGAGACGCCCCGATGGTCTAGCATGGCCCCCTTTCCCGCGATTGCCCCCGATCCCATGCCGTTCCTGGAACTGACCCTGCGTTGCACCGAAGCCACCCAGCCCCGCTATGAGAATGCGCTGGAGGACGTCGGGGCGTTGGCCGTGACCCTGCTCGATGCCGAGGCCGACACCAGCAACGAGCAGGCGATCCTGGAACCGGGCGTGGGCGAGACGCCGCTGTGGGACAGCCTGGTGCTGACGGCGCTGTTCCCGGCTGACAGCAATGCGCTGTTGCTGCTGGCGGCGCTGGAAGCGTTCGACCCGGAACTGGACTGGAGCGGTGGCAGCTTCCGCGCCGTCGAGGACGAGGACTGGGAGCGTGCCTGGCTGGACCAGTTCCAGCCGATGGACTTCGGCAGCCGCACCTGGATCGTGCCGTGGAACCATGAGCTGCCGGAGGCGGCGCAGGCCGCCGACGCGGCCGTCGTCCGGCTGGACCCGGGCCTGGCCTTCGGCTCCGGTACTCATCCCACCACCGCGCTGTGCCTGCGCTGGCTGGACCAGCTGGCCGTGGACGGCCAGCTGCAGGGCCAGCGCGTGCTCGATTTCGGGTGCGGCTCGGGCATCCTTGCCCTGGCTGCGCTGAAGCTGGGCGCCGCCGAGGCGATCGGCGTGGACAATGATCCGCAGGCCCTGGTCGCGACCGCCGACAATGCCGAGCGCAATGGCGAGCAGGGCCGCATGCAGGTCTATCTGCCACAGGACGAGCCGGTGGCAACCTATCCCATCGTGGTCGCCAACATCCTCGCCTCGGCACTGGATGCCCTGGCCGAACTGCTGGCCGCGCGCGTGGCCGGCGGTGGCCGCATCGCACTGTCGGGCATCCTGCATGGACAGGAGCACGAACTGCTGCAGCGTTACAGTGCATGGTTCGACGACCTGCAGGCGACCCGCGATGGCGACTGGATGCGCATCACCGGCGTGCGCCGCGCCTGATCGTGTTTGAATGAGCGCTCGACCCGAACCCGCACCGTGAGCATGTCCGAGCCGACCCCCGCACGACGTCCACTGGCCACCTTCCTGCGCCCCGCGCCGGAAGGCGGAACGGCACCGGCCGTCGAGGCGCACGTCGATACGCCCGCACAGGCCGGTCCGGCGCCCGAACCCGCTGCGGCGGAGATCGAACATGCGCCGGCAGCGGCGGTGATCACTGCGCAACCCGTTCCGCAGCACACCGATGATGCGCCCCCGCATGCCGCGACGGTGGCATCACCATCGACCCAGGACGCACCCGGTTTCCTCGCCCGTGCACCTTCACGCTCACGCCCGGCGCCGCGCTGGCACTGGCTGCTGGTGGCGGGGCTGGCGGCGCTGCTGATCCTGCAGAGCGTGCTCGCCGACCGCGCGCGGCTGGCGTCCGATGCCCGCCACCGCACATGGCTGGTGGCGCTGTGCGGCGTGCTGCGCTGCAGCCTGCCCGCTTGGCACGAACCCACCGCCTTCACCATGACCAGTCGCGACATCCGCCCGCTGCCGGGTCAGGCTGGCGTACTGCAGGTCCAGGCCAGCATCCGCAATGACGCGCGATGGCCACAGGCCTGGCCCGACCTGCGTCTTTCGCTGTCCGATGCGGACGGACGGGTCATCGGCAGTGACGTTTTCAGCCCCACGCAGTACCTCGGCGAGAACCCGGGTGCCGCCGTGCTGGAACCGGGTCAGAGCGCACACATCGCGTTCCGCGTGCAGGAGCCTGCGGCCTCCACTGTCGCATTCACCTTCGAGTTCCTGTGATCGGGACGAAGGCGACCAGCCATGGCAGGTCGGGCACGCTCGCGCTAGACTGACCGCCACCACCTCATCCGGCCGCGCGCTCCGCGTGCACGGGCCAACCAGATCGGGAACCCCCTTGAACGCTGTCCTTTCTCGTCCTGACAACAGTCGTGGCGCTCCCCGGCCACCGCTGCGCGAACACGTCGCCCAGTCCGTGCGCCGGTACCTGCGCGACCTTGATGGCTGCGATGCAGACGACGTCTACGAGATCGTGCTGCGCGAGATGGAGATTCCGCTGTTCGTGGAAGTGCTCAACCACTGCGAAGGCAACCAGAGCCGGGCCGCGGCGATGCTGGGCATCCACCGTGCCACGCTGCGCAAGAAGCTGAAGGAATACGGCATCAGCGCCTGAGCGCGGATGACGACGTCGTGGAAGCGGGGTTACCCGCCGCCGCCCGCCTTCCAGTAATACCGCACCACGTGGAAGAACACCGGTGCGGCGAAGCACACCGAATCCAGCCGGTCGAGCATGCCGCCATGGCCCTCGATCATGTGGCCCCAGTCCTTGATGCCACGGTCGCGCTTGATCGCCGACATCACCAGGCCACCCCAGAACCCCATCAGGTTGATCAACAGCGACAGGCCGAACGCCTGCAGCGGCGTGAACGGCGTGATCCACCACAGCGCAGCGCCCACCACGCTGGCACTCAGCACGCCACCGATGAAGCCCTCCACTGTCTTCGACGGCGACAGCCTGGGCGCGATCAGGCGCCTGCCCAGCAGCTTGCCCCAGATGTACTGCAGCACGTCCGAGGACTGCACCACGATCACCAGGAACGCCAGCAGCAGCACGTTGCGCGCGGGCTCATGCCCGGGCACACGCAGGTTCAGCAGCAGGGGCACGTGCGAAATGCAGAACACGCAGATCATCAGCCCCCACTGCACCTTGGCCGTGCGCTCCAGGTAATGCGTGGTGTCACCGCCGATGGTGGCCAGGATCGGCAGGAACAGGAACGCGTAGACCGGAATCAGCAGCGTGTACATGCCATACCAGTCGATCCACACCAGGTAGTACTGCCAGGGCAGCACGATGTAGAACGCCGCCAGCAGCGCGTAGTAGTCACCTGACCGGGTGGGTGCCAGGGTGATGAACTCGCGCAGGGCAAACAGCGAGATGATCGCGAACAGCACGATCACCCCGGCCCGGCCGAACAGCAGTGCCAGGCCGACCACGATCGCCATCACCCACCAGGCGCGGATGCGCGAGACCAGATTGGCGATGACCGCGCTGGGCCGTCCACGCTGCCGCCAGCGCAGGGTCTCGGCCACCAGCGTCGCCAGCACCAGCACCGCGCCGACCCCGGCGAACAGCAGCCCGGTCTGCTGGCCCACGCTGCGCGCGGCGAGATCACCCGATACGGCGATCAACCCGCTCATGCGCGTCCTCCGTCCGGCGCCAGATCCAGCAGCGCCTGGCGGCTGCGCTCGAGAAACGCCGTCTTGTCCTCATCGGCCTGCAGCCGCAGCGGAGTACCGAAGGTGGCCGTGCACAGCAACGGCAACGGCAGGAACCGTCCCTTGGGCATCACCCGCTTCAGGTTGTCGATCCACACCGGGACGAATTCCAGTTCCGGACGCTGCCGCGCAAGATGGTAGATGCCACTCTTGAACGGCAGCAGCGGCTCATCGCCGACGTTGCGCGTGCCTTCCGGGAACAGGATCAGTGAGCACTCCGCATCCACCGCGTCACGCAGCGCCTGCAGCGGATCCTGCTGGCGGCGCGCCGCTTCGCGCTCGACCAGCACGCCGTTGAACACCGCATCGATCAGGTAGCGACGCAGGGCGTCGCGCTGCCAGTATTCGGCGGCTGCCACCGGACGCACCTGCCGCCGCAGTGCCGGCGGCATCGACGACCAGATCAGCACGAAATCCCCGTGGCTGGCGTGATTGCCGTAGTAGACACGGCGCTCGCTGGAGGGCGCGCAACCGAGCCACAGCGCCCGCGCGCCGGTGAGTACATGGATGGCGCCACTGCAGGCGCGGGCGATCAGTTCAGCAAACATCGATGTCTCCCCTCAGGTCTGCGGCCACAGCACGGCCAGCAGCAGCGCGGCGAACTGCAGCAGCGCCGCCGCGTACTGGCGCAGCAGCAGGCCCCGCATGCCTGCCCAGCGCACATCCCATCCACGCGTAGGCGCCTGTGCGTCGCGGCGGCGCAGGCCGGCGACATGCAGGGCCGCGTCCACCCGTTCGGCCGCCGCCTCACCGTGCAGCTTCTCCTGCAGCAGCAGCTGCAGGAGGCTGGCGTCCAGCTGTACGCGCACTGCGTAGTACGCCTGCACCATCCCCGCCGCCACGCTCAGCAGCAACAGGCCGGCCGCGAACATCGCCAGTCCCGGCTCGATGCCCAGCAGCAGCAACGCCACCAGCAGCAGTCCCAACGACAGCGCAGCGGGCAGCCGGCCCTGGCGCAGCAGCAGGCGCATCATCGGCAGGTCGACAGCGAGGCTCATGGGGGGCTCTCCGCGGTGATGGCGGCCTGGATGGCGCGCAGGTGGTCGTCATGCAGAACGATGGAGGGCCGCGCGGCACGTATCCGTGCCACCGCCTCGGCTGCGTCCCGTGCCCGGCCGCTGCACAGCAGCCAGGTCGCTACGCTGGCCGCACTGCGCGAATAGCCCAGGGCACAGCACACCAGTACTGGACCCTGCATGCGCAGGCGTTCGATGGCGGCAGCGGCCTCGCGCAGCTGCGCCGGCGAGGGCACCACCATGTCCAGCATCGGCACGCTGGCATACGCAGCACCTGGCGCCCGGCACGACAGCTCTGCGCAGGTATCGACCACGCCGTGCAGTGGCGACGCCAAGGCCGCCCGTGGAATCCGTCCCAACCACACGCCATCGGCCACCGCCGAGGGCTGCGGTGCCCGCCATGTCCATAGCCGCGAATTGATCCAGGCGGCGCCCAGGTAAGGCGCGAGCAGCCAGCGCGCGGCCATGGTCAGGCGCCCGTCGTCGCGCTTCTGGAACATGGCCGTGCCCAGTCCGGCGTACGCCAGCGCCACCAGCAGCAGCGAGATCGCCGGCCACAGCAGCCACAGCGCGGCACCTCGCAGCGTCAGCGCCGGCACCAGCAGCACGGCGGTACCCAGCAGGTAGAGCAGCGCCAGCCGCCACCGCGCAGGATCCTCCGCGGACTGCCAGGCACGCAACGGCGGTGTTCCCTGGTCCGGCCACAGCCACACGCACAGCCAGCCGACCAGCAGGCCAGTGGGAATGTCGATGAAGTGATGCTGGAACGTGGTCAGCACCGAAATGCCGATCAGCAATGCCCACGCATGCAGCACCAGCCGCCAGGCGCCCTGCAGGTAGTGGGCGAACTTCACCCACAGCACGATCAGCAGCACGATGTGCAATGACGGCGCCTGGTTGAAGGGCTTGTCGAACCCCAGCAGCACTTCGAACAACCAGCCATAGGCACCGCCCGTCTCCGGCCGCTCGAAGCTGAAGCGCAGCGGCCACAGCAGGAAGCAGGCCACTGCGATCACCTGTGCACTGAGCAGCCGCAGCGCATGGCGGTCCAGCTCCAGGCGCTGCCGGCACAGGAAGAACGACACGGCGTAGAACAGGTCGATCGACCAGTACGGCACGATCGTCCAGGGCACGAACGGAATGCGCGTCTCCCAGTCGAACACGACAACCGGCACCACGTCGTGGCGGCCGGCCATCCAGTTGGCAAAGCCATAACTGGCGAAGAAGAACGGGCCCAGCAGCGCCAGCCACAGCAGCGCGCGGCGCCACGGACGCGGTGCATCGGCAACGATCGGCGTTGCGGTGATGGCCATCAGGCGACCCGACGCGCCAGCGATACGGTGAAAATGCCGAACGCATCGATGCGCTGGGTCACCTTCTCGAAGCCCGACAGCCGCACCAGCTCGTCCATCTCCTGCTGGGTGCGCCGTCGCATGACCCAGGCCGCGCCCCCGCGATGGCTGGTGAGTGCACGGGCGATGAATTCCAGCTGCGGGTGCCAGGGCTGGCCGGTATAGGCCAGGTAACCCCCCTCCGGCACCACCGCGGCAATACCCTGCAGCGAACGCAGCACAGCGTCGTTGTCGGGGAACAGCTCGTACAGGCCTGAGACCACAGCCAGCGTCGGCGCGGGATCCACCGTCGCCAGCAACGCCGGATCGAACGCGTCGCCCTGCTCGAAGCGGGCGATGTCGGCGGCT
This sequence comes from Stenotrophomonas sp. STEN147, assembly GCF_056757995.1. NCBI lineage: Bacteria > Pseudomonadati > Pseudomonadota > Gammaproteobacteria > Lysobacterales > Lysobacteraceae > Stenotrophomonas > Stenotrophomonas sp. STEN147. Next base: position 136,543 of record NZ_JBRRCG010000007.1, read on the forward strand.
CCCAGCCGTTCGATCAAGGCCTGGCCCTGGGTCACATTGAGCGGGCTGAAATCACGCAGCACGATGCGGTCGGCGCGCTGTTCGCCCTGGCCCAGAGCTTCCAGCACATAGCGGCCATGGCCGGCGGCCACGTCCAGCACCTGCACCGGCAGATCCTGACCGCGCAGGCGCATGGCCGCATCACGCAGCAATTCCTGCAGGTGCTGGCCACGCACGCGGATGCCGCGCCAGCCGATCGCATCGAGGTAGTTGCGGTCGATCATCCGCCCCAGCGGCCCCTTGCCGCGCGCTTCGTCGCGGTAGATGTAGTCCAGCGTGCTGCCGGAGTCGAAACCGGTATGCAGGCCCAGCGCGATGCCTTCGGACAGGGTGCCGCCCAGGCGCAGGCCCGCACGCACCCCGCGCCAGCGCAGGTCGGCCAGGCTGTTGCGTTCCGGTGGCCAGGCCAGGATCTCCGATTCCTCGAACGTCGGCCCATGCCGATGCGCGTCGCGCCGCGACAGCGTGCGCAGCGGTTCGGCGAAACGCGCCTGGATGAAGTCGCGGATGCGCGCCAGTGCCGGTGCACGATCGCGCTCGCCCAGCGTGTCGTGGAAGAAGCCCGGCAGATGCACGCGCTCCTTGATCGGACTGGACAGGCGCTCATAGAAGCGGTCCTGCGGACCACGGTGCACCACGAAGTCGGAGCCGGACACCAGCAGCTGCACCGGCACGCTGATCGCCTGCGCATCGGCCACGATGCGGTCGGCGGCTTCATACAGGCCCAGCAGCACGCGTACCGAGATCGGCCGGGTGATCAGTGGATCGGTGCGGTAACTCTCCACCCGTGCCGGATCATGCGTCAGCCACTGCGGCTTGACGTAGCTGCTGACGAAGAAATTGCCGCGCAGCTTCTGCATCATGGCCAGGCCTGGACGTGCGAACGGCACATACAGCTTCACCTTGAATGCCGGTGACGCCAGCACCAGCGCGCGCAGGCGGGGGGCATAGTCGTGTACCCAGGTCGCAGCGATGACCGCGCCCACGCTCTGCGCGACCACGACGATGTCCTCGACCGCGATGCCGTGCTCGCTGCCGATGTGGGCGATGAAGCTGTCCAGGTCGCGCACCAGCGCAGGGAAGCCCGGTGCGTCCCCACGCTCGCCCGGCGAACGGCCATTGCCGCGCGCGTCCCAGGCGAAGAAGGCGATCTCCGGCAGGTCCAGTTCGTCGACCAGGTGGGTGACCCGCCCTGAATGCTCGTGGCCGCGATGCAGCAGCACGATGGCCCGGACCGTGCGCCCCGGTGGTGTGCCTGCGGCCGCAACCGGCCAGTGCCGGTAGAACAGCGGTACTTGGTCGAAGCTGTGGAATTCCCGTTCCTGCACCTGACGCATGCCTTCTCCTGGTGGGCTGTTGACTTATTGCTGCGCTGTGGCCGCTTCCTTCAGTCCCCGCCGGACGCGGTTGACCGCCGTTACCCCGCACAGCAGCGCCATCGCTGCGGTCACGCCGCCGACCGTCAGGGCACCGGCCCAGCCGAACGCCAGCAGCAGGCCCAGCAGGCCGATGACGAAGGCGCGGTCGCTCTTGCCCATCGGGCCGTCGTAGCGGCGGCTGGCACCGACCATCAGGCCCAGCACACCGGCGTACTCGCTCAGTGCTGCGCCCCAGGCCAGCAACCACAGCGCTTCCGGGCGAACGCCCGGCACGCTGAGCAGACTCAGGTACAGCGCCGCATCGGCCACCCCATCGCACAGCTCGTTCAGATAGGCGCCCAGCCGCGACTGCTGGCCGAACTCGCGGGCCAGCATGCCGTCCACGGCATTGAGGGCCATGCGCAGCAGCATCCACAGCGGCAGGGCCAGATACAGCAGCGGCTGCTGTGGCGCACAGCACCAGACCACGACGGCGACCAGCAGCGAGACCACGGCAGCGGCCACGGTCACCGCATTGGCGGTGATCCCCGCGCGATGCAGGCCGCCTACGGCCGGACGCAGCAGGTCCTGGAAACGTCCTTTCAATGCATAGATCGACACGATCCGAACCCGCAGCTCCCTGGCAGTTCCGGCACAGCCTACCCGATTGGGAGCGCACCTCCGTCGAAATGTCCGCGGCGCGGCGCCGGCCAGGGCGTACCGAAGGCGGCGACAGGGCCGTTGGCGCCGGTCAATTTTGCCGCCGCCGCCCGCCGTCGGCCCCCACCGCCTACAATATCGGCCCCGCTCCGCTGCCGATTGCCCCGTCCCATGACTGCTGATCTGTTGCCCGTCCGTCGGGCCCTCCTCTCCGTTTCCGACAAGACCGGCCTGGTCGAGCTGGCCACCGCACTGGCCGCCCGCGGCGTCGAGCTGCTGTCCACCGGCGGCACCGCCAAGGCCATCCGTGATGCGGGCCTGGCCGTGAAGGACGTCGCCGAGGTCACCGGTTTCCCGGAAATGATGGACGGGCGGGTCAAGACCCTGCACCCGATGGTGCACGGCGGCCTGCTGGGCCGCTCGGGCCTGGATGACGCGGTGATGGCCGAACACGGCATCGGCGCCATCGACCTGCTGGTACTGAACCTGTACCCGTTCGAATCGGTCACCGCCAAGGCCGACTGCACCCTGGCCGACGCGGTGGAGAACATCGACATCGGCGGCCCGGCCATGCTGCGCTCGGCGGCCAAGAACTTCGCCCGCGTGGCCGTGGCCACCGACCCGTCGCAGTACGCCGAGCTGCTGGGCGCCCTGGACACCCATGATGGCCAGCTGCCGGCGGCCACCCGCTTCGCCTTCTCGGTCGCCGCGTTCAACCGCGTCGCCCAGTACGATGCGGCGATCAGCAACTACCTGTCGGCGGTCACCGCCACCGACGCCGCCGTGCCGGTGCGTGCCGAGTACCCGGCGCAGATGAACTCCACCTTCGTCAAGGTGATGGACCTGCGCTACGGCGAGAACCCCCACCAGAGCGGCGCGTTCTACCGCGACCTGTACCCGGTGCCGGGCACCTTGGCCACCTTCCAGCAGCTGCAGGGCAAGGAACTGAGCTACAACAACCTGGCCGATGCCGATGCCGCCTGGGAATGCGTGCGCCAGTTCGATGCGCCGGCCTGTGTCATCGTCAAGCACGCCAACCCGTGCGGCGTGGCGGTGGGTGCCGGCAACGGCGATGCCTACGAGCTGGCCTACGCCACCGACCCGACCAGTGCCTTCGGCGGCATCATCGCCTTCAACAAGCCGCTGGACGCCGCCACCGCACAGGTCATCCTGGACCGTCAGTTCGTGGAAGTGCTGATCGCACCGGACTATGAGCCGGCGGCGCTGGAATACGCGCAGAAGAAGGCCAACGTGCGCGTGCTGCGCATTCCGCATGGCGACGGCCTGAACAACTTCGACAGCAAGCGTGTCGGCTCGGGCCTGCTGCTGCAGTCCTCGGACAACCGCGGCATGACCCGTGACGAACTGAAGGTGGTCAGCAGGCTGGCACCGACCGACAAGCAGTTCACCGACCTGCTGTTCGCCTGGAAGGTGGCCAAGTTCGTGAAGTCCAACGCGATCGTCTATGCCAAGGACAACCGCACCATCGGCGTGGGTGCCGGCCAGATGAGTCGCGTGTATTCGGCGCGCATCGCCGGCATCAAGGCGGCCGACGCGAACCTGGTGGTTGAAGGCTCGGTGATGGCGTCTGATGCGTTCTTCCCGTTCCGCGACGGCATCGATGCCGCCGCCGCCGCCGGCATCAAGGCGGTCATCCAGCCGGGCGGCTCGATGCGCGACGCCGAGGTGATCGCCGCCGCCGACGAGCATGGCCTGGCCATGGTGTTCACCGGCGTGCGCCACTTCCGCCACTGATCCGCATCATCAAGCCGGGCCCTGCCCGGCTTTTCTTTTCTGCTTACGAGAACCCTGTCCCATGAAGATCCTCGTCATCGGCTCCGGCGGCCGCGAACACGCCCTGGCATGGAAGCTGGCCCAGTCCTCCCGCGTCGATGAGGTACTCGTGGCACCCGGCAACGCCGGCACCGCCACCGAAGACAAGTGCCGCAACATGGCGGTGAAGGTTACCGACATCGATGGCCTGCTGGCCCTGGCCCGGGCCGAAGGTGTTGAACTCACCGTGGTCGGCCCGGAAGTGCCGCTGGTGGCAGGCGTGGTCGATCGGTTCCGTGCCGCCGGCCTGCGCATCTTCGGGCCGACTGCCGCCGCTGCCCAGCTGGAAGGCAGCAAGGCCTACGCCAAGGACTTCCTGGCGCGCCACAACATCCCGACCGCGTTCTACGCCGTGCACACCGACGTGGACGCGGCACTGGCCTACATCCGCGAGAAGGGTGCGCCGATCGTGGTGAAGGCCGATGGCCTGGCCGCCGGCAAGGGGGTGATCGTTGCAATGACCCTGGCCGAGGCCGAGGATGCGGTGCGCGACATGCTCTCCGGCAACGCGTTCGGCGACGCCGGCGCGCGCGTGGTGATCGAGGAGTTCCTCGACGGCGAGGAAGCCAGCTTCATTTCGATGGTCGATGGCGTGCATGCGCTGCCGATGGCCACCTCGCAGGACCACAAGCGTGTCGGCGACGGTGATACCGGGCCGAACACCGGCGGCATGGGCGCGTACTCACCGGCCCCGGTGGTCACGCCGGAGGTGCACGCGCGGGTGATGCGCGAGGTGGTGAACCCGACCGTGCAGGGCATGATCGCCGACGGCATTCCGTTCACCGGCTTCCTTTACGCAGGCCTGATGATCGATGCCAGCGGCGCACCGAAGGTGATCGAGTTCAACGTGCGCTTCGGTGACCCGGAAACCCAGCCGGTGATGCTGCGCCTGCAGTCGGATCTGGTCGGGCTGGTGGAAGCCGCCATTGATGGCCGCCTGGACCAGGTGCAGGCACAGTGGGATGCGCGCCCGTCGCTGGGTGTGGTGCTGGCGGCGAAACCTTACCCGGAAGCGCCGGTCACCGGTGACGTGATTTCCGGCCTGGATGAGGTGCCGGGCAGCGCCAAGGTCTTCCATGCGGGTACTGCACTGGACGCGCACGGCCAGGTGGTCAGCGCCGGCGGCCGCGTGCTGTGCGTGGCGGCGCTGGGTGACAGCGTGCGCGATGCGCAGGCCAATGCCTACGCCGGCGTGGCCAAGGTGCGCTGGGCCAACGAGTTCCATCGCAATGACATCGGCTGGCGCGCGATCGCGCGTGAGGGGTGAGGCCTGGTAGATCCACCACGCAGACTCCTGCATGGAACCAGATCGCGGATTCTGGGAGTCTTCACCGTCCTCGGCATGGAAGCCGGGACGGTGCGCTTCGGGAAGAGGCGACGCACGTCAAGCGAAGGAAACTACGCTGAGTGAATCCGCTGTTTCGCCGAGTCAAGATAGCGTTTCCAGTTCTCGAAGAGCCGCGCAACATTCTGCTCATGTGAGTGAGCAGACGGATCATACCCATCAGAAGCTGGCATGTACCTGACAAAGCTCTCCAGAGACTCCGGGTAATCAAAATCAGCGTAGATCCTCTCAACCTCTCCGAGCGGATCAGCAATCTCATCGCGCTTGGCGTAGGCGTCAGCGAGAAATGCAACAAGCCATCTTCTGAGAATCTCATCCTCGTTTGAGTTCTTATCGAATGCCGCCAACTGCGCAGCTACGCTATTACGCTCATCGGGAAGAACCCCTTCAAGCCTTTCAATCAAGGCGTTCAGATTGAACTTCTCTTCCAGTTCCTTCTGCTCCGACGCGCAGTGCTTCACAACCTCAAAGTCAATCAGATGGCGCCCCAGTGCCCATGCCACCTCGGTCTGACTCCAGGGTCCATAGGGTTGAATACAGTCATACGTTCTCATGTAGACACTCACTTCTTGTTTGGTATTCCGTTCATGCTGCCACCTTCCACAAATCTTTGATGGGTCAAGTCGCCAGCCTTGTCGACTATGTATTCAAATCGACCGGCCTTTCCATTGAGTTCACCTGGCAGCTGCGTCAGAGTGCGGACCACGCCGTCACCCCCTGTCAACGGAGTATGAACACCCGCTTCTGCAGCGGTCTCTCGCATAAAGGTCGCCGAATTGTGCCCAGCGTCGGCTTTGAGTGCACTGCCCACAGGTCGGGAATTCAAAAGTGCCCGACCTTCAACACTCAGAGCTTTGGATGCCGCCACACCTGCTCCACCGGCACCTGTAACTCCTGCGATATCAGCAGCGATACTGGTAGCTGCTGATACGACACTTGGATTGGCCATCGCAACCATGCCAGCTTCGATCAGCACTGGAGCAGCCATTGCCGCTGTAACAGCGATTGCGGCCGGTCTCATCGGCTCGTATACGGCGCCATTTCCGGCAGCAATATCCCTCCGATGCCGCTCAACGAATCGCTCTGCGGCCTGCCTTCCATCCGCATCGACGAACCTGTAGGGGTTCCCGTTCGCGTACCGATACCTATTGAACTGCTCAACTGGCATTTGGTGAGCGGTGACTGGGTCCACTGACAAAAACACACCCAGTTGTGGATCCATGTAGCGCTGTTGCATGTAGCTCAGCCCTGTGGCCGAGTCACTCACATGTCCGGCGTACCCAGGTCCATCCGTGACCTGACCGCCTACCACGGCCCCGTAGGGTTCGTAGTCATATCGTTTGATGACGTTGCCGTTGGCATCGCTTTCGGCCACAACCGAGCCGAGGGCATCAGTGTGAATGTATGTGATCGTTGTCTGGGCGATTGCGGATGGTGACAGGCCAAGGCCGATCAGCAGCAAGCAGCACAGCCAGGCGCCTATGACACCAAGCTTGCGAGTTCGATCTTCAAATGCCCCGAAGCGGGTCGACACACCGCTTGCAGTTCCCCCGAACCTGCGCATCATTCCGATCCATGAAAGAGCCTTGAAGCAAGGCTTGGCATTCATAGCACAGGAAGGCAGTCATCGGAGTCCAACTCCAGGACTGAGGCCAAAGGGACCATTCTGAATTGGACCGGGCCTTTGGCTATAAACCTCGCGAGGGATTGAACGGCCACCGGAAGCGCATGACTGCCAGCCATGGGCTGGTACTACTGAAGCAGCCGATCAGCGACCTGCATTACCAACTGCCATGCCGGCCGAACAAAAAAAGCCCCGACCAACGCCGGGGCCTTTCATCAGAACGGGTTCCGGAAATAGGAACCGAACCTAAGATCCATGCCTTACGCGGTGAACAGCGCCTTCATCTTCTTCAGGGCGTTCGCCTCGACCTGGCGGATGCGTTCGGCCGACACGCCGTACTCGTCTGCCAGTTCCTGCAGCGTCACCTTGCTGTCCGCATCCAGCCAACGGCGGCGGATGATGTCACGCGAACGCGCATCCAGTTCAGCCATGCCTTCGCGCAGCAGCTGCAGCTGGTTGTCCTCGCTGTCGGCCCGCTCGTAGGCCATCGACGGATCTTCATCGTTGGCCACCAGGTATGCGGCCGGCGACGGCGGCGCATGGTCGTCATCCTCGTCGCTGGGCGCATCGAAACCGATATCGCGACCGGACAGGCGCGACTCCATTTCCATGACCTCGCGCTCGGACACGTTCAGATCCTTGGCCACCGCGCTGACTTCCGCGGCGTTCATCCAGCCCAGGCGCGTCTTCGACTTGCGCAGGTTGAAGAACAGCTTGCGCTGCGCCTTGGTGGTGGCGACCTTGACGATGCGCCAGTTCTTCAGGATGAACTCGTGCATCTCGGCACGGATCCAGTGCACGGCGAAGGAGACCAGGCGCACGCCCATGTCCGGGTCGAAGCGCTTGACCGCCTTCATCAGGCCGATGTTGCCTTCCTGGATCAGGTCGCCCAGTGCGAGTCCGTAGCCGTTGTAGCCGCGGGCCACGTGCACCACGAAGCGCAGGTGCGAATGCACCAGCTCACGGGCAGCGTCCAGATCGTTGCCGTCGCGGAAGCGACGGGCCAGGTCCTGTTCGTCATCGACCGACAGCACCGGGATCTGGTGCACGGCACCGATGTAGGCGTCCAGCGAACCGAGCGCACTGGGAATCGGGAGATTGTTTGCCACAAGGGCAGTAGAGGTGTTCTGGCTCATAGGCACCCATCTTAGCAGTCCGGGATTTGGACTGCTAAAGGAGGAAAAAGTTCCAGCATCCTATTGATGCAACACTGGTCCCAAACAGAGCCCTACCGTAGCGCGATTTGATGACAGTGGCGAGCGCGCTTTTCGGGATTCACAATCCCTTGGAATTCAAGCAATTACCTGCCGGGAACCGGCCGATTCCGGTCAAGCGGAGCTGAACGGGCCGTTCCGGAGGCCCATTCAGGCCAGCAAACGTTGCCCGGTGTTCAGGCCCGGCCGGTCGAGCCGGTGCTTGACTACTAAAAAACCAGTTGACTCCTCCACGCCGGCGTGCTCCGATGCGTCAACTAATTCGTTCGTAGATGCCATGGCCCGCCCCGTTTCTCCCACCCCCACCCCGGCCGAGCAGGCGATCCTGGACATCCTCTGGGACAAGGGCGAAGCCTCGGTGCGCGAGGTGGCCGACATCCTCGGCGAGCAAAGGCCGGTCGCCTACACGACCGTGCTGACCATGTTCAATGTGCTGGCGCGCAAGGGCTTCGTAAGCCATCGCCAGGAAGGCCGCGCCTTCATCTATCACGCAACGCTCAGCCGCGAGCAGGCACGCCGCCAGGCACTGGATCATCTGCTGCACCAGTTCTTCGACGGCTCACCAAACGTACTTGCCCAGCATCTGCTGGACGAGCGTGAGATCGACCGCACCGAACTGCAGGGCCTGCAGCAGCGCATCAGCGATGCCAAGGCCGGGAGAAGGGAATGAATCTGATCGATCTGGCGATGGCACTGGGCGCGCGACAGCTGCTGCTGGGCGCGATGGTGCTGCTCCCCGCGCTGTGGCTGGCACGACGACAAAGCCTTTCCCCCGAGCAGCGCTCCTGGCTGCTGACAGCGGCAATCACCGTCGCACTGCTGCTGCCGTTCACCGCGTTCCTGCCCGGCTGGTCGACCACGCTGCCCTCGCCGGCTCCGGCGGCTCCGGCGTTGCACCCCATGCCGGGCGAAGGTGCCACCACAGAGGAAGCCATCTACGAGGCCGGACGGCAGCCAGACATCTATTATCTTGAACTGCCTCGGGCTCTGCCGACCCTGCTGGCGGCGCTATGGCTGCTGGGCACCCTCTGGCTGGGCATGCGCCTGTTCGACGCACTGCTGCAGACACGCCACCTGCGACGCCGGGCACAACCGGCATCGCCGGCGCTGCGCAACAGCCTGGAAGGCATCGTGCCGGCACATGTAGACATTGCCACCTGCGCGGTCGATGGCCCCTTGGTGGTGGGCCTCTGGCGCCCGCAGATCCTGCTGCCGCGACACCTCATCGCGCGCCTGGATACCGTCGCGCTGCAGAACATCGTCCGCCATGAAGTCGCACACCTGCAACGCCACGACCTGTGGACGAGTACGCTGCTGCGTGCGGGCGTCGCGCTGTTCTGGTGGAATCCGCTGCTGCACATCGCACAGTCGCGGCTGACAGTACTGCGCGAGATGGCCTGCGACGCCCGCGCGGCAGCGCAGGCATGCGAGCCGCTGGACTACGCCGCCTCGCTGCTGGACAGCATCGAGCAGTTGCAGGCCCTGCGCGAGCAGCCGCCGAAACTGGCGCTGGGCATGTTCGACGCACGCAGCCAGCTGGCACAGCGTATTGACCAGCTCATCGCGACGCCGGCAGCAGCACCGCGCCGACGAAGCACCTTGCTGCTGGGCCTGCTGCTTCTGCTGACCTGCACGACTGCGCTTGTCCTGGTCGCGCCGCGTTTGGCGACCCCCACCGGCACCGGCTCCGATCCCCGGGTAATCGAGCTGCTGCGTGCTGCCAGCCACCATGACACAGCGCAGGTGCATGCCCTGGCCGTCGCAGGCGTCGATCTCAATGCACGCGCACTCGGCGATGGCACCGCATTGATCCAGGCAATCCGCGCGCGCGATCCGGCCATGGTCGACACCCTGCTGCGGCTGGGGGCCGATCCCGACCGCGCCGCGTTGGGCGAAGGCAACCCGCTGATCGTCGCGTCGGCACTGGGGCTGCAACCCATCGTAGAGCAGCTGGTCCGCGCCGGTGCCGACGTGAACCGGGTGGTGACCTACGACGAGACGCCACTCATCAATGCTTCGCGTGGCGGCCATCTGGTCACCGTGCAGTACCTGCTGGAGCACGGTGCCGACGTCAATCTGGGCGTGGAGGCCGACGGCTGGCTGGGCCGCTGGAGGACGCCATTGAACCAGGCACGCACGGTGGCCGTACGCGATTACCTGCTGGCTCGCGGCGCACGCCCCGAACCGCAGTGAAGCTGCGCTGCATCGCGCCCTGTGATGCAGCGCTTGTGCCCTCCAACCGCACCGCCCGTACGCAGCTCGCGTGCGTGGTCATGCCTGCGCCGCACCTCACCCGCTGAAAGGATGCCGATGATGAAACGACTGCTGCTCTGCTCACTGCTGGTCACGCTGCTGCCCGCGCTGCAACCCGGCGCCGCGATCGCGCACGAGAGCGCCAACGGGGATACCACTCGTTTCGCCCAGGCAATGGCCAACGGCCTGCGCCCCAGTACCGCAGCGCAGGGCGCTGCAGTGCCGCACTGGTCGATCCAGGATCGCCTCGCCCATTACAAGGTTCCGGGAGCGGCGGTTGCGGTCATCCGCAATGGCAGGGTGGTGTACGCAGCCGGGTTCGGGCTGCGCCAGGCGGGCACGCAGGATGCAGTGGACGCCGACACCGTTTTCTCGGTGGGCTCGGTCAGCAAGATGGGCGCAGCGGCCACCGCGCTGAAGCTGGTGGCTGCGGAACGCCTGCAGCTGGACGATGACATCGATCGCCACCTGCGCCGCTGGCATGTCCCCGCTACGGCGCCCGCGCAGCACACTCCGGTCACCCTGCGCATGCTGCTTTCGCACACCGCCGGCTTCAATGTGCACGGATTCGAGGACTACCAGCCCGGAGAACCGCTGCCCACTCTGCTGCAGACCCTTGAAGGCCTGCCGCCTGCGAAGAACCCGGCAATCCGCCTGATCCATCCTCCCGGTCACCAGGTGGATTACTCCGGTGGTGGCTATACGGTGGTACAGCTGGCCATCGAGGATGTCACCGGCCTGCCGTTCGCGGAGGCCGCCCGCCGCCAGATGTTCGCGCCATTGGGCATGTCACGCAGCACCTACCAGAATCCGTTGCCCGCACGGCACGGCAACATCGCCCACGCGCACGACAGCAAGGGGCAGCCGGAAGCACTGCCGCGAGGCTGGCAGAGCTTTCCAGAACAGGCAGCCTCCGGTTTGTGGACCAGCGCCAATGATCTAGGCCTGTTCGTCGCGGCGCTGCTGCGCAGCGTGCGGGGTACCGACGGCTGGCTGCCACAGTCGCTGGCGCTGCAGATGGTCAGCGAAGTCGCACCTGCCGCGCGCGGCCTGGGTCCGGAGCTGGCGGGCGCCGGGGGCAGCCGCCGCTTCTTCCACAATGGCAGCAACGACAGTTATCACGCTGGCATCGAAGGCTACCCGGAAAGTGGCGATGGCTTCGTCATCCTCACCAACGGCGATAACGGTCCGGCCCTACGGGGCGAGATCCGTAATGCCCTGTCCGATGCGCTCGGTCACAATGCCAAGCCGCTGATCCGCACTCTCGATGCTGCGCCGCTAAGCGCCGCTTTCCCGCAGTTCGACGGACACTTCACGCGCGACGACGCGCTGCCGATGGACATGCGCGGTGGCCTGGCCGACTGGTTCGAAGTCGACACGCTGGATGTGCAGTCGAGTGAGGCGGGACTGCAGCTGCGCCTGCCCGGGCGCGACTCGCCGGTAGCCCTGCAGGCGCTGACACCGGTTCGTTTTCTGGCCGGCAGCATCGGCGCGGAAGTGCTGTTCCATCGCGGCGGTGATGGCAGGGTGCATGCGCTGAGCGTAATTGCCGAAAGTGGCCGCGCCTACTACCGCCGGGACACCAGGCCTTAGTGCGGAATCACATTGCGTCGCGCGGCGGCAGCGACCAGTCGATCGGCGCCTGCCCGCGACGCTGCAGATAGTCGTTGGCCATCGAGAAATGCCGGCAGCCGAGGAAGCCACGATGGGCCGACAGCGGCGAGGGATGCGGGGCTTTCAGCACACGGTGGCGCCGGGTATCGATGACCTTGCCCTTCTGCTGCGCGTAGGCCCCCCAGAGCATGAACACCAGGCCTTCGCGTTCGCGGTTGAGCACATCCACCACGTGGTCGGTGAAGCCTTCCCAGCCGCGGCCCTGATGGGCGCCGGCCTTGCCCTCCTCCACCGTCAGCACGGCATTGAGCAGCAGCACGCCGCGCTGCGCCCACGGCACCAGGCAGCCGTGATCGGGACGGGAGATGCCCAGGTCGCCCTCGATCTCCTTGTAGATGTTCAGCAGCGATGGCGGCACCGGAACGCCGGCGGGCACCGAGAAGCTCAGTCCATGCGCCTGGCCGCGCCCGTGGTACGGGTCCTGGCCCAGGATCACCACTTTCACCTGCTCGAACGGCGTGGCGTCGAACGCCGCGAAGATCTGCGGGCCCGGCGGGAACACCGCCGCGCCGGCCGCCTTGCGCTGGCGCAGGAAGGTGGAGAGTTCGCGCATCTGCGGCTGCAGCAGGTAATCGCCGACCTGCTGCTTCCAGCTCGGTTCCAGCTGGATCGTCGGGGTGTCCACTACGTCATCGGTCATCGCAACAGGGGTCCATCGTTCAAGCGGGCCAGGCGCAGCTGGAACAGCACCTTGGTCACCAGCAGGCGCTCCTCGATCGGCTTCAGCACCAGATCATTGGCACCGGCCTGCAGCAACCCGGTCTGGTTGTGTGGATTGCCGTCGCCGGTCATCACCAGCACCGGCAGGCGGCGTTTGCCGTAGCCGAAATCCACGCGCACGCGCTGCACCACGTCGCGTCCGCTCAATTCGCCCTTCAGGGTGACGTCGGTCAGCACCAGGTCGATGCGGTGGCGGCTGCGGCCCAGCGATTCGGCCGTGAGCAGGGTGAAGGCCTCTTCGGCACTGACCACGTGCAGCACGTTGAGCTGCTGGCGTTCGAGCATGCGCTTGGTCGCCTCCGCCACCACCCGGCTGTCCTCGATGTAGAGGATGGTCGCCCCGGGAATGGTCTGCGGCTGCACATAGCCACGGATGAAGGTCGCCAGGGCCTCATGGCCCAGCGCCTTGTCGAAATAGTCGGTGACGTACTCGGTGAAACGCCGCTGCTCCAGATGCTGCTGCGCATCGCCGGAGACCACGATCACCGGCACGTACGCCTGGCCGGCAGCTTCGCGGACCGTCCGCGCCAGCGCCAGGCCGTCGCCGTCACGCAGGGTCAGCGAGGTGGTGACCAGGTCCACCGGCCCCTGCGCCAGCGCCTGCTGGGCACCCTCGATGCTGTCGCAGCCGATCACCTCCACGCCCGGCAGATCACGCTGCAGCACGTCGGCGATCAGCTTGCGCACCAGTTTGGAACCGTCGACCACCATCACCCGCGTAGCGGGCCCTTCAAGGTGCTTCAGCGCTTGCGGTTGCATGCCGGTCTCAGGTGTCGGTCGGGCGGGTCTGGCGGAGGAAGTGGCCGGTGACCAGCCACGCGCCCAGCCACCCCAGCAGCAGCGTGCCCAGCAGGACCAGGCTGCCATGCAGCAGGTCCAGGCCGTGCAGCACGAACGGGCTGCCGTAGCTGCGTGACAGGTCAGCCAGCGGCGCGCGCAGGGCGGCGCCGGCAACACCGATCAGGGCCAGCGCCACCGCGCCGGCGCCCAGCCCGTACCAGGCACCCAGATACAGGAAGGGCCGGCGGATGAAGCCATCGCTGGCGCCGAGCAGCTGCAGCACGCCGATTTCCTCGCGCCGTGCCTGGATGTCGAGGCGCACGGTATTGCCAACCACCAGCGCAGCGCCGACGCCGAGCAGCACCGAAAGCACCTGTACCAGCCGCGCGCCGAACGCCAGCCACGCATCCAGACGCTGCCGCCACAGCGCATCGTGCTGCACCAGATCGGCCTCGGGCAGGCTTTCCAGCGCACGCGCCAGACGCGCATCGTCCTTGCCCTGCCCCGGGGTGATGACCAGCAGCGACGGCAGCGGATTGTCGTTCAACGCGTCGATCGCCTCGCCAAGGCCGGCGTCGCGCAGCTCCTGCAGCCCTTGCTCGGGCGTGCGCACGCTCACCTCGCCGACGTCATCGCGGTCGCGCAGCTGGCCGGCCAGGCGCAACGCACCGGGGCCATCCACCGTGCCCTTGAGGAAGACATTGATGTCGCGCGACTGCTGCACGCTGCCGGCGAAATGCTTGAGGTTGTCCAGCGCGATCGACAGGCCCAGTGGCAGTGCCAGCGCCAGCGCCATGACCATCACCGTCAGCAGGGTTGCCCACGGCTTGCGGCAGGCGCGGCCCAGGCTGAACACCACGCTGTGCACGTGGTGCTGGAACCACACGCCGAGACGCGAGGGTGCGGCGGCTTCGCTGTTTTCGTTCTTCGCCATGCGTTACTCCGCCAGATCCTGCGGCGAGATGTCGTCCACCAGCCGGCCGTGGTCGAGAATCAGCACGCGCTTGCGCATGCGACGCAGCAGGGGAAGGTCGTGGCTGACCACCAGCACGCTGGTGCCGCGCGCGGGCAGCTCGGCGAACAGGGCCATGATCTCCGCCGCCAGGGTCGGGTCCAGGTTGCCGGTCGGCTCGTCGGCAACCAGCAGCTTGGGTTCACCCACGATGGCGCGGGCGATGCCCACACGCTGCTGTTCGCCGGCCGACAGCTGCGATGGCAGTGCCTTCTCGCGATGGCCCAGGCCCATCCGTTCCAGCACGGAACGCACGCGCTTGCCGATGTCGCCACGGCGCGTACCGCGCAGGATCAGCGGCAGTGCCACGTTCTCGGCAATGGTCCGGTCCATCAGCAGGCGATGGTCCTGGTACACCGCACCGACCGCGCGCCGATGGCGCGGGACGTCGCCGCCGCGCACCTTCAGCAGGTTGCGCTCGTCGAAGACCACCGCGCCGCGGCTGGGCCGCTCGTCGAGGTGGATCAACTTGAGCAGCGTGCTCTTGCCCGCCCCGGAATGGCCGGTGACGAACAGCATTTCGCCCGGCGCGACCTCGAAGCTGACATCGATCAGTGCTTCGTGGCCACCGGCGTACTGTTTGCTGACATTGTCGAAGCGCAGGACACTCATGCCCCGATTATGCAGGACCGGCGCGAAGTATCGATAGCGCCGGGACACGCCCGGGTGGAATCGTCGATCTGCCGCTGCGCGCGCCGGGCATGGCCCGGCGCTACCGCTGACCGGGCGCGCCGATCAGCCGCCCGACAGCATCCGGCGGATCTTGCGGCCGATGCGGGTCAGGAACGAGTCGGCGGCGTCGGTGCTGCGCACCGGCTTGGCCACCACGTGAACCGGCGTCACCGGCGAGGCACCGTTGCCGGCGCTGCCGTTGGCGACCATCGCCTCGCCACCCTCGACCGGACGGCCATGGCGACGACGACGGCGCTTGCGCGGCTTGCGCTCGCCGTCCGCCGCGAGCTCCGGAGCACCTTCGGCACGCGGCGGACGCGGCGGGCGCGGGGCCTGGGCCGGGGTGCCGGACCCGGCACCTTCCACCGGCGCGGTCGCGCCCTGCTCGCCTTCCACCCGCGGCTTGCGCGGACCACGCGAGCGGCGTTCGCCGCTGCGCTCGCCATCGCGGCGCTCGCCACGGCCGGCGCCGGAGCGACCACCGCTGCGGCCACCGCCACGACGCTCTTCCTCGGCGGCACGGGCTTCGCGCGCCTCGCGGAAGATCTGGCCGACGCTTTCGTTCTCGTCACCGTCCTCGCCAGCGACCGTGGCCGGGCGTTCCGGACGCGGCAGTGCGGTCATCAGTTCCTTGGTGACCGGCTCGGACGGAATCTTCTGCTCGATGTAGGCCTCGATGTCCGGCAGGCTCATCGCATAACGCTCGCAGGCGAAGCTGATCGCGTCACCCTCTTCGCCCAGGCGTGCGGTACGGCCGATGCGGTGCACATAGTCTTCGGCGTCGAACGGCAGGTCGTAGTTGTAGACGTACTTGATGCCGTCGATATGCAGGCCACGGGCAGCCACGTCGGTGGCGACCAGGATTTCCAGCTGGCCCTTCTGGAAGCGGTTGAGCAGGCTCTCGCGCTTCTTCTGCGGCACGTCGCCGGACAGGACGCCGACCCGGTACCCGGCCTTTTCCAGCGAACGCGCCACGCGCTCGACGAAGACCTTGGTGTTGACGAAGACCATGGTGCGGGCGCCTTCGCTGCGCGAGAGCAGGCCCAGCAACAACGGGATCTTCTCGTCGTCGGCCGGGAAGTAGATCTTCTGGCGCACGCGCGCGGCGGTCACTGTTTCAGCTTCGACCACCAGCTTCTGCGGCTCGTTCATGTGCTCGTAGGCCAGCTCCAGCACACGATGGCTGAGGGTGGCGCTGAACAGCAGGGTCTGCCGGGTGGTGCGCTCGGGCATGCGGCGCAGCAGGAAGCGGATGTCCTTGATGAAGCCCAGGTCGAACATGCGGTCGGCTTCGTCCAGCACGCAGATCTCGCAGGCGTGCAGCGAAACCACCTTGTGCTGCTTGACGTAATCGATCAGGCGGCCGGGGGTGGCGATGATCACATCCACGCCCTGCTGCAGGATCTCGCGCTGCTTGTCGTAATCCACGCCACCGTAGACGAGGGCGAAACGCAGGCCCAGGTCGGAACCGAACTTCACGGCGTCCTTGTGGATCTGGATGGCCAGCTCGCGAGTGGGCGCCAGGATCAGCGCGCGCGGGTCTTCCGCCTTGCGGTCGGCCAGCGCCGGGCGGCTCAGCAGGCGGTTGACCACGGCAACCAGGAACGCCAGCGTCTTGCCGGTGCCGGTCTGGGCCTGGCCGGCGACATCACCACCGGCCAGCGCGACCGGCAGTGTCAGCGCCTGGATCGGGGTGCAGCGGGTGAATCCGGCTCCTTCAAGGCCGGCCTGCAGGGCCGGATGCAGCTCAAAGGAGGAAAAGGTCAAATCGGTCAGCGGTTTGTCGCTCATGAGTCCGTCTTGGTATGGCCACCGGCCAGCGGGCGGGCGGCACTGCATCGTCTGGGGGCACCGTCGCAAACTGCGGCCCCTGCGGCGGGTCGGCGGACCGGGACCACCGGGTCCGCGCGCCGCTCAATGCCCCAGTTTAACGCACTCCGGCGGCCAAACCGGAATGAGCCGTCTCACGCGACCGCGAGACAGGCCCGTGCGGGACGCCTCTTCACCCAGCCACACCGCGCTTGAACAGCCCTGCCGGGGGCGCTGGAGTCCGCGCCTGCCGGCCCCCACCTCAAGAAGACAGTGAAATCCGACACATACCGCGCTTCGAAGCGATCACGATACGCTGGGTTCCAGCCGGCGACTGTCCATGCCCCGCGATAGGGGTACACTGCCGGCCGTGAGCGTCCAGGCATCCCGCCGAACGCACCGCGGCAGGACGCCGCGAGGCAACGACGAGGGTCGCGCCACCGGGCAAGGCCCAGTTCACCCACCTCCGGCCTGGCCGGGTGCAATCCAAGACGAGAAACCAAGATGAGCGACAAGGTTGTACATGTCGGCGATGCCGACTTTGATAGCGCCGTGCTGAATTCCAAGGAACCGGTGCTGGTCGATTTCTGGGCCGAGTGGTGTGGCCCGTGCAAGATGATCGCCCCCGCGCTGGACGAGCTGGCCGATGCCTACCAGGGCCGTGCCAAGATCGCCAAGGTCAACGTCGACAACAATCGTGCGCTGGCCGCCAAGTACCACGTGCGTTCGATCCCGTACCTGGTCGTGTTCAAGGATGGCGAGAAGGTCGGCGAGCAGATCGGCGCGGTGGGCAAGGCCCAGCTGGCCGGCCTGCTGGACAAGGCCCTGGCCTGATCCTGTAACGACTCCGGCAGCCGCCCGGTGCGGCTGCCGGCAGGCGCGGACCGCGCCTGCATGAATGCTGTTCCCGGCGACCCTTGCACGGCGCCGCGGGCCGATGATAGTGTCGGCACATCCGGCCGCGTTCGCGTGCCGCACCTTCTGGACGCAGTTTCTTCCAGACCCATCCCCAACGTTCGCCGCCCCAGCCGGGCGCTCGCACCTTCAAGCGAGGAATAACGCTCTTGTCCGATAACACTCCCGAAACCGGCAGCGCAGAAGCGCCCGCCGAAAAGCGCGTGCGCAAGGCCCGCGTGACCAAGGCTGCCGCACCGGCCGCCGCCGAAACCAGCGCGCCCCCCGCGCAGCCGACCCTGCCGCTGGCCGCCGCGCCCGAAGCACCGGCGCCGGCCGCAGCCGCTCCCGCGCCGAGCGCGCCCGCCGCCGAGGCCCCTGCCAGCAGTGGCGGCGGTGAAGGCGGTGAGGGTCGCGAATCCGGCCAGCCGCGGCAGCAGAACCCTCAGGGTGGCGGCCAGCATCCGCACAACCAGAATGGCCAGCAGGGCCAAGGCCAGGGTCAGGGCAACCGCCGTGACCGTTTCCGCAACCGCCGCGACCGCGACCGCAACAACCGCTTCCGCGATGACGGCATGCCCAACGAAGGCGGCGAGCAGCAGGCGTTCGTGCCGCGCGTGCAGCCGACGGTGCCGGAAGGCTTCCCGGTCTATTCGCTGAGCGATCTCAAGCGCATGCCGGCACAGAAGCTGCTGGAAATCGCCGAACAGCTGCAGATCTCCGAAGGCGTGGCGCGTGCCCGCAAGCAGGATGTGATCTTCGCCCTGCTGAAGGTGCTGACCCGCCATGGCGACGGCGTCGCCGCCGATGGCGTGCTGGAGATCCTGCCGGACGGCTTCGGCTTCCTGCGCGCGGCCGAAGCCAGCTACCTGGCCGGCCCGGACGACACCTACATTTCGCCCAGCCAGATCCGCCGTTTCAACCTGCGTACCGGCGACCACCTGTCCGGCCGCATCCGCTTCCCGAAGGACGGCGAGCGCTACTTCGCGCTGTCGATCGTGGACACCATCAACGGTGAGCCGCTGGAAGCGTCGAAGAACAAGGTGCTGTTCGAGAACCTGACCCCGCTGTTCCCGCGTCGCCGCTTCACCCTGGAGCGCGGCAACGGTTCGTCGGAAGACATCACCGGCCGCATCCTCGACCTGATGGCC
Source organism: Stenotrophomonas sp. STEN147 (assembly GCF_056757995.1). Taxonomy (NCBI): domain Bacteria; kingdom Pseudomonadati; phylum Pseudomonadota; class Gammaproteobacteria; order Lysobacterales; family Lysobacteraceae; genus Stenotrophomonas; species Stenotrophomonas sp. STEN147. The sequence continues at coordinate 155,581 of NZ_JBRRCG010000007.1, forward strand.
CCGCAGGGCAAGGGCCAGCGCTCGCTGATCGTCTCCCAGCCGAAGGCGGGCAAGACGATGATGATGCAGCAGGTCGCCACCGCGATCACCACCAATCATCCGGACGTGCACCTGATCGTGCTGCTGATCGACGAGCGCCCGGAAGAAGTGACCGAAATGCAGCGCACCGTGCGCGGCGAGGTCATCAGCTCGACCTTCGACGAGCCGGCCGCACGCCACGTGCAGGTCGCCGAAATGGTGATCGAGCGCGCCAAGCGCCTGGTCGAGCACAAGAAGGACGTGGTGATCCTGCTGGACTCGATTACCCGCCTGGCGCGCGCCTACAACAACGTCGTGCCGAGCTCGGGCAAGGTGCTGACCGGTGGTGTGGACGCCAACGCCCTGCACCGCCCGAAGCGCTTCTTCGGTGCCGCGCGCAACGTTGAAGAAGGCGGCAGCCTGACCATCATCGCCACCGCGCTGGTCGACACCGGCTCGAAGATGGACGAGGTGATCTACGAAGAGTTCAAGGGCACCGGCAACAGCGAAGTGCACCTGAGCCGCCGCATCGCCGAGAAGCGCGTGTTCCCGGCCATCGACATCAACCGCTCCGGCACCCGCCGCGAAGACCTGCTGATCGAGCCGGAACTGCTGCAGAAGATCTGGATCCTGCGCAAGCTGCTGCATCCGATGGATGAAATGGCCGCGATGGAATTCCTGCTGGACAAGATGAAGAACACCAAGTCCAACGACGAGTTCTTCGGTTCGATGAAGCGTTAAGAAGAAAGCCCCGCACTGCGGGGCTTTTTTTTTGCTCGGGAACGGCGCATTCGCCGGGCATGGCCCGGCGCTGCCTTCGGTTACGGGCAGGCCACCGCGCCCTCGGCGGTGGCCGTGTTGGCCGTCAACCTGACCTGGGTGAAGGCCGCGGCGAACGGCGCGTCGGCGCTAACCACGAACGGGGCTTCCACCGCGCCCAGGTCCACGCCGCGCTTTGCAAAGCAGGCCAATGGCACGGTCACCGTCTGCTTCTGCCCGGGCGCCAGCGCGACCAGCTGCGGGGCGATGTCCACCCCGCCCTCACAGCCGCTGCCACACTGCATGGTCACCTTCACCGGCGATGCCGGGCGCTTCACCAGCTGCACGTCGAACTGCAGCGCGCCGTTGCTGCGCGCCAGTGCGCCGAGATTGCGGCGCGAGGTGCTGCGTGCGATCAGCTGCGCCGGGGCCCGCCAGGTCACCTCCTTGGCGTCCTGCTGGGTGTTCACCTGCACGGTGCGCACCTGCACCACCGGCTTGGCGGTGGGCCAGCGCAGCGTAGCGTTCAGATCATTGCCAAGCGGTTGGGTCGCTCCCGCGGCGGCAACGTGCAGGGCGAATGGCGGCGTGTCGGCGCGGTTGAAGATCGGCAGCACGGTGACTTCGCCGCAGCTGTCCGGGTCAGCTTCCTCGAGCCTGGCGACCTTGCCGCCCTTGGCGTAGCTGAGGCCATAGCCAAGCGCGAACAGCGCCGGCTTCTTCGCGTCGGGCTGGTCGATCGGCGCCGGGCACGGCACGCCCGGCCACGGGAAGCTGAGGCGTCCACGGAAGTCGTGTGCCGGCTTGCCGCCCTTGCCCGCCACCAGCACATCAGTCACGCCCTTGCCTTCGGTGCCCGGCAGCCAGGCGGCGACGAAGGCGCTGGACAGATTGAGCAGGTCGTTGGCATACATCGGGCGACCGGACAGGTAGACGGTCACCACCGGCTTGCCGGTTGCAGCTGCGGCCTTCAGCGCGGCCAGGTCCTGCGGGTAGGCCCGGCTGTGGCTGACGGTATCCGAAGCGAGAATATCGCCGTTGGTTTCCGCATAGGGCGTCTCACCGATCACCGCCAGCACCACGTCGAAAGCCTTCGGATCGACGCCTTGGCCATCGGCGCTGAAGCTGACCTTGTCCGCACCCAGTTCGGCGCGCAGCGCGCCCAGCACGGAATCGGCGTTGGGAAAATCGGAATTCCTGTTCTCGGTGCCCTGCCAGGTCAGCGACCAGCCACCGGACTGGTCGCCGATGCTGTCGGCGCTCTTGCCGACCACCAGCACCCGTGCATCGCGGCGCAGCGGCAGTACCTTGCCTTCATTCTTCAGCAGCACCAGCGATTCGCGCACGGCACGCCGGGCCAGGTAACGGTGCAGCACAGCGCTGGCATCGCCGGCGTAGCGGCTGTCGGACGGCTTGTGGTCGAACAGGCCCGCGCGCAGCTTCACCCGCAGGATGCGGGCGACCGCATCGTCGATGCGCGCCAGCGGAATCTCACCGCTCTTCACCTGCGCGGTGGTGTTGGCGATGAACGCTTTCCAGTCGTCGGGCACCATCACCATGTCGATGCCGGCATTGATGGCCTGCGCACAGCTGTCGTTGCGGCAGCCCGGCACCTGCGCGATGCCGTTCCAGTCGGAGACGACGAAGCCATCAAAACCCATCTTGCCCTTCAACGCATCGGTCAGCAGCGCCTTGCTGCCGTGCATCTTGCCGTAGTCCACGCCTGCGGCGCGGTCGTTCCAGCTGTTGAACGAGGCCATCACCGTCTGCGCACCCTCGGCAAGCGCACCGTAGTAGCCCTGCGCGTGGATGTTGATCATGGTGTTCTTGTCGACCAGCGCCTCACCCTGGTCGCGGCCGTTGTCGGTGGCACCATCGCCCAGGTAGTGCTTGGCGGTGGTGACCACGTTGCCGTCGTCCTTGAAGGTGCCCTGTGCTCCCTTCACGTAGGCGTGGGCGTAGCTGCGGATCACCGCCGGGTCGGACGAATAGCTCTCATAGGTGCGGCCCCAGCGAGGGTCATGGGCCACGGCCAGGGTGGGTGCGAACACCCAGCCGATGCCGGTGGCGCGCACCGAGCGCGCGGTCGCCTCGCCGATGCGTTCGATCAGTTCGGCATCGCCGGCCGCGCCCAGGCCGATGTTGTGCGGGAACAGGGTCGCACCCAGCACGTTGTTGTGGCCGTGCACCGCATCGGTGCCCCAGATGACCGGCACCGGCGTCTTCGCATCGGTTGCCAGCGATGCAGCGTGGTAGGCATCGGCCAGCTGCAGCCAGTCCTGCACGCTGGCGTGCTTGTCCATGCCCGGCCAGGAGCCGCCGCCATTGAGGACCGAGCCGATGTAGTAGCGACGCACCTCGTCTGGCGTGATGGTCTTGATCTCGGCCTGGGTCATCTGTCCGATCTTCTGCGCCAGCGTCATCTGCGCAAGGATCTCCTGCACGCGCCTTTCGATATCCGCATCGGCAGCGATCACGCTGTGGACGCGCGGCCAGTCCTGCAGGCGTTCGCCCGTGGACGGCGCGGCACCCGCCGATGCGGCAAGGGCGGCCAGCAGACAGCCGGCAAGAAGGGTCTGGGTGGGGCGCTTCACTGGGCACTACCTCCGTGGATGACGTTCCTGGCGTGCGGGACTGCAGCGGCACGTCGGCATGGGCGATCGGACGCCCGTCCTGACAGCGCTGTCATATAAGCCTGCCTGCATCGTGTCAATGAGCGATCGCACATCCTGTGGCGGCAATCGCGTAACGGCGGGCTTTGCGGCCGACGCAGCACACGGCCCGCGGCGGTGGGTGTTGCGACGCGACAAGAATTCAGGACGTGCCAGTCCCCCTCGCGTCGTGGCACCATCCGCCTGCTCCGGCAACACCGACATCGCAGGTACGCACTACCATCGGCGCGTAGCCGCCGCCTTCCAGGAGGATCCACCGCATCATGCGCAGTCGAATCGAGGATGTCGCCGCCGTTGCCGGGGTATCGATCAAGACGGTGTCCCGCGTGCTCAACCGCGAGCCGAACGTGCGCGAGCAGACCCGCGAACGGGTGCTGGCGGCCGTGGCGCGCCTGGGCTACAAGCCCAATCTCTCCGCGCGCAGCCTGGCCGGACAGCGCTCGTACGCGCTGGCACTGGTCTACAACAATCCTTCGCGCAACTACCTGATGGAAATCCAGAACGGCATGCTCGAGGCCTGCCACGCACAGCACTACAACCTGATCCTCGGCCCGGTGGGCACTGGCCGGCGTACCCTGCCCGACATGACCGCGCTGTTCGAGAACTCGCGTCCGGATGGCGTGGTGCTGATCCCGCCGCTGACCGACGACGAAGTAGTGCTGTCGTACCTGGAAGAGCATGACATTCCCTTCGCCTGCATCGCCCCGCGACACCCGGAAGGACGCATCGGCGTGCGCATGGATGAAACCACTGCGGTGGTCGAGCTGATCGGTCACCTGGTCGCGCAGGGCCACCGCCGCATTGCCCACATCAAGGGGCCGCGCGCGCATGGTGCATGCCAGTGGCGCTACGCCGGTTACCGCCAGGCCCTGCGGCAGGCGGGTATCGCCTACGATCCGGCGCTGGTGGTCAACGGCCAGTTCTCGTTCGAGTCCGGCGTGGACGCGGCCAACCTGCTGCTCGACATGGATGAGCCTCCCACGGCGATCTTCGCCGCCAACGATGACATGGCCGCAGCCGTGTATCGCGTCGCGGGCGAACGCGGGCTTCGCGTGCCGCGCGACCTCTCGGTGTGCGGGTTCGACGACACGCCGATCGCAGGGCACATCTACCCTGCACTGACTACCGTGCGTCAACCGACCTCGCACATGGGGCGGCTGGCCACCGAACAGCTGATCGAGCACATCCGTGCCGAAGCCGCTGGCCGCATGATCACGGTCGAGCACGCAGTACTCGAACGCGAGTCGACCGCCGCACCACGGCGACGTTGAGCCAGCGGCGAAGCTGCGGCTCACGCGGCAGGCAGCCGCGAACCCTTCCATGCATAGAAGGCAATGTAGAGATAACACAGCGCCGGCAGCAGGAACGACAGCTGCAGGCCGTGATTGTCGGCAAGCCAGCCCATGGCCAGCGGAATGACCGCACCGCCGACGATGGCCATCACCAGCAGGCTTGAAGCCTGTCCGGTGAGAGCTCCAAGGCGGGTGATCGCCAGCGCGAAGATGGTCGGAAACATGATGGAGTTGAACAGTCCGATGCTCACCACCGCCCACTTGGCCAGGCCACCCGTGGTGGAGACGGTGATGCCGAGCAGCAGCACCACCGCGAGCGCGAAGAGACCGAGCAGCCAGCGCGCATCCAACCGCGCCAGCAGCGCCGCGCCAAGCAGGCGCCCGACCAGCGCACCGCCCCAATAGAGCGAGACATAACCGGTGGCCTCCTGCTCGGTCATGCCCTGGCCGATGCCCGGCGAGGACAGGAAGTTGACCAGCACGCTGCCGATGGAAACTTCCGCGCCCACGTAGCAGAAGATGGCCAGCACACCCAGTCGCACATGGCGGTGGCGCAGGACGTCCCACGGCCGGCTTCGCGCGCCGGTGCGTTCCTCCACGCCGGGAATGGTGGGAAGACGGAACATCCAGATCGCTGCCGCCAGCAGGAACAGGACCACGGCCAGGCCGAAGTACGGCAGCTGCACCGATTGCGCTTCGGCTGCACGGTAGGCCAGCGCTTCGGCCTGCGGCAACAGCGCCAGCTGCTCCTCGCTGCGCGGCTGCGCCGACAGGATCAGCAGGCCACCGAACAGCGGTGCCAGCGTGGTGCCCAGCGAGTTCATCGATTGCGCCAGGGTCAACCGGCTGGAGCTGGTGCGCTCCTCACCCAGCAATGCCACGTAGGGGTTGGCGGCCACCTGCAGCACGGTGATGCCGGTGGCCAGCACGAACAACGCCGCCAGGAACAGCCCATAGACATGGGCGGCCGCAGCCGGCCAGAACAGCAGCGAGCCGACGCCTGCAATGGCCAGCCCGGCGACGATGCCGCGCTTGTATCCCACCGCAGCCACCAGCCGGCCAGCAGGCAGCGACATCAGGAAGTAGGCGCCGAAGAAGGTGAACTGGATGAGCATCGCCTGCACCCAGCTCAGCGCGAACGCCGCTTTCAGGTGCGGAATGAGGATGTCGTTGAGGCAGGTCAGGAAGCCCCACATGAAGAAGATGGCGGTGACCACCCCCAGTGCGTGGGTGGTGCCCTGCACGTGATGTCCTCGAACGGTCGTTGCTGTGTCCATTGCTTGTCCTTCCAGTCAGTGATCGAAGCCATCCTGTGGTCAGGCGTGACATTTGCAGCCATTGTGATTGTCCAGCGCTGTCAGTCCAACGAATGCCCTGACACGTGCGGGCTGAAAGCTGATCCGCGCAGTTTTGTTCTGCACCGCACAACACTTTCCTGCCCTCGTGTTGGCAGCGCTGTCATCCCTGAAAAACCGCTGCAGATGCCGTCGCACAAGGCGTTTTTTCCGAAGCGACGAGGTTCTGGCAACGATTTCACAGCGCGCCTTGCGACCGCCGATGCGGCGCACTTCATGGCAGTTTGTTGACAACGCTGTCAAGCGTCGCTCCAATCCGGGCCACATGCAGTAGTCCGTGATTGAACGAAGCAGGATCGCCATTACCGACTTCCCTGGGGAGGGAGCTTCCATGAAGACGTACAAGGCAGTACCTCGCAAGACGATGCTCACTTCCGCGCTGCTGGCTGCGCTGGCCGCCCCGGCATGGGCACAGGACGCACCCGCCGCCAGCGAACCGGCCGATCCGACCACGCTCGATGCGGTGCAGGTCACCGGTATCCGCGGCAGCCTGACCTCATCGATGAACCTCAAGCGCGACAGCCAGGGCGTGGTTGACGGCATCGTCGCCGAGGACATCGGCAAGTTCCCGGACACCAACCTGGCCGAATCGTTGCAGCGCATCAGCGGCGTTTCCATCGACCGCACCTCCAGCGGCGAAGGGTCCAAGGTGACCGTGCGCGGCATTGGTCCGGACTACAACCTGGTGCTGCTGAACGGGCGGCAGATGCCGGCGTCGAATCTGGGCAACGGCGGCGGCGGCCTGTCCGGCTCGCGCTCGTTCGACTTCGCCAACCTCGCTTCCGAGTCGATCTCTGCGGTGGAGGTATACAAGACCAGCCGCGCCGACAATCCTGCCGGTGGCATCGGTGCCACCATCAACATCAAGACACTGCGGCCGCTGGAGTCCGAACCGGTGATCAGCCTTGGTCTGAAGGCGGTCAACGATTCGTCCAACGACAACCTGCCACGGACCCTGCGCGGCTCCAACGTCACCGGCGAGCTCTCGGGCATCTTCAGCCAGCGCTACGCCGACGATCGCTTCGGCGTGACGTTCAGCGCCAGCCACCAGGAACGTGATTCCGGCTTCAACCAGGCCACCGTGGCCGAGGGCTGGGCCACGTTCAAGGGCAACGAGAGCGCGGACTGGCGGGCACTGCCGCTGCCGGGCCAGGGGTATTCCGACCGCATCACCAACCGCCCCGGCCCCGACGACGTCTACGCACGTCCGCAGAACACCGCCTACAACGTCAACGGCGTGCAGCGGCAGCGCACCAACGCGCAGGCGACGTTCCAGTGGAAGCCGGCCGACAATGTCACCACCACGCTGGACTACACCTATGTCGAGAACAAGGTGCAGCAGCAGCGCAGCGAACTATCGGTCTGGTTCAACTATGGTCCGGGCGACAGCATCTGGACCAACGGCCCGGTGTCCGCGCCGATCATCTACAGCGAGGACATGACCAATTCGGATGTGTCGATGGGCGGCGCCAAACTGGCCACCAAGACCGACATGCACTCGCTGGGCTTCAACGTCGACTGGGAAGTGAACGACGCGCTGGACCTGTCCTTCGATGTGCACAGCGCCGAGTCGGAATCGCGACCGGACAGTCCCTATGGCTCGGCGGGCGTGCTCGGCGTGGCCGCCTTCGTGCGTGGCACCACCACCGTCGACTACAGCGGCGACCTGCCGATCATCAACATCGCACTGCCGCCGGGCGGCGTGCAGGCCTCCGACGCACTGGTCACCGGCTCGGTGTTCCAGAACAGCTACAACAAGTCCAAGGTGCAGCAGTACCAGGGCCGCGGCACGTTCCGCTTCGCCGACTATTCGGCGCTGGACTTCGGCGTGGGCCACACCCAGGTGGAGAACCGCTCTGCCTCGGCCATCATGCAGCGCAACAGCTGGGGCGGTCTGGGCTCTCCGGCCGACTACGCCGATGACATCTGGTACGCCGACAACATGGGCAAGTACTTCAAGGCATTCTCCGGCCACAACGATCCGCGCCTGACCGGCCAGTTCCTGGTGTTCGACTTCGACCGCCTGATCGGCCGCGCGGCCCAGGTCGGCACCGATTCCGATCCGGCCTGCCCGAGCTGCTACTACGCACCGACGGAATACTCCGAGGACATCCGCACCACCGAGAAGTCCAAGAGTGCCTACCTGCAGTACCGCACCACGTTGGATTGGTCGATGCCGCTGCACGTGGCCGTCGGCGCGCGCTACGAGCAGACCGAGGTGGAGTCGAATGCGCTGGTGCGCGTGCCGACCGGCATCAGCTGGAGTTCGGCCAACGAGTTCAACATCGACTACGCCGCCGATCGCGGCTTCGTCGGTGGCAAGGGCAAGTATGACTACGTGCTGCCGAACGTTGATCTGAAACTGGACCTGGCCGAGACGCTGGCGCTGCGCGGCAGCTACAGCCGCACCCTGGGCCGGCCGAGCTGGACGCAGATCCAGAGTGGTCAATCGCTGGCCGACATCGTGCGCACCCAGGGCGGCACCGGCACCCGCGGCAATCCGGGTCTGGAGCCGCTGATCTCGGACAACTTCGATCTGTCGCTGGAGTGGTACTACGGCGAGGCCAGCTATGCCTCCGTGGGCTTCTTCCGCAAGAACATCAAGAACTTCATCAGCGATACCATCGTGCGCGAGAACGCCGGCACCCTGCATACGCCGGTCGGTGGCGCGTACTGGAACGAGGCACTGGCATCGGGCTGCGGCACCACCGACATGCCCTGCATCCGCGACTACATCTTCACCAACCATGCCGGGGATCCTGGCGTGACCTATACCGGGCGCAATTCGGCAGGGCAGATGACCGGCACCATCGTCGGCCAGCCCAACGACCCGGTGGCCGGTTTCGATATCACGGTACCGGCCAACCAGCACTCGGATCACCTGGACGGCTGGGAAGTGGCGGTGCAGCACCTGTTCGGCCAGTCCGGCTTCGGCGTGGCCGCGAACTACACCAAGGTGAAGTCGGGGCTGACGTTCAACAACCTCAGCCTGGGCGACCAGTACCCGATGATCGGCCTGAGCGATTCGGCCAATGTGGTCGCGTTCTACGACAAGAACGCCTGGCAGATCCGCGCGGCCTACAACTGGCGCGACAAGTTCCTCAACGGCATCGGTGGGCAGGGCCCGAACCCGAACTACACTGCCGCGTACGGTCAGCTCGATCTCAACATCAGCTACGCGGTCAGCGAACAGCTGACGCTGAGCCTGGAAGCAATCAACCTGACCGACGAGACCATGCGCACCTATTCGCGGCACACCAACATGCTGCGTTATGCCACCCAGACCGGTCCGCGCTACATGTTCGGCGTCCGCTACAAGTTCTGACCGGCGCCGGAGGCCTCGTGGGGCCGGGGGAAGGCCCGCCCCCCCCCCCCCGGTGCATGATGCGCGGACCCAAGGCCGCCGGGCACGGGCCCGGCCCTCCATCACGCCCAGGATGTCCACGCATGCTGCCCCACCCCCGACCCATCGATGAAGTGCGGGACCTGGACCCGGATGAGCTGCCGGCCCGGCTGCACACCTGGACCACGCCGAAGGTGATCCGCGGGCTGGTCGCGCACTGGCCCCTGGTCGCGGCCGCGCGCCGCTCGCCTGCGGAGGCGGTTGCGCACCTGGCCGCGTTCGACCACGGGCAGATGCCGGTGACCGCGACCACGGCAGCACCCGACGCCGGCGGCCGGCTGTTCTACAACGCGGACATGAGCGGCTTCAACTTCCGCCGCGAGCAGGTACCGTTGAAAGTGGTGCTGGCCACGCTGCTGAAATACGCCGCCGATCCGGCGCCGCCATCGATCTACGTGGCATCGACGACGCTGGACAGCTTTCTGCCCGGCTTCACCCTGGCCAATCCGCTGCAGCTGGGTGTGGACGAACCGCTCAGCAGCATCTGGATCGGCAACCGCTCGCGCATTGCCGCCCATCAGGACGTACCGGACAACCTGGCATGCGTGGCGGCCGGGCGCCGCCGGGTGACGCTGTTCCCGCCGGATCAGATCGACAACCTGTACATCGGCCCGCTCGATTTCACTCCCGCAGGGCAGGCGATCAGCCTGGTCGATTTCCACGCACCGGACCTTGATCGCTTTCCACGCTTCCCGCAGGCGCTGCAGCAGGCGCTGGTGGCCGAGCTTGAACCGGGCGATGCGGTCTTCATCCCTTCACTGTGGTGGCACCACATGGAAGGTCTGGAAACATTCAATGTGCTGGTCAACACCTGGTGGCGGCCGGTGCCGGCCTGGATGGACTCGCCGATGAATGCCCTGATGCTGTCGATCCTGGCCCTGCGCGGATTGCCCGCGGCGCAGCGCACGCAGTGGCGCGCGATGTTCGACCACTATGTGTTCGCCGACAGCGAGGCGGCGACCGCACACATCCCGACGCAGGCGCAGGGTGTGCTGGGAACGCTCGACGCAGCGGCGGCCGCGCACGTGCGCCAGACCCTGCTGCGCCGCCTGCAGCGCTGAGGCCGCCGGTCGCGCCGGGCTTCACCCGCGCCGACGCCGTTTCTGGCGATAATGCTGCCTGCATTCCGCCTGCGCCTGGCCGCATTGCGGTCCCCCCGTCCCATCCTGCTCCGCATGCGCCTGATTTCGCCCCGCCTCAACCTGGGCAAGCTGATCCTGGCCCTGGCCCTGCTCAGCGCCATCATCGCCCTGGCCAATACGCTGCTGGCCAGCTACCGCGTGCAACGCGACCAGCTGGTCGGCAACACGCTGGAGGCCAACCGCGTCTATGCCAGCAAGCTGGCCGAGACGACCCAGAACTTCCTGCTGTCCGCCCAGCAGCAGCTGGCCTACAGCGCGACCCGCCTGGGCGAGGCCGACATGGACCCGCGCCAGGCGCAGGGCGAAGCCAGCCGCCTGCAGCTGCAGTCGAGCAGCTTCAACTCCTCGCTGGTCGTGGATGCCGATGGCCTGGTGATCGCCACCTCGCCCCAGACGCTGCAGCTGCAGGGCGAGATCCTGCACAGCGCGGGCAACAATGCGGCACTGGCCTCCCGTCAGCCGATGATCAGCGATCCTTACCAGTCGGCCACCGGCAAGCTGCTGGTCTCACTGTCGCATCCGATCTTCGACGGCCAGGGCCGGTACCGCGGCTATGTCAGCGGCACCCTGTACCTGCGCCAGCGCAGCGCGCTGCATACGCTGCTGGGTACGCATTACTACCGCGACGGCTCGTATCTGTATGTGGTCGACCGCCATGGTCGCCTGCTGTACCACGTCGAAGGCGAGCGGGTGGGCGACTATGTGGTCGGCAATCCGGCGGTGACGGCGGTGATCCACGGCGAGCGGGGAGCACAGCAGGTGCGCAACAACCGCGGTGTATCGATGCTGGCCGGCTATGCCCCGGTCGCTGTCACCGGCTGGGGCATCGTCGCCCAGCGGCCCACCGAAGCCACCCTGCAGCCACTGTCGCGGCTGATGTCGGCGGTGATCTGGAACGCGATCCCGCTGGGTGTGTTGTCACTGGTGGTCACCTGGTGGTTCGCCCGGCGCATTTCGCTGCCGCTGTGGCAGCTGGCGCGCAACGTGCAGGCCGGCGAGGACACCGGCAACGCGATCAGCCATGTCAACGGCATACGCGCCTGGTACTTCGAGGTTGCCCAGCTCAAGCATGCGGTGCTGCACAGTTTCAACGCGCTGCAGGACCGGATCGGCACGCTCAACCGCGCCAGCCGCACCGATCCGATGACCGGTCTGTTGAATCGTCGCGGGCTGCAGCATGCACTCGATGCGCTGCAGGCGCAGGGCATTCCCTTCGCGATCCTGGCGCTGGACATCGATCGCTTCAAATCGATCAACGACGGCCATGGGCATGACGTCGGTGATGCCGTCATCGTCCATATCGCCGAGCAGATGCGCCGCCACTCGCGCGAGAGCGATCTGTTGTGCCGCGCTGGCGGCGAGGAGTTCCTGCTGCTGTTGCCGGGTATCGGTACCGAGCCTGCGCGCCAGGCCGCCGAGCGACTGCGCCAGCACATCGCCGATCACCCCTTCGCACCGGTCGGCACGATCACGGTGTCGCTGGGCGTGGCCCATTTCCCCAGCTTCCATGCCGATGCCGAGCAGGCCCTGCGCCTGGCCGACAAGGCCCTGTACCTGGCCAAGGAACAGGGGCGCAACCGGGTGATCGTCTACCCCCACGCAGACTGAAGCGCAGGCGCGCGGGGCTACGCCAGCCGGTGGCTGGCGGCATAGGGCGGCGTGTCCGGATAGTCGCCACTGGCGAAGCGGGCCTGCAGGGCCTGCCACCAGCCGGGATCGAACAGGTGCCGATAGTGCTCACGCACGGCCGCCAGTTCGCCGGCGGGCAATCCCATGAAGGGGCCGAAGCGTTCGGGGAACACATCGCGCGGGCCAACATGGAACCAGGGCTCGTCGGCCATTGCCTCTTCCGGCGAGCTTGGCTGCGGCCAGGCACGGAACACACAGTCGCTGACCAGGCACAGTTCGTCGTAATCGTAGAACACCGCGCGGCCGTGACGTGAAACACCGAAATTCTTCGGCAGCATGTCACCCGGGAAAATGTTGTTGCGCGCCATGTCGGTGATCGCCTGCGCGTAGTCGAGTACCGCAGCGCGCACCGGCTCTGCGCCCTGCTCGCGCAGGTACAGGTTCAACGGGCGGAAACGGCGCTGCACGTAGCACAGCGCCACTTCCACTTCGTCGCCATCGACGCGGATGCTCTGCGCGCACTGGCCCAGCAGTTCGTCAAGCAGCGCCGGCGCAAAGCGGTCGCGCGGGAAGCGCAGGTGCCGATAGGGTTGCGCGTCCAGCAGGCGGCCGACACGGTCCAGGTTGAACACCAGCGCGTACTTCTCTTCCACCTGCTGCCGTGACATCGCCTTCGGCCAGGCGAAACGATCGCGGATGAGTTTGAACACCAGCGGATAGCTGGGCAGGGTGAACACGGCCATCACCATGCCGGGGGTGCCTTCGGCGTGGACCAGGCGCTCGTGTGGATGTTCATTGAAATGGCGGAAGAAGGTGCGGTAGCGCTCGGTCTTGCCCTGCTTGGCACGGCCCAGCACGGTGTAGATTTCGTCGATCGGCTTGCCCGGCAGCAGGCTGCGCAGGAACACCACGGCGTCGCCGACGGTGGCCAGGTCGGCCTGGAAATAGCTGCGCGACACGCCGAACAGGTGGGCGACATCGCGGCGACGGGTCAGCACTGCATCGGCACGCAGGCCCTGTTCGTCGTTGACCAGCGCGATCACGCAGGGCGAGAAGCGATGCTCGCCGAAGACGCGCCCTACCAGATAGGCGCGACGCTCGCGGTAGAACACGGTATCCAGCAGTTCGATGCTGCGTACCGGCGTATCGCCCCAGTGCGCAAGATCATCCTGCAGCCGTACGGCGATGGCGGCGGCGCAGCGCAACTGGTGCGCATAGGGAACATCGAAGCGATAGTCAGCCAGCACCCGCTGCAGCGCCTCCACCGGGCGCGTCGGCGAGACCGCATAGGTGTGCCGTGCGACCGGATGGGTGATCGCATCGGACGGCTCGACATCGAAGGCGATGAACTCCACCGCCGGGTCCACGCCACGGGTGGCGAACAGCCGCCGCGACAGCGTGTTGTAGAAGGTCTTGTACAGCTCGGCGTCGATCAGCCCCTGCAGCAGGGCGCTGTAGGCGCCGTGCACCTGCAGCCACAGGGAGCGCTCGCCGATCGCCTCGCCGGCAAGCCTGCGCAGTGCATCCATCTGCTCGGCGATGCACAGATCGTACAGGGCGATGCGCTCGACGGCGTCCTGGCGGGCACCGTTCCAGTCGCGCTGCTCGAAGCGCTGCCGCGCGCGGGCGGTGATCGCCGCGAAGCGGGCATGGTACTGCTCGAATCCATCGCGGATGGCGCCTGCGATGCGCGGCGCCAGTTCGGCAGCGATGTCAGGCGTGGACATGCAGGGCTCACCGGAGAAGATGGCTCAACCATACGCCGGCGTGGGGTGGAATGGGTAGAGCCGGGCCATGCCCGGCTCCAACAGGCATCGGCTCAGATGGCCAGCTCGGCTTCCACTTCCTGCACCTTGCGCCGGGCCAATGCCAGATTGGATTTGCTACGGTCCAGCACGATGTAGAAGAACAGGCCCTTCTTCCTGGCCACCGGGCGCATGATGTGGTACGCCTTGCCCAGCGAGATCAGGATGTCCTCGATGCTGTCGTTGAGGTTGAGCGACGCTGCGGTTTTCATCTTCGCGCGGATCACTTCGGTGTTGCCGGCTGCCGCCACTTCCATGTCCATCCCCGCACCGGCTTCGCCCAGCAGCATGCCGCTTTCATAGTCGACCAGCGCCACGGCCTGCGCGCCATCGATACCCATCAGTGCATTCAACGATTCATTCAATCCAGACACGTTGCACCCCTTGTCGGTGTAGGTTCGAGCCCCTCGTTCCCCTGCGGCCGGGCTCACGGTCCGCCGAGTTCGGCCAGGATCGCCTGGCCACATTCCCTGCTCTGCCACAGCACCTGGCCGATCACGCTGCGCTGGTCGCAGGCTGCCATCAGCAGAAGCGGCACACGCCCTTCACCGTGGATGGCCAGCATCAGCACCTTGCCGCCCGCGGCTTCCAGCATCAGCGTCTGCAGGTCTCCCAGAACCAGCTCGCGCCCTACCGCTGCCGCCAGCGCCAGCATTGCGCTGGTCATCGCGGCCAGGCGTTCACCACGCCCTTCGGCACCGGCACTGACCAGGGCGAAGCCATCGACACTGGCCAGCACCACGGTGCGCACCCCTTCCACTCGTTGCTGCAGATCCTGCAGCAACGGCTGCAGACGTTCGCGCTGGCGTGCATCGGGCAGCAGCGCGGCCTGTCCGTCAGCCATGCGCGGTCACCAGCGCGTACGCTTCGATCTCGCTCATCAGCACATCCATCAGCAACAGCCCCTGTTCGCGGTCGCGCGCATCCAGTGGCAGCAGCGGCAGCGGTTGGCCGTCGATCTGCGCATGTGCTGCCCAGTGTTCCATCGCGGCCGCCGGTGCCTGGTCCAGATGGGTCACCGCCACCACCAGTGCCAGCGCCGGTCCGAACGGCCGCAGCACCTGCAGGTAGCCGTCCAGTTCGGCAGCCACGCCGGCACGTCGGCCATCCAGCAGCAGCACCGCGCCGCGCGCGCCCTGCAGCAGGATCGGCCACAGGAAATCAAAACGTTGCTGACCCGGTGTACCGTACAGGCGGAGACGCTCGCCATTGGGCAGATCGATGTCGGCGTAGTCGAGCGCCACCGTGGTCGATGCCTTGTCGGCGCCAAGCCGATCGCTGTTGGCGACGTCGGTGTCCACCACCATGCCCGTGGCGATGCTGCGCACCAGCGTCGACTTGCCGCTGCCCATGCCGCCCAGCACGACCACCTTGTGCTCACGCATTGCGTTCGCTCCCGCGCAGGTGGCGCCACAGCCGGGCCAGCAGCCCGCTGTCGTTGCCCGTGCCGCGCATGACCGTCACCGTCGCCGCAGGCGCCGGTTGCAGCTGCGCATAGCCACACAGATACGCGGCGTGCACGAAATCGCGTACTGCAGCCTGCGGAAGGTCGAGCAGCACGGCACACTCGTCCACCGTACAGGCGCGCTTGAGCAGCAGCGAGCACAGGCGGAAGCCATCGTGATCGTGGCCCAGTACGCGGAAGTCAGGCCAGCGCAGCAGTTTCACCGAGGCGACGCGCAGGCGCTCGTCCAGGGCCTGCCAGTGCGGGCTGCGCTGCGCCCACTGCCACAGCAACGGGCGCAGTGGCTGCCGGGTGCGATCTGCCGCCTGGGCCTGCAGCTGCGCTGCTGTCAGCGCATCGAGCCAGAGCTGTTCGAACCCCCGCGCAAGGCGTTCGACCAATGCCACGACGGGCTCGTGCAGTGCGATGGCCTGGTCCTGCTCCAGGTCCAGCAGCAGCAGGGGCGCAGCGGCATCGCCCAGCAGCGCGTATCCCTGCCGTAGTGGCAAGCGCTCGCGCAGCAGGCGGGTGATCGCGTGTGCACCATCGGCCAGGCGGATCGGCGCAGGCGCGTGTGGAATTACGGGTTCCGGTGGGCGCTGCATGCCACGCAGTGCGCGGCCGATGGCGCCGTCATCGAGCACACGCTGCTGGCCATCGCCATCGCGCAGCTGGCCACCGGGGTCTTCGATCCAGCACTGCAGGCGGGGCCGCTGCTGGCGCATGCGCAGGGCCGCGTTGCGCAATGCGGGCGTATCGCGGATGACCAGCAGATCACAGTCGTCCAGATCCTGGCTGCGGCGGATCTGGCCGTCAGGCAGGGCCGAAGCGATGCGCAGGCGCCTGAGCAGGGCCTGCTCTCCCTGGATATCGGTTCCCACTACCAGCACGCGTGCCATCCGTGTTCCCCGTGCGACCGCCTCCCCGGCGATCTCGCGTCGCCAAGGCTAGGTCATCGCCCGCGGCATCCGTCGTGATCGACCGCTCAGATTGACAGTGCCCGCGAATGCGCACGCATCGGTTCTGCGACGGCCATCGCGGGCAAGTTTCATGCCGTATTGACGACATTCCGACAGCTGACCGAAGTCACGGTTTCATCGCTTGGGATCAGATCCCTTTTGCATGGCAAAACGGGATCTGACCCCAGAGCCCAAAAAGAAACCCGCGCCGAAGCGCGGGTTCCGGGGTCACGACCGAACGGCGATGGATCAACCGCGCAGCTGCTCCAGCGCGGCGTTGAAGGTCGCGCTCGGGCGCATCGCCTTGCTGGCCTTTTCCACGTCCGGGCGGTAGTAGCCGCCGATGTCCACGGCCTTGCCCTGCACTGCGATCAGCTCTTCGACGATCTTCTGCTCGTTGTCGGTCAGGGCCTTGGCCAGCGGGGCGAAGCGTGCCTTCAGTGCGGCATCCTCGTCCTGCGCGGCCAGGGCCTGCGCCCAGTACAGCGCGATGTAGAAGTGGCTGCCACGGTTGTCGATGCCACCGAGCTTGCGCGAAGGCGACTTGTCGTTGTCCAGGAACTGGCCGTTGGCTTCGTCCAGCGCCTTGGCCAGCACACGGGCTGCTGCATTGTCGTAGCGGTTGCCCAGATGCTCCAGCGACGCTGCCAGCGCCAGGAACTCACCGAGCGAATCCCAACGCAGGTAATCCTCTTCGACGAACTGCTGCACATGCTTGGGGGCCGAGCCGCCGGCACCGGTTTCGAACAGGCCACCACCGGCCATCAGCGGCACGATCGACAGCATCTTGGCGCTGGTGCCCAGCTCCATGATCGGGAACAGGTCGGTCAGGTAGTCGCGCAGCACATTGCCGGTCACCGAGATGGTGTCTTCGCCCTTGCGGATGCGGGCCAGCGAGAACGCGGTGGCTTCCACCGGCGGCAGGATGCGGATGTCCAGGCCGGCGGTGTCGTGGCTCTTCAGGTACTGCTCGACCTTGGCAATGACCTGCGCGTCATGGGCGCGGGCGGCGTCCAGCCAGAACACGGCGGGGGTGCTGCTCAGGCGCGCGCGCTCGACCGCCAGCTTGACCCAGTCCTGGATCGGGGCGTCCTTGGTCTGGCACATGCGCCAGATGTCACCGGCTTCCACCGCGTGCTCGAACACCACGCTGCCCGCGTCATCGGTGACCTTGACCACGCCGTCGGCGGCGATCTGGAAGGTCTTGTCGTGCGAGCCGTACTCTTCGGCCTTCTGCGCCATCAGGCCGACGTTCGGCACCGAGCCCATGGTGGCCGGGTCGAAGGCGCCGTGTGCCTTGCAGTCGTCGATGACGGCCTGGTAGACGCCGGCATAGCAGCGGTCCGGGATGACCGCCTTGGTGTCCTGCAGCTTGCCTTCGGCATTCCACATCTTGCCGGAGTCGCGGATCATCGCCGGCATCGAGGCGTCGACGATCACGTCGCTCGGCACGTGCAGGTTGGTGATGCCCTTGTCCGAGTTGACCATCGCCAGGCCCGGGCGCTGCGCGTACTCGGCCTTCAGGTCGGCTTCGATGGCGGCGCGGGTCGCCTCCGGCAGCGACGGCAGGCGGGCGACCAGGTCTCCGATGCCGTTGTTGGCATCGAAACCGGCCTGCCGGATGGCGTCGGCGTGCTTGGCCAGCACGTCCTCGTAGAACTCTTCCACGACCACGCCGAACATGATCGGGTCGGAGACCTTCATCATGGTCGCCTTCAGGTGCAGCGAGAACAGCACGCCCTGGCTCTTGGCATCGGCGATCTGCGCTTCGATGAAGGCAGCCAGCGCCTTGCGGCTCATCACGGCGGCATCAACGATCTCACCGGCCTTGACCGCGGTCTTTTCCTTCAGCACGACGGTGCTGCCGTCATTGCCATGGAAGGTGATCTTCAGGGTGCCGGCGTTGGCGAGGGTTGCCGACTTTTCGCTGCCATAGAAGTCGCCCGCGTCCATGTGCGAGACGTGCGACTTCGAATCGGCGGACCAGGCGCCCATGCGATGCGGATGCTTGCGGGCATAGTTCTTCACCGACAGCGGCGCGCGACGGTCGGAGTTGCCTTCGCGCAGCACCGGATTCACCGCGCTGCCCTTGACCTTGTCGTAGCGCGCCTTGTAGTCGCGCTGCTGGTCGTCGGCCGGCGTTTCCGGGTAGTCCGGCAACGGATAGCCCTGGTCCTGCAGCTCCTTGATGGCCGCCTTCAGCTGCGGCACCGAGGCGGAGATGTTGGGCAGCTTGATGATGTTGGCGTCCGGCGTGGTCGCCAGCTGGCCCAGCTCGGCCAGGTCGTCACTGACCTTCTGCTCCTCGCCCAGCAGTTCCGGGAACTGCGAAAGAATGCGCCCGGACAGCGAGATGTCGCGGGTTTCCACCACGATGCCAGCGGTGGCGGTGTAGGCATCGACGATCGGCAGCAGCGACTGGGTGGCCAGGAACGGGGCTTCGTCGGTCAGCGTGTAGAGAATCTTGGACATGGGGGACTTGGACTCTGTAGCAGTGCTCAGGGAAAGCCCGGCGGCAGCGCCGGACCACGTGCAACCGTGTCTCGCGTGGGGCCTGGCCCCACGCTTTCCCCCGTCGCCGTCAGGGTGGGCGCGCGGCGGGGAAACCCCTGCATTGTCGCGTTTTCAGCCGCGCGGGGCAAAGCCGCGCCATACGCGCCGGTACTGCAACGCAGTGATTCACCCGGCTGGGGGTGTCACGCAAAAAAAAAGACGCAGCCTCGCGGCTGCGTCCATCGTGAGCCCTGCCGGGAGAGAGTCGGCAGGACTTACTTGACCTCGAACTCCTGCGGCGTTCCGGCCGCCTTACCATCAACCATGACTTCGGCACGGTACTTGCCGGCCGGCCAGCCATTGGCATTCTTGAAGGTGATGTTGGTGGTCTCGGCACCGCTGGTGTTCAGCGTGGCATTCTGCTCGCCGGCGACCTGACCGTCCTGGAAGGTCAGCTTGGCGCCGACGTTGACGTTGTTGGCAGCACCGTCGGTACGGACCGACACGATCACATCGTCCTTCGGCGCGAACAGTGCTGCCGGAGCGACGGACTTGTCCGCTGCCGCCGTCTTGCCGACGGAGACGGAGGAGACGGCTACTGCCGCCTCGGACATCGGCGGCGGCGCGCCGGTCATCGGTGCCGGGGCCGTTTCGGCCGGGGTGGTGGCAGCGGGCGCTGCATTGCTGTCGGTCGACTCTTCCTTCTTCTTGCAACCCACCAAGGCGACGCTGCCCAACAGGGCGGTCAGCAGGGCGGTCTGGAGCGGCGTGGTCTTGATCATTCGGTGTTCCTCCAAGGATTGTCGGATGGCGTGCGGGCGCGGCCGGCTTACTTCGGTGGCAGTTTCAGGGTCTGGCCAGGGAAAATCTTGTCCGGGTCATCGAGCACGTCCCGGTTGGCTTCGAAGATCTTCTTCCAGGCATTGGCGTCGCCAAGATGCGCCTTGGCGATCTTCGACAGCGAGTCCCCCTTCTGCACGGTGTAGGTGCCGCCGCTGACCACCTCGGCGGTGCTGTCCACCGAGCCGCTGACGCCGGAGAAGTCCGCCTTCGGTGCCTGCTGGGCGGTACTGTCGACGCTGGCGCTGACGCCGGAGAAATCAGCCTTCTTCTCGGTACTCATCCACAACTCCCGTCTGCATGACTACGTGGTTCGCACGGTGCCATGGCGGTTGTTAAATGGGGATGGTGCAGATGTGAAGCCGCCCCCCGGGGTGGCTGAACAATCGGGAGATGGACACCCCCTGCCCGCTGCACGGCCGGTAGCGCCGGGCCATGCCCGGCGGCGGTGGCTGGGCCCGCTGCGCTCGCCGGGCGTGGCCCGGCGTTGCCGTAACCGCCTGCGAGGGATCGGTGGGCCCGCTGCGCTCGCCGGGCGTGGCCCGGCGCTACCGTAACCGCCTGCGGCGGTTACTGGCGCAGCTCGCGGTAGGTCGCGGCCGGGGCAGCAATGCCGGGGCTGGCGCGCCATGGATTGATGTCGAGGCCGCCGCGACGCGTGTAGCGCGCTTCCACTTCAAGCCATTGCGGCCGGCAGCGCGCGGAGACCTCGCTGAAGATCCGCTCCACGCACTGCTCGTGGAATTCCGCGTGCTCGCGGTAGCTCACCAGATAGCGCAGCAGGCCGGTCCGGTCGATCTTCGGCCCCCGATAGCGCAGGCTGACCGTGGCCCAGTCCGGCTGGCCGGTAACCGGGCAGTTGGATTTCAGCAGCGCGGAGACCAGGGTCTCCTCCACCACTTCACCCGCAGCGGCAGCAAGGAAATCGGCCTGCGGAGGGCCGTAGCAATCGATCTCCAGGTCCAGGCCGTCGATGGATTCGCCCAGCGGTACCGGGCGCAGTTCGGGCAGGCCGAACGCCACCTGCACGGGTGCGCCGGCACAGGCTGACAGATCGTCGACAAGACGCGCATGCAGTGCCTCGGCACTGTCGATGCGGGTGCTGTTGAGGGAATTCAGGTACAGCTTGAACGACTTCGATTCGATCAGGCACGGCGAGGTGCAGGGCACCTGCACGGTGGCGACGGCCACCTGCGGCTTGCCACGCGGGTCGAGCCAGCTCAGCTCGAACGCATGCCAGCGATCATGGCCGACGAACGGCAGTGCGGTGTCATCGAGGCCGATCTCGGCGCGGGCGGCACGGCGGGGGATGGGGAACAGCAGGCCGGGAGCGTACTGCGACGGGTAACTGACCTCGCGACCGAGGCTGGAATCCTGGGGGGTGTTCATGGAGGTCATTGTATCGCGCGGACGGCGGGCCTTCGGCCGGGCCGGCCAACGGCGGAGCCCCTCCGTGGTGGTTGAGAGCAGGATCTCGGGGTTGGCCGGGAGGATGGGTTGGCTGGGGGACGCCGTGAATCCGTCCATGGAGGCTCGGTCGCGCCATCCATGGCGCTCACGCCCCCAGCCAACCCACCCTCCCGGCCACGGACGGTTTCCCGCGCCACCCCGGGAAAGATCAGAAAAATCAAGATCAAAATCAGAAGCCGATCCTTCAGACATTCCTGATGCCTGCCGTGCCGACCAACGGTTGGCACCCACCATCAGCAGCAGGTTCCGACAGATCGCAGGAAACTGTCGAAGGCGGGGTGGGGGGGGGGGGGGGGGGGGGGGGGGGGGGGGTGGGGGGGGCCCGCCCCCCAGGAGGGGGGTTTGGGGAGACCCCCCAACCC
>NZ_JBRRCG010000008.1:0-169157 GCF_056757995.1 Stenotrophomonas sp. STEN147
GGCGGGACCCGGGGGGCCGGCCCGCCCCCACCCCCCGGCCCGGGGGGTCGGGCGGGCCCCGCCCCGGCGGCATCCTCACGGCGCGATGGTCTTCAGCCGCAGTACCGGCAACCCGGTTTCGCCGTGCACATCCTCGCGTTGCGGCAGGTCCTGCACGGCGTCCTTCACCGCGTTCAAGGCCGGATCCACGCCGCGCAGCGGATGCCACATGCCGATCCACTGGAAGTGGCGCTCGTAGCGCAGGGTCTGTGCGCTGCCCAGCCACAGTGGCGTATCGCCCGGCTGCAGCTGCACGGCGGCCGGCCACAGGCGCAGCACGTAGCGCTCGTCCGGACGCGCCCCCTGGCGCACCATCAGCAACGCTTCCACGCGCGTGTCCAGCGTTGCCGGCAAGACCGGCAGCTGCTCCGCACCGGTGTCCTTGTCCAGCATCAGCAATGCTTCCTGCCAGCCGGCCTGCTGCTGCAGCGTCCAGCCACGCGCCTCCAGCTGTGCCTGCAATGGGGCCAGGGGACCGGCGACCTGCACATCGAGCGGCCAGCGCTGGTCATCGTCGAACTCGTTGCGGCGCGCCGGCAGCGCGGACCAGTCGTGCTGCCACCACGCCTGCATATCCATCGCCTGCGCGGCGGGCAGGGACGGCTCGAAACGTTCCAGCTTCACCGCGATGTTGCGCGGCGCATACCACATCGCGGCCACGGCGAAGACGCCGTAGAACAGCCAGGCGACCGGTTTGACCCAGAACGACCGGTTGAACCGGCGGCGGTAAGCGATGCCCAGCACCAGCAGCCAGAACGTGCCGAACAGCATGCCGCCGATCACATCGCTCAGCCAGTGTGCGCCCAGATACAGGCGCGAGAAGCCGATCAGGCTGACCACGATGCCCGATACGAGGTACGGCCAGACGCGGGTGCGGCCGGGCATCTCGCGCGCGATCAGGACCGCGAAGAAGCCGAAGGTGATGGTGGCCATGGTCACCGACACCGACGGGAAGCCGAAGCCACTGCTGGCGTCGACCGGGCGGACCACATCCACGGTCGCGCCGAGCAGCAGGGTCAGGGCCAGGCCGAAGGCGAGCGCGGCCAGCCAGTGCGCCGCAGCCATCCAGCGCCGGCGCCAGATCAGGTAGCCCATCGCCGCGGCGGTGGCCGGCAGCAGTACCGGCCATGCGCCGAGCGAGGCCAGCGCCGCCATCGGGTAGTCGGCCAGCGGGTTGCGCAGCGCCAGCATGGCCTGGTGCACCAGCAGATCGACCGCAAGCGGTTCACCGTGTGCGACCACCAGGGTGAGCAGTGCGAACCAGCCCCAGCCGAGCAGCAGCAGCATCAGTGCCAGCATCGCCAACGGCACCGACTCGCGGCGCCTCGGGTCGAGCACGCCGACCGTGTAACGGCCCAGAGTCGGATGGCGGTTGGACCAGTCGAGCAGGCGCGACAGCCAATGATCCATGCGCGCGGCGGACCAGCGGTAGCCGTACAGCACGATCGCCCAGACCAGGCTGAGGATCACCGCGAGCAGGCCGACCACCACCACCAGGCGACCTGCCACGGCCGCGACCGCGTCATAGGCTTCGCCCAGGATCCAGCCTGGCGCCAGGAACAGCACGGCCCAGGAAATGCTGGCGATGCCGCTGGCCTGCATGTAGCGGCTGGCGGGCATGTTCATCATGCCGGCGATGGCGGGGACGAACGGCCGGATCGCGCCGACGTAGCGGGCCACCAGAATGCTCTTGAAGGCATTGCGGCGGAACAGGTTCTCGCCACGGTCCAGCAGTTGCGGGTAGCGGCTGAACGGCCATACGCCGCGCAGGCGATCGCCCCAGCGGCGGCCGATCCAGTAGCTGATGCCGTCGCCCGCGAACGCACCCAGCGCTGCCGCAGCGACCGCGTACGGCCCGGAGATCTGGCCCAGGCCGATGAACACGCCCACGGCAAACAGCAGGGGCAGTGCGGGCACGATGGCGCCGAGAATGATGACCGCATCGCAGAACGCGATCAGAAAAATGACCGCGCCCGCCAGCACGGGATGAGCGGCAATCCACGCGAGGGTGGCGTCGATCCATGAAGAGTCCATTGCCCGATTATAAAGGCGTGAAGGTGACTGGTTCCCAGCCGCTTGCCGACCGTTTGCCACCGTCGGCATCGCCTAGAATGGCGCCATGCCGCATTCGCCAGACGTCCCACCACATGCATTGAAGGCCGACAGCTTCGGCCGCATCCTTCGTATGGAGGGCCCCGACGGGCCGTTCGTGCGCCGCGATCTGGGGGCGACGCCGCTGTGGCTGCGCCTGCCGGCGTGGTGGCTGGCGCGGCGCGAAGCATGCGCGCTGCGCCATATCCACGGCATGGCCGATGTCCCGCAGCTGATCGATTGGGATGGCCGCCACCTGGATCGCAGTTTCATGGCCGGCGATGCCATGTACCAGCGCCCGCCGCGCGGCGACCTCGCCTGGTTCCGCGCCGCGCGGCGCCTGCTGCAGCAGTTGCACCGGCGCGGCGTCGCCCACAACGACCTGGCCAAGGAGGCCAACTGGCTGGTCACCGACGATGGTCGTCCGGCGCTGATCGACTTCCAGCTGGCGGTGATCGGCAATCCGCGCTCGCGCTGGATGCGCCTGCTGGCCCGCGAGGATCTGCGCCATCTGCTCAAGCACAAACGCATGTACTGCCGCGAGTCATTGACGCCGGTGGAGAAGCGCGTGCTCAAGCGCACGTCGTGGGTACGCGAGCTGTGGTTCGCCACCGGCAAGCCGGTCTACCGCTTCGTCACACGGCGCATCCTGCACTGGGAAGACAACGAAGGGCAGGGGCCGAAGCCGTGAGACGGTGGCACGTAGTGACCACGCTGCCGAGCGCGGCCAGCGTCCTGCATCCGCAGCTGGCGGGTGCGGATTTCGTGCATGCCTGCCGCGTCGCCACCCATCGACAGGGGCGCAGTGCGCTGCAGGCCTATCGCGACATGGCAGCGACGGTCCCGGCGTGGTTTGACGGGCTGATGGCGCTGCGCAACCAGGGCATGCGCCTGCTCGGGATGAAGGATCTGGGTTCGCTGCGTGCGGTGCAGGCTGCGCAGCATCCGAGTCCCGGGCAGCGGCTCGGCATTTTCACCCTGCAGTCGCTGCACGATGATGCCATCGTGCTGGAGGATGACGACCGGCACCTGCACGTGCAGCTGGCGCTGCAGTGGCAGGGTGACACGCTGGAAGTGGCGACGGTGGTGCATACGCACAACGCGTTCGGGCGCCTGTACATGCTGCCGGTGGACCCGATGCACCGGCTGATCGTGCCGCATCTGCTGCGCAGGCAGGTACGCGCGTACGGGTAGGCCGGGCCCGGCGGCACCCGGCGCTACCAGAGCGCTAGGGCGTTGCCGGCACCAGCTGCTGGCCAATGAAGTTCCGCTTGGCATCGAAGTCATAGCCGATCTGCAGCTGCCCCACATCCGGGCAGGCATGGCAGTCGCGCAGCGGCGTGCGGTACAGCAGGCGGATGCCGCCGCCTTCCAGTGGTGCGGTGCCTGCGGCCTGCGCCGGTGCGAACGGCGTCGCCTGCGGGTTGGCCTTCAGCACTGCCTGCACAGTCGGGTCGGCGCGCAGCGCATCGTCCAGCTGCACCGCATCGACATCGATGCGCTTGCCGCCTGCATCCACCAGACGCGTGCCTTGGTTGGTGTTGGCACGGAAGGGATATTCAACCGTGGCCACGCCCAGTCCGTCATGCTCATGCCACGCGCTGACATAGGCCAGTTCGCCGCCGGTGGAAAGCTGCTCGGCGGCCGTGATTGCATCCGAGCTGGCGCCGCCGCTGCGCATCGCATCGCGCAGGCAGTCGCGCGTCGCCGCATCGCCTCCCTGACGGCAGGCGTTGAGGTCGCCGTCCCACACCACCGCCTCGCTCCAGCGCATCCGGCCATCGGTCGCTGCCTTCTCCGCGCTGGGGGTGTCCGTGGCGACAGGTTCCTTGCCGGGCTCGGGCGAGCTGCCCTGGCAGGCGGTCATCAGGGCGAGTGCGAGGGCAGGCAGCAGCAGACGGGAACGGCGCATGGCGTGGACCTCGTGCGTTGACTGGAGGCCCGAGTATCGTCAAGACCGGGTGAACTCCGCGTCGGCGCGGCATACTAGCCGCTCATTGCATACGCTGGAGTCTGGAACGTGGGCAGTCTGCAGGGCAAGACCCTTTTCATCACCGGCGCCTCGCGTGGCATCGGCCTGGCGATCGCGCTGCGTGCCGCGCGCGATGGTGCCAACGTGGCCATCGCGGCAAAGTCGTCGGTGCCGAACCCGAAGTTGCCGGGCACCATCCACAGCGCTGCCGACGCGGTGAATGCGGCCGGTGGCCAGGGCCTGGCATTGAAATGCGACATCCGCGAGGAAGAGCAGGTAAAGGCGGCCGTCGCCGCTACGGTCGATACCTTCGGTGGCGTCGACATCCTGGTCAACAACGCCAGCGCGATCTGGCTGCGCGGCACGCTGGAGACACCGATGAAGCGCTTCGACCTGATGCAGCAGGTCAATGCGCGTGGCAGTTTCCTGTGCGCACAGGCCTGCCTGCCGTACCTGCGGCAGGCCCCGAATCCACACATCCTCACCCTCGCGCCGCCGCCGAGCCTGGAACCGAAGTGGTGGGGTGCGCATACCGGCTACACGCTGGCGAAGATGGGCATGAGCTTCGTCACCCTTGGTCTTGCCGCCGAGTTCGGGCCGCAGGGCGTGGCGGTCAATGCGTTGTGGCCGCGCACGGTGATCGCCACCGATGCCATCAACATGATCCCCGGCGTTGACGCGGCGGGATGCCGCACGCCGCAGATCATGGCCGATGCCGCGCACGCAGTGCTGGTACGCGAAGCCGCGGGTTTCCACGGCCAGTTCCTGATCGATGACGAGGTGCTGGCACAGGCCGGCATCACCGACCTGTCCGGCTACGCGGTGGATCCGTCGCGGCCGCTGCTGCCGGATCTGTTCCTCGACTGATCCGATGCGAGTGTCATGATCGGCCAACTGCGATAGAATTCGCGGCTGTAATCGTTTTCAACAAGGATGTGCGTAGATGCTCCGTCGTACCACTGCAGCGCTGCTCGCTGCGTCGTTGTCGCTTGCCCTGGTCGCCTGTGGTGGCAAGCCGCCCACCTCGCCCGGCACGTCCGGAAAGACCGATGCCGCGCCGGCGCAGGATGCCCAGCAGCAGCTGACCGCCAAGCTCAACGCCTATATCGGCTGCTTCAACGCGGTCGATTCCGAGGTGCATGGCAGCGCCCGCGCGTACACGGGCTGGATCAAGGATCTGGAGGCCGGTCCGAGCGGACGCGAGACCCGTGTGTACGGACCAAGCGAGATCGACGACTACGACATGAAGCAGTGCGACGCACCGATCACCGAGGCGATCGCGGCCCAGCCCGCGCTGCCGGAACTCGATGCGGCGGCTGGCCGCTACCTGCAGGCGCTGAAGGCACTGGTGCCGGTCAGCCATGAGGCACACGACTACTACGAGCGCCAGGATTACGAGGACGACCAGTTCGCCAAGGGCAAGCAGCTGCACGCGCCGCTGATGGCTGCGTTCAAGGCCTTCGCTGGCGCCAGCGAAACGTTCAACACTGAACTGGAGCGCCAGAACGATGCTGCCCAGCGCGAGCAGCTCAAGGCGCTGGAACAGGCCGAGGGCCGCACCCGCGAGTACTACCGGCTGGCGATGATGCTGGAAGCGAAAGCGATCATGGACCTGATGGGCGACGACGATTTCGATCCGGCGCAGGCCGGTGAGCGGCTGCAGGCCTTCAATCGCATTTCCGACGAAGCGCATGCCAAGGTGGCCGATCAGGAGCCGGGCAAGCTGGACTGGAACAGCTTCGAGCGCGAAGCCGAGAACTTCCGTCGCGAGGGCAAGGAGCGCCTGCAGCGGGTCAGCAGCAAGACCCCGTACAACGACTTCGAGCGGCGCATGCTGGATTCGCCGTCGATGGCCCCGCGGGGTTCGGCCGGGCGACTGCTGCATGTCTACAACGCGCTGGTGTTCCAGAGCAACCGGCAGTAGATCCGGGCGACAGTCCAGTGTGCCGACACACTGGTCAGTGCCAGCAATCAGATGCGCTGAGGCGGGAGCGGCGGCAGGCCGCTCACCGCCCCGCGCAGGTACGGGTCAGCGGTTGAAGGTTTCCGGCAGCGCGTTGCCGCAGGCCCGGCAGTGGCGTGCATCCGGTTCGTGGCCTTCCAGCCCGCAGTGCGGGCAGCCCCGGGCATCGCGGCGTGCCGCCAGCTCGGCCTCGCGCATGGTGCTGGCCAGTTCGGCGGTGTAGATGCCGGTGGGCACGGCGATGATGCTGTAGCCGATCAGGATCAGCACGGACGTGACGAAGCGGCCGAGTACGGTCTGCGGCACGATGTCGCCGAAGCCGACCGTGGCCATGGTCACCACCGCCCAGTACATGCTGGCAGGAATGTTGCTGAAGCCGTTTTCCGGTCCTTCGATCACGTACATCAGCGCGCCGGCGATGATGGTGATGGTGATCACCGTGAACAGGAACACCAGGATCTTCCGCCGGCTGCGCCACAGCGACTGCATCAGCACGCCGCTTTCCTCGATGTAGCGGGTCAGCTTGAGGATGCGGAACACGCGCAGGATGCGCAGTGCACGCACCACCAGCAGGCTCTGCGCGCCGGGAATGAACATCGACAGGTACGCGGGCAGGATCGACAGCAGGTCGATGATGCCCCAGACGCTCACGGCGTAGCGCAGCGGGCGCTTGACCACGGCCAGCCGCAGCAGGTACTCGGCGGTGAAGATGAGGGTGAAGCCCCACTCGAGCACGTACAGGCTGGTGGACCACTCGGCGTGCAGGTGCTGCACGCTGTCGATCATCACCACCAGGATGCTGGCGATGATGGTCACCACCAGCAGCAGGTCGAAATTGCGCGAGGGCCGGGTATCGTGCCGGTAGATGATGTCGAACCACTGGCGGCGCCAGCCGGTTTCGGTGGCGGGGTTCAGCTGGGGGGCGGAGAACGGTCGCATGGGCGCATTGTGCCGCAGGGGTTCCGGCGCGAGAATGGGCATTCCTGAATCCTGCCGACTGCCATGACCGCCGCGACCGACCCGCTGATCTCCCTTTCGCACTACTACCTGCCGGTCTACAAGCCTCGCCAGGTGGTGCTGGAGCGTGGCCAGGGTGCCCGCGTGTGGGACAGCCAGGGCCGTGAGTTCATCGACCTGGCGGCCGGTATCGCCGTGTGCGGCCTGGGCCACAACGACCCGGATCTGGTGGCGGCGCTGGTCGAGCAGGCCGGCAAGCTCTGGCACACCAGCAATGTGTTCTACAGCGCACCGCCGCTGCACCTGGCGGAAGAGCTGGTGAAGGCCAGCCGCTTCGCCGAGCGCGTGTTCCTGTGCAATTCCGGCGCCGAAGCCAATGAAGTGGCGATCAAGATGGTGCGCAAGTGGGCCTCCAGCCAGGGGCGGCCGGCTGACAAGCGGGTGATCATCACGTTCCGCGGCAGCTTCCACGGCCGCACCCTGGGCGCGGTGACCGCCACCGCCCAGCCGAAGTACCAGGAAGGCTATGAGCCGCTGCCCGGTGGCTTCCGCTACATCGACTTCAACGACGAAGTGCAGCTGGAAACGGCGATGGCCGCGGGCGACGTGGCGGCGGTGATGCTGGAGCCGGTGCAGGGCGAGGGTGGCGTGATGCCGGCCAAGTCCGGTTTCCTCAAGCGCGTGCGCGAGCTGTGCGACCAGCACGGCG
This sequence comes from Stenotrophomonas sp. STEN147, assembly GCF_056757995.1. Classification (NCBI taxonomy): domain Bacteria; kingdom Pseudomonadati; phylum Pseudomonadota; class Gammaproteobacteria; order Lysobacterales; family Lysobacteraceae; genus Stenotrophomonas; species Stenotrophomonas sp. STEN147. The sequence continues at coordinate 7,732 of NZ_JBRRCG010000008.1, forward strand.
CGCTGCTGGTGCTGGATGAGATCCAGGCGGGCATGGGCCGTACCGGCACGCTGTTCGCGCACTGGCAGGATGACGTGGTGCCGGACATGGTCACCCTGGCCAAGGCGCTGGGAGGCGGCTTCCCGATCGGCGCGATGCTGGCCGGCCCGAAGGTCGCCGAGACCATGCAGTTCGGTGCGCACGGCACCACCTTCGGTGGCAATCCGCTGGCTGCTGCCGTCGCCCGCGTAGCGCTGCGCAAACTGTCCTCGCCTGAGATCGCCGCCAATGTCAGCCGCCAGTCGAAGGCGCTGCGCGATGGTTTCGCCCGCATCAGCGAGGAATTCGGCGTGTTCAGTGGCGTACGCGGTCGCGGCCTGATGCTGGGCGCGGTCCTGGCCAAGGACTTCGCCGGGCAGGCCGGTGCCATCCTCGATCACGCGGCCGAACACGGCCTGCTGACCCTGCAGGCCGGTCCGGACGTGCTGCGCTTTGTGCCGTCGTTGAACATCACCGACGAGGAAGTGGCCGAAGGCCTGAAGCGCCTGCGTGCCGCTGTTGCAGCGTTCATCGCCGCACGCTGATCCACCGATGCGGTAGCGCCGGGCCATGCCCGGCGATCGCCGCGGATCAGGATCAGGAGACGCCGGGCATGGCCCGGCGCTACCTCGCCGCGTAGCGCTTCCGTTGGCCCTAAAAGCGCCTGCGTGCCGCTGTTGCGGCGTTCATCGCCGCACGCTGAAGCCTTGGCGCTGACCCCGTTGCCGCGGAATCGCTGTAGAGCCGAGCCCATGCTCGGCTCATCGCGACGTCAGGCAACAGCAGCCGAGCATGGGCTCGGCTCTACAGCAGTCACGTGATCCGGTAGCGCTTCAACACCTTGCCCAGCCCACGGCCATCGTGCACGGTTTCCGCGTGCAGGCCGGCGGCGCGTGCGCCGCGTACGTTGGCGAACAGGTCATCGACGAACAGCGTGTGCGCAGGCGCTGCATCGAGCATCTCCAGCGTGCGCAGGAACACCTCCGGCGCCGGTTTGCGCAGGCCGAAATCGGCGCTGCAGAACACGCGACCCAGCAGGGCAGGGAACAGCTCCGGCAGCAGGGAAGGCAACGCCTGCTTCATCAGCGCGCCATTGTTGGTCAGCACCGCCATCGGCAGCTGCAGGGCCTGCAGCCGTTGCAGCACTGCGCGCTGCGGATGGCTCGCGGCTTGCCGCGCTGCCGTCCAGGTGTCCACGTCGACGGTCCTGTGCAGAAGCTCCCACAATCGCGCCAGATAGGCCGGGCCACCCAGCGAGCCATTGTCATGCGCGGCTTCCAGCCCGCTGTCGTACAACGCGGCCTGCACGGCCTGCGTCGGCACCCCCAGCGCATTCGCCAGATGCAGCACGCGTTGCGCGCGCTGGTAATGCACCAGCACGCCGTCCACATCCAGCAGCAACAGGTCGATCCGCATCGGCCGAGCATGCCATTGCGGCAAGTGTGCGGGAAACCCTGGAGTGGGCATGCGACAGACGGTCGCAGACGCGGCCACAGGGGGCTGCCTAGAATGGCGCTTGAATCCGCAGGAGAGGCAACGATGAAGGCTTGGATGGTGGCAGTGGGACTGGGCGCGCTGATGCTGGCGCCGTCGGCGATGGCGCGTGTGTGTGCGGTGAGCATCGACAGCACCGACCAGATGAGCTTCAGCAGCCGCGAGATCAAGGTCGCCGCCGACTGCACCGCCGTGGACCTGACCCTGCGCCACACCGGCAAGCTGGCCGCCACTGCCATGGGCCACAACTGGGTGCTGACCCGCAGTGCCGATTACCAGCCGGTGGCGATGGCGGGCATGCGCATGACCCTGGCCGACAGCTACCTGCCGAAGGCCGACAAGCGCGTGTTGGCGCACACCAAGGTGATCGGCGGCGGCGAGACCACGCGCGTGCGCTTTTCTACCCAGGGCCTGCAGAAGGGCGGTGACTACACCTTCTTCTGCTCGTTCCCCGGCCACTTCGCGATGATGAAGGGCACGTTCGTCTTTGGTTGATGCCGTTTGTAGCGTCGCACCATGCTCGACTGCTCTTTTCCGCGCCGCGTAGGATGAGCCGGGCATGGCTCGGCTCTACACGTTGCAGCAGATCCACGCCATGCGTGGATACGGTGCAAGGCAGTGCCAACCAAGGTTGGCACCCGCCATGGGCAGGGCTCAGCCCTTGGCGGCCTTGAACGCCACGCGTGCAGCGGCCAGCGTCGCTTCGATCACCGCATCGTCGTGGGCGCTGGACAGGAATCCCGCCTCGTACGCCGACGGCGCCAGGAACACGCCCTGGTCCAGCATGGCGTGGAAGAAACGGTTGAACGCCGGAATGTCACAGGCGGTGGCCTGCGCATAGGTCTCCACCTTCTCGCTGGTGAAGAACAGCCCGAACATCGCGCCGACCCGGGTCGTGGTCACGGCCACTCCGGCGTCTGCGGCCGCAGCTTCCAGGCCCTCGCACAGGCGTGCGGTGCGCTCGGCCAGGTCGGCGTGGAAGCCGGGTTGCTGGACCAGTTCCAGCATTGCCAGGCCGGCCGCCATCGCCACTGGATTGCCGCTGAGCGTGCCGGCCTGGTAGATCGGGCCGGCGGGGGCGATCTGCTGCATCAGGTCGCGGCGACCGCCATAGGCGCCCACCGGCATGCCGCCGCCGATGATCTTGCCGAAGGTGGTCAGGTCCGGCGTGATCCCGTAATGCGCCTGCGCGCCGCCGAGCGCCACGCGGAAGCCGGTCATCACTTCATCGAAGATCAGCAGTGCGCCGTGTTGCGTGCACAGCTCGCGCAGGTGCTGCAGGTAGCCGTCGCGCGGCGGGATGCAGTTGGCGTTGCCCACCACCGGTTCGATGATCAGGCCGGCGATCTCGCTGCCCTGTGCCTCGAACAGTGCGGTGGCGGCCTCGAAGTCGTTGTAGGGCAGGGTCAGGGTGAGTTCGCTCAGGCCTGCCGGAACGCCCGGGGAGGTGGGCACACCGAGGGTCAGCATGCCGCTGCCGGCCTTCACCAGGAACGAGTCGCCATGGCCGTGGTAACACCCTTCGAACTTGACGATGCGGTTGCGACCGGTGGCACCGCGCGCCAGGCGGATCGCCGACAGGGTCGCCTCGGTGCCGGAGTTGACCATCCGCACCATCTCGCAGGACGGCACCAGGCGGGTGATGGTCTCGGCCATGGTCACTTCGGCGGCGCACGGCGCACCGAACGAGAGGCCCTGTTCGACGGCCTTCTTCACCGCCTGGCGTACGGCCGGATGATTGTGGCCGACGATCATCGGACCCCAGGAACCGACATAGTCGATGTAGCGGTTGCCGTCCACGTCGTACAGGTAGGCGCCATCGGCGCGCTCGACGAAGAAGGGCTCGCCGCCGACCGACTTGAACGCGCGGACCGGCGAATTGACGCCGCCCGGCAGCAAGTGCTGGGCACGGGAGAACAGGGCGTGGGACTGGTCGTGGTTCATCGGGTTTCCTGGGTGTTACCGGAACTGGGCGAGGTAGGCGCGCTGGGTGGCGACCGGGTCCGGTGCGGCGTAGATGCCGCTGACCACGGCCACCAGGTCGGCGCCGGCCTCGATGAGGGGACCGACATTGTCCGGCGTCAGGCCGCCGATCGCCACCCGCGGTAAGCCCAGTGCGGCGCTCTGCCGCAGCAGATCGATGTGGGCACGGCTGGTGGTGATCTTGGTGGTGGTCGGAAAGAAGGCGCCGAAGGCCACATAGCTGGCGCCAGCGGCTGCGGCGGTGTCGGCGTTGGCCAGCTGGTCGTAGCAGGAGGCGCCGATGATGGCGTCGGCACCGAGCAGGGCGCGCGCGCTGGCGATGTCGCCGTCGGTACCGCCCAGATGCACGCCGGCTGCGCCCACGGCCCGGGCCAGTGCCGGGTCATCATTGACGATCAGCGGCACGCCGTGCTCCGCGCACAGCGCCTGCAGTGCGGTGGCCTGTTCCAGCCGCAGCGCGTCGCTGGCGGTCTTGTTGCGGTACTGCAGCCAGGTGGCGTCGGCGGCCAGCAAGGGCGCGGTACGGGCCAGCAGGCGTGCGGTGTCGGGCTCATCCGGGGTGATGAGGTAGACGCCACGGGGCGCCGGGGAAGCAGAAGTCATCGATGGCTACCGGTGAGTGGACCGCGATGGGACAATGGCGGCCCGTGAATTCAACCCCGATTATCCGATGAGCGATGCCACCCCCACCACCCTGCGTACCTGGATGTGCGTGGTCTGCGGCTTCCTTTACCACGAGGCCGACGGCCTGCCGGAAGAGGGCATTGCGCCGGGCACGCGCTGGGAAGACATTCCGGACACCTGGACCTGCCCTGACTGCGGCGTCACCAAGGCCGATTTCGAGATGGTCGAGGTCGATTGATGGACGTGGGGCGGGCCGCAGGTCCGCGCACCGGCCACCTCAATGCAGCCGTGGCATCGGCCCGCCCAGATCGATCAGCTTCTCGCGCAGCCACTGCGCGTCGCTGGCCTCGGGATTGCGCTTGAGGTACTGCCCCAGATCGTGCCGGGCTCCCGTCAGGTACTCCAGCTGCAGGTAGGCCAGGCCCCGGTCGCGCAGGGCGTCGTCCTGCTCCGGCGCCAGCTTCAGCAGGCGGTCGGCACTGCGCGCGGCACGGTCCCATTCACCGGCCTCGGCATACACGCCGTGCAGGTTGCGCAGCATCCGCATCAGGATTGCGCGGGAGGGTGCCGGATCGAGAATCTGCGCCAGCACCTGGTCGTCGGGCATCTGCCCGCCCAGATGTGACTTTGCGCGCTCGCGCAGTTCGTCCACATCCAGCGGCCGTCCGCCGTTGAACGGGTCCATCACCAGGACACCGTCATCCACCGGCAGGCGCACCAGGAAGTGGCCGGGGAAGGACACGCCGTCCAGCGGAATGCCCAGCCGCCGCGCGACCTCCATCTGTACCAGCGCCAGCGAGATCGGATTGCCGAGCCTGCGCTCGAAGACCTGGTTGAGATAACTGTTGCGCGGATCGTAATACTCGTCGTGGTCGCCGCTGTAGCCCAGTTCGTCGAACAGGTGGCGATTGATCGCGGCCATTTTCAGCGGACTGCGCTCGATGCTGTCCACTTCGGCGCGAAGGTGGTCGACATGGCTCTGGATCAGCGCGTCGTAGGTGGACGGCTGCAGATCCGGATATTCATCGCGCGCAATCAGCAGCGCGGTCGGCAACAACGGCAGCGCCTCGTCTTCGAGGTCGGCCAGTGCATCCCAGTCGGGGAGTGTGATCCGGTCCGGCATGGTCACAGACTGGCGGCAATCGCAGACGGATTCAAGCGGTGTGGCGTGAAAAATCCAGGGGCCAGATCCCGTCCGCGTGCGAAAGGGATCTGCCCCCGACCGGGGCGCTGGCCGGCCGCCGGGCCGCGTGGGCCTACTTCTCGATGCCCGGGCCGAAGGTCAGTTCGGTACCGTCCTTCAGCTTGAGCTTCTCGGCCTGGCCGGCGTTGAGTTCCAGCACGTAGCGGGCCGGGCCGCCGCTGGGGTAGGGCGGGCACATGTCGCCGGCCGAGCACGGCGGTACGTCGCGCTGCTGGCTGACCAGCTTGCGCTGGCTGTCGAAGTACAGGATATCCAGCGCGATCTTGGTGTTCTTCATCCAGTACGCCTGCATTTCCTCGCGGTCATGGATGAACAGCATGCCGTGGTCAACGGGCATCTGGTCGCGGAACATCAGCCCGCGTGCGCGGGTCTCGTCATTGGTTGCCAGCTCCACGTGGTAGCGGGCGCCGTCCAGTTCGACCCAGTGACGGGCCGCATCGGTGGCACAGCCGGCCAGGGCCAGCAGGGGAAGCATCAGCAGCGAACGCAGCAGCGACATCGTCAGGATCCTTCGCGTGAGGGTCAGAGCACGACCGGCGGTTCGCCGCCGATGATCACCACGTCGGCACGGCGACGGGCAAACAGGCCGACGCAGACGACGCCCGGCAGCTGGTTGAGCTCGCGCTCGAGCTTTTCCGGATCGGTGATCTGCAGGTTGTGGATGTCCAGGATCTGGTTGCCGTTGTCGGTGACCACGCCCTCGCGCCAGGTCGGCTGGCCCCCGGTCATGTCGCGGATCTGCCGGGCCACCAGGCTGCGTGCCATCGGAATCACTTCCACCGGCAGCGGGAACCTGCCCAGCACCGGGACCTGCTTGCTCGGGTCGACGATGCAGACGAAGCGCTCGCTGGCCTCGGCAATGATCTTCTCGCGGGTCAGTGCAGCGCCACCGCCCTTGATCAGGCACTTGCCGGGATCGCACTCGTCGGCGCCGTCGACGTACAGCGACAGGTTGCCGGTGTGGTTCAGCTCGATCACCTCGATCCCGTGCTGCTTCAGGCGCGCGGTGCTCTGTTCCGAGCTGGACACCGCACCCTTGATGCGATGCTGGATGCGCGCCAGCGCATCAATGAAATAGGCGACGGTGGAACCGGTGCCGACACCGACGATCATGCCGTCTTCGACGTACTCGATGGCTTTCTCAGCGGCCAGGCGCTTGGCTTCGGACATGGGAGGAACTCTCAGCAGGGAATCAGGATTTCTTTTCCAGCGACAGCAGCAGCTTCCACTGCGCGGCGGTCACCGGGAACACCGACAGCCGGTTGCCCTTGGCAACCAGCGGGAAGCCCTCGCCGAGCGCTTCGGCGTGCAGCTTGATCTCGTCCAGCGCGATCACCTGCCTGAGCTTGCGGTCGAAGGCCACGTCCACAAGCATCCAGCGCGGGTTCTCGCGCGTGCTTTTCGGGTCGTGGTAGTCGGATCGGGGGTCGAACTGGGTATCGTCCGGGTAGGCCGGGCTGGCGACCGTGGCCAGGCCGACGATGCCGGGGACCTTGGTATTGGAGTGGTAGAACAGGATGCCGTCGCCGACCTGCATGCCATCGCGCATGAAGTTGCGCGCCTGGTAGTTGCGTACCCCGTTCCACGGCTCGACCTTGACCCGGGCCAGGTCATCGATGGAGAAGGCGTCCGGCTCGGACTTCATCAGCCAATAGCGCTTGCGGGCGGTCATGCGTTCACGGGGGCAGCGGAGGGGAACAGGGTGCCGGCTTCGGTGCAGATCGCATCCACCGGCACGTCCCACGACGCCACCGGCAAGGATTCGACCTGCTGCACCGCGAAGGCGGCACCGACCAGCCAGGGCGGCGCCGGCCGGTCGTGGCGGAAGGCGAAGCTGCGATCATACCAGCCGCCCCCCATGCCCAGCCGCCGGCACTGTGTGTCGAAACCCACCAGCGGGGTCACTACCAGCGCCATCTGCGCCGGTTCCAGCGTGTCTTCCACGGCCACGTCCGGTTCCGGAATGCCGTAGCGGTTGCCGGTCAGGGGCTGGCCGGGCCGCCAGGGCGCGAAGCGCAGCACGTCGCCGGCCAGCACCGGCAGGCAGTAGGTGAGTCCATCGGGCAGCTGCAGCTGCCAGCGATGCAGCGCGATCTCGCCGTCCAGCGCCCAATAGCCGGCAACGTGGCCGTGAAGCGGCGCGAACGGCAGCGCCAGCAGGCCATCGGCAAGTGCATCGGCGGCGGCGATGCGCTCGCTGGCGGAAAGGTCGCGGCGGCGTTGCCGCAGGTCGTGGCGCAGGGCCTGGCGCGGGTCGGTCATGGCAGCGTGCGGCAAGGAACAGCCGTCATTGTGCCGGAAAGAACAAGGGCGACGCCCGAAGACGCCGCCCTTGCTGGAATATTGCATTCTCCGCAATGTCGATGCATGCGAAACGACCTTGAACCCGGGGGCTCAAGTGGGAACGCTGGAGAACCATCGGGCTTCCCGCTACGAGGCGGACCTGCACTCCCGGCGCTGTCGCGCTCCCGGTGTCGTTCTTAAGGGACAAGGCGAATGTTTGCACATGCCGTCGAGTACCGCAGAGAACGCAGCGCCATTATAGCGGCCGGTCCTGATCTGGATAGGCCGTTCGTCGGCAACAGTCCGTGCCAATTCAGAAATGAGAAGACGCGTGTCGCGCGATCTGTCAGGGATTGCCGTCGATGGCGCGGTCCAGTCGCCGGTTCAGGTCGGCCAGCGTCTGCTGCAGGGCCACGGCCTGGCGGGCGTTCTCGTCACGCAGCAGCTGCAGTTCATGGGCCAGGTTCAGTGCCGCCAGGACAGCGATGCGGTCGACCGCCGCCATGCGGTTGCTGCCGCGGATCTCGCGCATCCGTGCGTCGAGCAGGCGCGCGGCCGCCATCAGGCTGTCGCGTTCATCGGCGCCCACGCCGACGGTGTACTCGCGGTCGAGGATGCGGACGCTGACCGGTTCGGCGCTCATGTGTGCTGCTCCAGGGATTTGAGCCGGCTGATCATTGCTTCCACCCGCGAGCGCGCCTGTTCGTTCTTGGCCAGCAGCGTCGAGCGCTCGGCCACCAGCTGTTCCTGCTGGTGGCGCAGGCTGCGGTTCTCTTCGGCCAGGCGCTGGTTGCGTTCAAGCAACGCTTCCACGCGGGCGGCGAAGTCCTGCAGCTGGGCAAGGGGATCGGCGGGTTCCATGCAGGCACGATAGGCAAGCCGGGTCAGGACGGTCAAGCGCTGTCGCAGGAGGCCGGGATGGCCACGGGGAGGTCGCTATCGGGTTGCTACACTACAGGGCTCACGGGCGCGCGCGTGCGCGCTCGGGGTTTCCTTCTCCGAACGAGCCGCACGATGACCGAACTTCCCTCCGTCGACGACGTTTCCCGCGCCAGCCAGGACCTGGGCCTGGGCGCCACCGCTGCCGAGCTGCATGGCGGCCTGTGCGGCTGGCTGGCCGCCGGTGGAGCTCCCGGCAACGACTGGCCGGCGCGTGTGCTGGCCGACGACAGCCTGCCGCCGGTGGCGGCCGACAGCGCCCTTGGGCAGTTGTTGCAGGCCACCATCAAGCAGCTGGAGGACCGCGATTTCGCGTTCGAGCTGCTGCTGAGCGACAGCGAGGACGTGGCTGCGCAGGCCGACGCCATGTTCAGCTGGACCCGCGCCTTCCTGGGTGGATTCGGGCTGGGCAGTGGCGGCCGTCGTCCGGCCCTGTCCGAAGAGGGCGAAGAGGCGCTGACCGACATGGCCAGCCTGGCGCGTGCTTCCAGCGAGGATTTCGAGGCAGGTGGCGAGGACGACGATGAGGCGCTCTCGGAGATCGAGGAATTCATCCGCGTGGCGGTGCTGCTGCTGCACGGCGATGTGGTGCTGGCCGCGCGCCACCGGCAGCGCCTGAACTGATGGACATCAAGCAGCGCACCGGCATCGCGGCCGGCGAGTACAAGCGTCGTCGCCGGCAGCTGATGGACATGGCCGGCGAAGACGCCATCCTGGTGCTGCCCGCCGCGTCCGAGAAGGTGCGCAGCCTGGATACCCATTACCCGTACCGGCAGGATTCGGACTTCCAGTACCTGAGCGGCTTCCCGGAGCCGGAAGCCGTGCTGGTGCTGATTCCGGGGCGTCGTCACGGCGAGGCGATCCTGTTCTGCCGCGAACGCGATGCCGAGCGCGAGGCCTGGGACGGCAGCCGCGCCGGCCAGGAGGGCGCCGTGGCGCAGTTCGGCATGGACGATGCCTATCCGATCGATGATCTGGACGACATCCTTCCGGGCCTGCTGGAGGGACGCTCGCGCGTCTACTACCACTTCGGCCGTGACGCGGACTTCGACCTGAAGCTGATCGGCTGGGTCAACCGTGTCCGCTCCCAGGTGCGCCACGGTGCGCAGCCGCCGCACGAATTCCTGGAGCTGGGCCACCTGCTGCATGAGCAGCGTCTGTTCAAGTCCGGCGCGGAGGTGGCGCTGATGCAGCACGCCGCGCAGATCAGCGTGCGTGCGCACCTGGCAGCGATGAAGGCGGCGAAGGCGGGCATCCATGAGTACGAACTGCAGGCCGAACTGGAGCGCGTTTTCCGCGCCAGCGATGCGGTGCCGGCGTACTGCAGCATCGTCGGCGCCGGCCGCAACGGGTGCATCCTGCACTATCGCGACAACAACGGGCGTGCGCGCGACGGCGAGCTGGTGCTGATCGATGCGGGTGCCGAGTACCGTGGCTACGCCAGCGACATCACCCGTACCTTCCCGGTGAACGGGCGCTTCAGCGCCGAGCAGCGCGCGCTGCATGATCTGGTCGGCCAGGCCCAGGCGGCGGCGCTGGCCCAGGCCCGGCCCGGCATACCCTACGAAGCCGGCCACCTGGCGGCGGTGCAGACGCTGACCGAGGGCCTGCTGCGGCTCGGCCTGCTGAAGGGCACGCTGGAGAAAAATCTTTCCGAAGGCCTGTACCAGCGCTTCTACCGGCACAAGACCGGCCACTGGATCGGGCTGGATGTGCACGACGTGGGCGACTACCGCCTGGCCGGCGACTCGCGGCTGCTGGAGCCGGGCATGGCGTTCACCATCGAGCCGGGCCTGTACATCGGCGTGGACGATACGACGGTGGAGCCGCGCTGGCGTGGCATCGGCATCCGCACCGAGGACGATGTGCTGATCACCGACGATGGCCATCGCGTGCTGACCGAAGGGCTGGCGCGGAGTGCGGACGAGATCGAAGCGGTGATGGCGGGTTGAGGGGGGCCGGCAGGGCTTGCAGCCCTGCACCTGCTCAATGCAACGGCCAAAGCCAAAGCCAAAGCGAGCATTCCGTGGGATGGCGGGGCACTGTGGGTTTGCGGGGACGCCGTGAACCCGTCCATGGGGGCTTGGTCGCGGCATCCATGCCGCTCACACCCCGCAAACCCACAGTGCCCCGCGTTCGACAGTGGTCCGGTAGCTGTTGGTAGGTGTCGACCTTGGTCGACACAGAGCAAGCGCAGCGAGCGACCCGCTTTTGCTTTTCTTTTTTCTTTTCCGTGGTTGGACGCGGCAGGAAACTGTCAAAGGCCGGGCGGGGTGGGTTTGCAGGACCGTTGTCGCCATGGATGGCGCCATCGAGCCCCCATGGACGGGTTTACGGCGTGTCCTGCAAACCCACCCCGCCCGGCCAACCTCCGTCATCCGGATGCATTCAGCATCCAACCACGAGGGGCTCAGCCGTTGGCTGCTGCAAACTCCGGCCGCGTCAGATTGTCCGCTTCGCCATCGGTGCACAGCACTTCGTCCTCGATGCGGATGCCGCCATACGGACGGAAGAAGTCCACGCGCTCCCAGTTGATCGCATCGCCATGGCCGGCGTCCTTGACCTCGTTCAACAGCATGTCGATGAAATACAGGCCCGGCTCGATGGTCACCACCATCCCCGGTTCCAGCACGCGGGTCAGGCGCAGGTAGGGATGACCCGCCGGACGTTCGATCCGGCCGCCTTCGTCGCTGGCGGCGAATCCGGCCACGTCATGCACCTGCAGGCCGATCAGATGGCCGATGCCGTGCGGGAAGAATGCGGCGCTGACGCCGGTTTCCAGCGCGATCTGCGGCGATACCCTGATGACGCCGAAGTCCTTCAGAACGCCCATCAGCGACAGATGCGCGTTCACATGCAGCGTCCTGTAATCAACGCCCGGGCGCACCGCCGCGCACATCTGCTGCTGGGCGGCATCGACGGCAGCGATCATCGCAGCGAATTCGTCGTGGCCGTGCGCCGCGTAGGTGCGGGTGATGTCGCTGGCGTAGCCGTGCGTGCTGGCGCCGGCATCGATGAGGAAGCTGCGCAGCGGCTGCGGTGCCTTGCGGCCCAGTTCGGTGTAGTGCAGAACGGCGGCGTGCTCGTTCAACGCCACGATGTTGCCGTAGGGCAGCTCATTGGCGTCCTGGCCCACTGCCTGGCAGTACGCCATGTGGATGCTGAATTCGTCGGCACCGTTGCGGAATGCGGCTTCGGCGGCGCGATGGCCGCGCACGCCCAGCACCTGTGCCTGGCGCATCAGGGCGATCTCGTAGGGCGTCTTGCTGCCACGGTGCCATTCCAGGTAGTTCACCACCGCCGGGGGGTTGTTCGGCACGTGGCTGCCCAGCGCGCTCTGCGGCTCACCCAGGATCGCGCAGCGCGACGGATCGGCCGGCAGCAACGCCAGCGCTTCATCCGGCGTGCGGATGATGTGGATGTCGAAGTGCTCCACCCACCAGCCGCTCGGCGCGTCCGGCACTACGTGCCAGTAATCGAACGGCTGATGGAAGATCACCACCGGCCGCTTGCCGGGCGTAAACACGATCCAGCTGTTGGGCACGCGCGTCAGCGGCAACCATGCCTTGAACTGCGGATTCACCGCATAGGGATAGTCGCGATCATCAAACACCTGGTAGTGCAGGGTGCCGCTCGGCACCACGAGGTGATCAAAGCCGCCGCGCGCCAGCGCCTGCTCGGCGCGTCGGCACAGCACGGCCAGGTGATCGGGAAACAGGGCGCCGGGGTCTTGCTGGATCATTGCGGTGGCTCGACACGGAAAACGGCCCTAGATTCTGCCGCATACCGGCGGAAACCGCTGTGCCGGAACCGGCAGTCAGTCCGTCGAAAGCGGTCCTTCGTCGCTGTCTTCGCCTACCCACTGACGCAGCAGCTGGCGGTGTTCGCGTGACAGGGTGAGGAACCGGAAGCCCACCCAGCTCTGTCCCGGGGCGTGCGCCGGCTCGCTCCACAACAGGTGCACGCCCACGTCGATGGCTGCCTGCTGGCCATCGCCCAGCGGCAGCGGGAAGCGGAACTGATACAGCGCGTCGTCGCGCAGCGCAGTGCTGGCCAGCATAAGCATGCCGGTTTCGGACACATTGCCAAGGCGACCGACCACGCAGTCGCGCATCTGGTCGGTGACCGGCACCAGGTCCGACACCTGGCGTCGGGGCGCGCGGCGGGTGTCCTGCGGCGGCGTCATGCTCATGCGGGGGTGTCCTGCGGGTTACGGCCGGCGAGGGCACGCAGGGCGCCCAGACTGGCCTTCCAGGCGCGGTCGATCAGCCGGCCCTTGTCTTCGGTGACCAGATGCGCACGGCCGGCACTGATCTGCCGCGCCAGGCTGTCGAGGTCGGTTTCGGCAATCTTCTGCCCGCGCGGGTTGACGAACAGTACATGGCCGGTCAGCAGGCTGTACCAGGACAGGCGCTGGCGGCGAAGCGTCCCATCGCCATTATCGATGTCGAACCAGCTGCCGAAGGGCAGGGAGCACAGCTGCTCGTAGGCGGCCTCCTCCGCACTGCTGCGTGGCGCGGCAGGGGCGGACGCACTGCGGCTGTCGGTGTGCTCGCCCAGCCGGGCGCGGGCCTTCAGCCGCGCGCTGAGTTCGGTACGCGACGTGCTGTCGTCCTCGCCCCCGGGTGTGGCCAGACGACGGGCCACCGCTGAGGCTTCCTCGGCGTGATAGCCCACCTGCAGCAACGCGGCCTCCACATCGGCGGCCAAGGCGCCATCGGTGCCATCGACGCCGTTGGCGGCGGTTGCAGTGACCGCCGCGATGCGCTCGGTCTGCTGCAGCCGCTCCTGCCACTGGGGCGAGTCCTCGCCATGGCGCAGCCGGGTCAGGGTCAGCGCGTCGGACCAGGCCTGGCGCAGCAGGGTCTGGACGAAGCGCGGCGGCTGCTGCGTGCTGCAGCACTGCTCGATCTGGGCGCTGGCCTGGCGCCGCGCGAGTTCCAGGCGCTCCCTGCCGCGCGCGGCTTCGACGTGGCGGCGTTCGGCCAGTTCGGCGCGATGGGCGGCCGCGCGCTGGTGCTGCTGCACCTCTTCGTTGGCAGCAGCGAAGGCTTCCGGCGTGCGTGCATCCTCGCCGAGCAGGCTCTGCACGCTCTGTGCCATGCGCTGCAGAAACTGCGGATCGACGTCGTCGTCCCCAAGCCAGCGGGCACCGGCTTCGGCGATATGGTTGAGCAGCTCGCGCGCAGGATGCTCGTCGCGTACGAAGAAGCCCGGATCGGCCATCGCTGCACGTGCCAACGGTACCTGCAGGCGCGCCAGCAGGGCGGCGGGCACCGGGTCCGGGCGCTGCTGCTGCTGGATCTGCTGCATCAACAGGCGCAGCAGGTCCAGGTTGTCGCGATCATGGCTGCCGATCTGCGCATGCGGGCCATGCTCGCTGCGCAGCTGCGCGACCACGGCGGCCTGCAGGTCGACCACACCGGTAGCGGCGCTGGTCTGGCTTTGCAGCCGTGCCAGTACCGCATCGACGGCAGCAGTCGGTACCGCAGGCGCGTCTGCCGCCGGCGTGGCGCGCGCGCGCTGCAGCAGGTCGTGCAGCAGGGTGCCGGTGGCGGTGGTCAGCCCGGGGGCCGCTGCAGCGGATGCGGAACCGGACTGGAGGGCATCCTGCATCAGGGTCGACCAGGAGCCGGCAGGCACGTTCTCGCCCCAGCCGGTCATGGGGGCCGCCGCGCGCCTGGCGGGCTGCGTGGCACGGCCGCCGGCGACGGACTGGGTGATGATCCGTCGCGTACTCGACGAGCGGGCCAGATACGGGGTGTAGACCAGGCCTGGCAGCACGCCCTGCTGGGCGAGCAGGGCATTGGCCCGATCAAGCAGGTCGCCCAGGCGTTCCAGCACCTGGCGCTCGAAACTGCGATACAGCGCCAGCTGCACCTCTGCCTCGAGGCCATCCTGTTCGGCGACCCTGCGCACCATGGCGCACAGTGCCTGCGGTGCCAGCGGAAGGGTATCGGCTTCGAATGCAGGCGCCGCAGCCAGCACGGCCAGGCGCTGGCCGAGCAGATTCAGGGCGTTGGCCGAGCGCTGCGTCTCGCGCCGGACCATTTCGGTGAGCAGCAGGTCGCGGTCGACCTCATGCTCGTCGACCAGCGACAGGCCGATCGTGCCCGGCAGTGCGGGCGGTGGTGCTGCCGTGATGGCGGCTGGTTCACGCAGCCGCGCCAGTGCCTCGGCCACCGCATCGAGCATGCGCTCGCTGAAGTGGCCGGCGAAGGCATGCAGTTGGCTACGCTGCGCCATCAGTTCAGCCTGCTGCTGCGGACTGCGCGCGCGGTCGGCATCGTGCAGCAGGAGTTGTTCCAGCGCTTCGACGGTCAGGATCAGCGGCGCGGTCAGTGCCTGCCGGCACAGGCCGGTCAATGCCCCCAGCAGTTCACGTACCCGCGGTGGCAGGTCGGTGCTGGCCAGGCGGGCAGCGTCGGTGGCGGAGAGGGAGAAGACAGCTGACATCGGCGTGCGGAACCCGGATTCCCGCGGAGCGATCCTGTGAATTTACCGTGTCGGCCGAGGCCGGCGCTACTTTAGGGTGAATGCACACGCTGCACGCCGGGCATGGCCCGGCGCTACCGCATGCTGGCCGGTGGGTGGCGCCGGGCCATGCCCGGCGGATGCGACGGGGCGCTCATTCGTCCAGGAACAGGCTCACCACATCATTGGTGAAACGGCGGCCCAGTTCGGTCGGGCGGACCTGGCCATCGGCCGTCTCCAGCCAGCCGCGCTGCACGGCCTCGGCCAGCGGTGCGTCGAGCACGCTGCGCGGCAGGCCGGTGCGCGATTCAAAATCACGCAGGCTGAAGCCCTCGTGCAGGCGCAGCAGGTTGAGCATGTACTCGAACGGAAGCCGCGCGGGCGTGATCACGTCATCGCCACCGAACGACGCCGGGGTGCCAGCGCTGTCCAGGTAGGCCTGCGGGTGCTTCAGCTTCCAGCGCCGCAGCACGTGTTCCTCGGCGCCGGAACTGATCTTGCCGTGTGCACCGGCGCCGATGCCCAGGTAATCGCCGAAGCGCCAGTAGTTCAGATTGTGCGCGCTCTGCCGGCCGGGGCGCGCGTAGGCGCTGACCTCGTACTGGCCGAAGCCGGCCTGCGCCAGCAGCGCCTGGCAGTGCTCCTGCATGTACCAGGCGTTGTCTTCATCGGGAATACCCTGCGGCGGCCGCGCGAAAAACACCGTGTTCGGTTCCAGGGTCAGCTGGTAGTGCGAGATGTGCGCCGGCTGCAGTGCAAAGGCGCGCTCGAGGTCCGATTCGGCACCGGCCAGCGTCTGCTCGGGCAGTGCGTACATCAGGTCGATGTTGAAGTTGTCGTACCCCGCATCCTGGGCCATCTTCACCGCACGCTCGGCTTCGCCACTGTCGTGGATGCGGCCCAGCCGCTTCAGCGCGGCGTCGTCGAAGCTCTGGATGCCGAAGCTCAGGCGGTTCACGCCGGCCGCGCGGTAGCGGTCGAAGCGACCATGCTCGGCGGTGCCGGGATTGGTTTCCAGCGTGATCTCGGCGTTCGGCGCGAAGCGCAGGCGGGCGCTGGCCTGCTGCAGGAAGCGATCGATCGCCTCCGGCGGGAACAGGCTGGGCGTGCCACCGCCGAAGAACACGCTGTGCACCACCCGGCCCCAGACCAGCGGCAGGTCCTGGTCCAGGTCGCGCAGCAGAGCATCGATGTAGGCCTCGAACGGCAGCTCGCCCTTGGCCTGGTGCGAGTTGAAATCGCAGTACGGGCATTTGCGCACGCACCACGGCAGGTGCACGTACAACGACAGCGGCGGTGGCACCAGTCGCGGTGGGCTGTCGTGGTCAGCGGAGCAGGCTTCGCCGGGCAGGTGGTTGCAGTGGTCGTGGGCGTGCGGCATGGGCTTCATCGGTAGTGCCGGCCGTTGGCCGGCTTCCCTGGTTCGATCGGATGGCTTCAGTACAGCGTCGCCAGCTGATGCTTGAGCTGCTGCAGGGCAATGGCACGGTGGCTGATGGCGTTCTTCAGGGCCGGCTCCATTTCCGCAGCGGTCAGGCCGTGGGTGGTGTCCAGGAATACCGGGTTGTAGCCAAAACCGTTCGTGCCACGCAGTTCGCGGATGATCTGGCCTTCCCAGCGGCCCTCGCAGATCAGCGGTTGCGGGTCGGTGGCGTGGCGCAGCAGCACGATCACCGCATAGAAGCGGGCGCTGCGCTGGCCATCGGGGATGTCGGCCATCGCGTCCAGCAGCTTGGCGTTGTTGGCGGCGGCATTGGTCGGGTGGCCGGCATAGCGCGCGCTGTACAGGCCGGGTGCGCCACCGAGCGCATCGACGATCAGCCCCGAATCATCGGCCAGCGCCGGCAGGCCGGTCGCTTCGCAGGCCGCGCGTGCCTTCAGCAGCGCGTTCTCGACGAAGGTCAGGCCGGTCTCGTCGACGTCGCCCAGGCTCAGTTCCGCGGCCGAGGTGATCTGCAGCGGCAGGTCGGCAAGGATCTCCTGCATCTCCACCAGCTTGCCGGCGTTGTGGCTGGCCAGTACCAGTTTCTTCATTGACGGGGCTCCAGCAGGTCCCAGGTGTTGCCATACAGATCGCGGAACACCGCGACCGTTGCATAGGGTTCTTCGCGCGGCGATTCCAGGAACTCCACCCCGGCGGCCAGCATCGCCGCATGGTCGCGGTGGAAGTCGTCGGTGTTGAGGAAGAACGCAACGCGCCCACCGGTCTGGTTGCCGATGCGGCTGCGCTGTTCCTCGTTGCTGGCGCGCGCCAGCAGCAGGGCGGCGGCGCTGCCGTCGGTCGGTCCGACCACGACCCATCGCTTGTGGCCCTGGTCGATGTCCTCCAGCAGTGCGAAGCCGAGCTTGCCGGTGTACCAGGCGATGGCCTCGTCATAGTCGGCCACCACCAGGGTGGTCAGGGCAAGGCGCCGGTTCATGCCGACAGCGCCGCCTGCTGTGCGGCCAGCAGTTCGTTCACGCCCTTTTCGGCCAGTCCCAGCAGCGCGTCCAGTTCATCGCGGCGGAAGGCATGGCCTTCGGCAGTGCCCTGCAGCTCGATGAAGCCACCGCCATCGTTCATCACCACGTTCATGTCGGTGTCGCAGTCGCTGTCTTCGGCATAGTCCAGGTCCAGCACCGGAGTGCCGCGGTAAACGCCCACCGACACCGCTGCCACCGCACCCAGGATCGGGTTGCGCTTGATCTCGCCGCGCTTGATCAGCACGTTCACGGCGTCGACCAGGGCCACGTAGGCGCCGGTGATGGCCGCGGTGCGGGTGCCGCCGTCGGCCTGCAGCACGTCGCAGTCCAGGGTGATGGTGCGTTCGCCGAGGGCATTGCGGTCCACGCAGGCGCGCAGGCTGCGGCCGATCAGGCGCTGGATCTCCAGCGTGCGGCCGCCCTGCTTGCCACGCGCCGCTTCACGGTCGCTGCGGGTGTGGGTGGCGCGCGGCAGCATGCCGTACTCGGCGGTCACCCAGCCTTCGCCCTTGCCGCGCAGGAAGCCCGGAACCCGGTTCTCGACGCTGGCCGTGCACAGCACGCGGGTTTCACCGAAGCACACCAGTACCGAGCCTTCGGCGTGGCGGGTGAAGCCGCGTTGGATGACGACCGGGCGGAGCTGGTCGGGCTGGCGGCCACTGGGGCGGGAATCGGACATGATGCGGGTTCCGTAAGGGCGGGGAGTACGCCGCCATGCCCGCGACCTTCACGGGGCGGGCAGGGGGGCTCTGGTGAGGGCGCTAGGGTACCATTCCCCCTTTGCACGCACCGGACACATTCCATGATTCGAAGCATGACCGCCTACGCGGGTGGCGAGCGGGTCACCCCGTGGGGCACGCTGGGCTGCGAGCTGCGCTCGGTCAACCACCGCTTCCTGGAGGTCGGCACCCGCCTGCCTGAAGAGCTGCGGGCATTGGAGCCGCAGCTGCGCGAGCGCATCGCCGCGCGCCTGAGCCGCGGCAAGCTGGATCTGGTGCTGCGACTGCGTGCGCCGGACGCGGCGGGGAATCTGCAGGTCGATGAGGCCCTGCTGGGCCAGCTCGGGCATCTGGCCCACCGCCTGACGTCGGATTTTCCCAACCTGCAGGTCAGCTTCACCGATCTGCTGCAGCTGCCGGGCGTGACCCGGGGCGAGGCCACCGATGCGGCGGCCCTGCAGGCCGAGGCGCTGGCCTTGCTGGATCAGGTGCTGGACGGATTCGTCGAGGCCCGCGAGCGCGAGGGCGGCAAGCTCGCCGCGGCCATTGCCGAGCGCGTGGATGGCATCGAGCGCATCGCGGGCGACGTCCGCACGCTGATTCCCGCCATCCGTGATGGCCAGCGTGCCAAGCTGGCTGCGCGGCTGGCCGATCTGCCGCATCCGGTCGATCCCGGCCGCGCCGAGCAGGAACTGGTGCTGTGGCTGCAGAAGCTGGACGTGGATGAGGAGCTGGACCGCCTGTCGAGCCACATCGTCGAGATCCGCCGCGTGCTCACGCAGCGCGAGCCGGTCGGCCGCCGCCTGGACTTCCTGCTGCAGGAGTTCAATCGCGAAGCCAACACGCTGGGCTCGAAGTCGGTGGACAGCCGCACGTCCAATGCCGCGGTCGAGCTGAAGGTGCTGATCGACCAGATCCGCGAGCAGGTGCAGAACATCGAATGATGCTGCGGGGCGCCTTCGGGCGCCCTCATCGCTTCAGCGCACGCTGACGCCGGCAGGCCCCGCCAGCAGGTGGCCGATCACCGCGGCCTGGGCAAACCCGGCGTCGGCAAAAACGGCTTTCACCGCATCCACCGCGTCCGCTGCGCAGGATACGAGCAGGCCGCCGCTGGTCTGCGGATCGGTCAGCAGCGGCTGCCAGTGTTCTGCCACGCCTTCGGCGAAATGCACCTGGCCGCCATACGAGGCCCAGTTGCGGTTGGATGCGCCGGTTACGCAGCCACGTTGCAGCAGGTCCAGGGTCTGCGGCAGCAGAGGCACCTGTGCACTGTCCACTTCGGCGGCCACGCCACTGGCGCGGCACACTTCCAGCAGATGGCCGAGCAGGCCGAAGCCGGTGACGTCGGTCATCGCATGCACCCCCTGCAACGCCGCCAGTGGCACGCCTACCGCGTTCAGGCGGGTGGTGGAGTCGAGCATCTGCCGGTAACCGTCGGCATCGAGGACGCCCTTCTTCAGTGCTGACGAGTACACCCCCACTCCCAGCGGCTTGCCCAGCACCAGCACGTCACCGGCGCGGGCATCGGCATTGCGCTTGAGCCGCTGCGGATCCAGCACGCCGATCGCGGCCAGGCCATAGATCGGCTCCACCGAGTCGATGCTGTGGCCCCCGGCCACCACGATGCCGGCGTCGGCACAGGCATGTTCGCCGCCCTGCAGGATGCCGCGGATCGTGTCCTGTGGCAGCGTATTGATGGGCATGCCGACGATGGCCAGTGCGAACAGCGGCCGCGCGCCCATCGCATACAGGTCCGACAGCGCATTGGTGGCGGCGATGCGGCCGAAGTCGAACGGGTCATCGACGATCGGCATGAAAAAGTCGGTGGTGGCGACGATCGCCTGGCGATCATCAAGCCGGTAGACTGCGGCATCGTCACTGGTCTCGCGGCCGACCAGCAGTTCGGCCGGCGCCGGAAACGCCGGGCTGCCCCGCAGCAGTTCGGCCAGCACGCCCGGTGCGATCTTGCAGCCACAACCGCCGCCGTGGGCCAGCGACGTCAATCGCTGCGGAGCCTCGGCCGACGGGAGGAGGGGGGACTGCACATGCGAGGCCATGCCGGCATCTCCTGCAGGAACACGAATGGCGGAAGGCAGCAGGAGTCGAACCTACCAGGGAGCGATCGACGCCCCCTGCTGGGTTTGAAGCCCAGCCGCATGCCCGGATGCGCATGCCTTCCGAAGGTACGGCGGTACCGGTGAAGTCAACCGTGGGCGGTGTTCCATTGCAGGTCGCCGCGCGGCCGATGCTGGTCACCGACGCGTCGAGTGTAGCCAACGCGATTGAAGAACTCCAAGATCTGGATGCTGCGCTTGCGGCCCAGGCCGATGGCATCGCGGAATGCTGCCGCATCCACCCTGCCGGTTGCCTGTGACAGCCGGGCGACCGTTGCCGCCAGCGCGTCGATGCGGGCCGGTGCGTAGAACAGGTCCGGCACCACCTGGAACAGCTCGCCGCGCGCGGCGGCGCGGCGCAGGACCGCACGCATCTCCTCCTCGGCGAAGCCGAGATCGGCAGCAAGCGTGCGCACCCAGGGCGGATCGAAACCACCGGCGTCCAGACGCGGGAGAACGCGTTCGAGAAGCGCGCGCTCGCGTTCCGGCGGCGCATGGTCGTGGCCTGGCAGCCGCCACCACGCGCCCACGCGCTGCAACGCGCCATCGTCGAACAGGTCCTGCAGCAGCGCGTTCCAGAGACTGGTCGAGAGCGCGGGCAGGGTGCTGCGCTGCAGGCGCCCGCTGTCGACACCGGGCTCGTCCGGCCGTCGCTCGTGCCAGTCGTGCAGCGAGCGGATCACCTGTTCGCGCAGCGCCTGCCAGTGCGAGGCGAGGATGATCACCGTGTCCTCGCGGGTGGCGATGCGCCGGGCATCTGCAGGGAGATCGATCTGTGCGGCCTCACGCCGGCAGTAGCGTTGCAGGGCGGCCAGCGCGATGCCGGCCGGTGCCTGCTGCAGCAGCGGCCCGACGCCGGCGCCGGCCGCGAGCTGTTCAAGGGCGGCCAACCACGCCCGGCGTGCCGGGCTGCGCCGACGTCGTTGCGGTGGATCGGGATCGAGCACGGTGCCGCCGCCCAGCGTATGCGCTGCGGCCGAATCGCGGGCGATGAAGCGGTCGCCGCACATCGCGCAGACCGGGGCATCGAACACCAGCTGCACCAGCTGGCCGTTGCCACTGTCTTCATCCTCCAGCACCACCACATGGGCCTGCCGGTGCATCGTGCCCCAGTGGATGTGCAGCGGTGTCCAGTCGCGCAGGGGCCGCACCTGTGCCGCAAGGCGAAGGCGTACGTCGACGCGGGTGGTGGCCTGCAGCGCGCGCGGATCGGCGATCCAGTCGCCGCGGGTGATGCCGTCGCGGGCGATGGCGGCCAGGTTCAGGGCACAGCGCTGTCCCGCGGCAGCCTGTCCACTGGCCTGGTTCTGCGCATGGATGCTGCGGATGCGCACGTCGATGGCGGCCGGCATCAACTGCAGATGCGCGCCGACCGCGGCCACGCCCCCCTGTACCGCGCCGGTGACCAGTGTGCCGTGACCGGCCAGCGAGAACACGCGATCCACCGGCATGCGGAACAGCTCGCTGCGGCGCTGGGTCGTCCCGCGGCTGTCGTTGCCGGCGGCCCAGGCATGCAGGTGGGCGCGCAGCGCATGGACGCCGGCATCCGCGCTGTCGGTGCTGTTGCAGGCGAATACCGCAGACCCCTGCAGCGGTGTGCCGGCCAGCAGGGCAACGATCTCCGCTTCGGCTTCGGCAATGCGCGCCACATCCACACGGTCGATCTTGGTCAATGCCACTGCAGCGCGGTCCACACCCAGCAGCTGCAGGATCGACAGGTGCTCGCGGGTCTGCGGCATCACGCCGTCATCGGCGGCGATCACCAGCAGCGCCACATCGATGCCGGTGGCACCGGCCACCATCGTGTGCACGAAGCGCTCGTGACCCGGCACATCGACGAAGCCCAGCATCGCCGGAGGCCCCTCTGCGCGTGCGGCCTCCACCGGCACATAGGCATACCCCAGTTCTATGGAGATGCCGCGCGCGCGCTCTTCCTGCAGGCGGTCGGTTTCGATGCCGGTCAGTGCCCGCACCAGGCTGGTCTTGCCATGGTCGATATGCCCGGCGGTACCGACGATCATGCCTGCAGCGCGCTCCACTGGGCGAGGAAAGCAGCCTCATCCCCGTACTCAAGCCCGCGCAGGTCAAGCCACAGCGCATCCTCGGCAATGCGCCCGAGCACCGGCCGTGGCAGGCCGCGCAGGCGCTTGGCCAGGCGGTCCAACCCGACAGCTGCAGCGACGCGGATGCGCAGGCCGGCGCTGGCCAGTTGCGCCTGTGGCTGCGCGCCACTGCCGACCTGGCTGTACATCGGCACCGCTTCAACCGCGTAATGCGCGGCCAGCGCCTGCTGCACGGAAGGCAGCAGGCGCTGTGCCTGGGCATGGATGTCGCCCTGTTCGCGGGACAGCGTGCGCAGGGTCGGCAGCCGCTGCGGCAGCAGTTCCGGTTCGCGGTACAGCGCCAGTACCGCTTCCAGCGCAGCCAGGCCCATCTTGTCCATGCGCAGGGCGCGCTTGAGCGGATTGCGGTTGATGCGTGCGATGAGGTCGGCGCGGCCGGCAATGATCCCGGCCTGCGGTCCACCTAGCAGCTTGTCGCCGCTGAACGAGACCAGGTCGGCGCCCGCCGCCAGCGTTTCCTGCACTGTAGGTTCGCGCGGCAGACCGTGGGCAGACAGGTCGCACAGGCTGCCACTGCCAAGGTCCACCGCCAGTGGCAGCCCGTGCCCGTGCGCGATCGACGCCATCCGTGCAGTATCGACCTTGGCGGTGAAGCCGGTGATGGCGTAGTTGCTGGCGTGCACCTCCATCAGCAGCGCGGTGCGCGTGCCGATGGCGCTGTCGAAGTCGGCCGGATGGGTGCGGTTGGTGGTGCCCACTTCGCGCAGCCGCGCACCGGCGCTGCGCATCACATCGGGAATGCGGAAGGCACCGCCGATTTCCACCAGCTCGCCCCGCGACACGACCACCTCGCGGCGATTGGCCAGGCTGTTGAGCAGCAACAGGACTGCTGCTGCGTTGTTGTTGACCACGGTCGCTGCTTCGGCGCCGGTCAGTTCGCAGACCAGTGCCCGCACGCGCGCATCGCGGTCGCCTCGACGGCCCAGGGCGATGTCGAATTCCAGATCCACCGGCGCAGTCATCGCGCGGGTCACTGCGCGTACCGCGGCGTCCGGCAACAGCGCGCGGCCGAGATTCGTATGCAGCACCGTGCCGGTGAGGTTGAATACCGGCTGCAGATCCAGGCGTGCATCGGCTGCCAGCGCCGACTGCAGGGCCGCGACCACGCCGGGTTCCGCGACGGCCCGCTGCAGCTGTTCCGGTGACAGCTGGCCGCGGCCGCTGCGCTCGCGCAACTCCTGCACGTGCTCGCGCAGCAGATGGGCGACGCGGCTGCGGCCGTGGTCCCTGATCAGCGTCGACAACGCCGGCAGGCGCAGCAGGCGGTCCAGCGAGGGCAGGGCGCTGGCGGGGGCGGTCGGGGCATGCACGCGAGGCATCGGTTCAGTCGCCGTCGGACTGCCAGAGCAGCGGATTCTGGCTGGCGCGCATGTAGCCTTCCTCGCCCAGCAACAGATCCAGCGCCAGGGTGCCGAGGTCGTCGGCGACCGGCTCCAGCGCCGGATCCTTCTCCAGATACAGGATCTTGCGGTAGCTGTGGCAGTGATCGCAGGTCTCGGCACGGATTGCGCTTTCACGCACCACCTCGCCTGCATCGCCGTCGACCTCGGCCAGTGCGCGATAGGCGATATCCTTGCCGGCCGTGCCGCACTGGCTGCACTGCACGCGCACGTAGTGCCACTGACAGGCGCACAGCGAGCACGACAGATAGCGGTAGGAGGCGTAGGGAGGGCGCGCCTGCACCACACTGGCCACCGGCAACGAGCCGCACAGCGGGCACAGCCCGGGGGCATCGGCAAGCGGTTTCAGGTCGGTGGGGCGGAAGCTGGCCGCGAGTACGGCCCAGTACACCTGCAGTGCGTTCATCACCAGCAGGGCAGCGACCGCGTCCAGCGACGGTGCGTCGTCGCGCTCCAGCACCGCATGCGCCTGTGCATCCAGCCAGGCGTCAGCGGCCGCGGCAACCCGTTGCAGTTCCTGTCGGGTCTCCGCAGGCAGCCCGGCTTCATCGGCGCAGTGCCGGCACAGCGCGCGCAACCAGTCGCGCCATCGGCCATCGAGCTGAAGTGTGTTGGCGGGCCGCAATGGCATGCCGGCGCTGGCCGCCGCGCTCGACTGCTGCGCGCGGGCCTGCGCCTGCAGCGCCTCGCGTTGCTGCGGCGTCAGTTCGTCCAGCAGCGCCTGTTGTGCATCGGCCAGTGCCGCCAGCAGCTGGAGGTAGCCACCGATGGCACTGCGTCCGGCCAGGCTGCGCAACCGGTCCGCACGTCCGCCGAACAGCGAGGCGGCATCCGGCAGAATGATGCGCGGGACATCGCGCGAGGCCAGCGTCTCGATCTCACCGGGTTCAAGGATGCGTTGCGCCATGCGGGGCCAGCCGGAAGAACCAGCCTCCATCCTCGCCGTTGTCGACGCTGGCGTCCAGCGTGTTGCCGGCCATCTGAAAGGTCGGGCTCAGATCCGTTTTCCCATCGGTTGTTGCCGTGTTCATCGTGTCGACCAAGGTCGACACCCACCAACAGCAGCGGGAAACTGTCGAAGGCGAGGTGGGTCCGGTTGCGGGGGCGTGAGCCGCATGGATGCGGCGACCGAGCTTACATGGACGTACTTGCAGCGGCCCCCGCAACCGGACCCGCCCCGCCATCCCTCAGGAAGCCCGCTTTTGACGTTGACGTTGACGTTGACGTTGATCCGGCGGGTGCAGGGCCGCAGGCCCTGCCGTTACCCCTCTCCGCGCCGCCCGCGCAGGATGTCCCTGAACCACTGCCGATGGTGCTTGTAGGCCCACCCATAGGTCACCTTGCCCTGGGTCATCGCGCGCACCGAACCCTTGATCCAGATCGCGGCATAGATGTGCACCACGATGGCGCACACCAGTACCCAGCCAAACAGTGCGTGCACCAGCACCGAGAAACGGATCACGCCGATCGGGAACAGATGGCTGAAATACTGCCGCCAGATCACGAAGCCGGTCAGCAGCAACGCCGAAAGGCAGCCGATGATCGCCCAGAACAGCAGTTTCTGGCCGGCGTTGAAGCGGCCGACCGGTGGCAGCGTCTCATCCTCGTTGCGCAGCACCTCGCGCATGCCGCGCAGCCATGCGCGGTCGTCGGCGGTAGGCAGGTTGTCACGCCACATGCGGAAGGCGAGCAGGGCGAAGCCCACCACCATGGCCAGGCCGACGAAGGGATGCAGGATGCGTGTCCACGGCCCGCCACCGAACAGCGCCGTCAACGGGAACAGCGCAGGGTGGAACAGGGCCAGGCCGGACAGCGCGGTCAGCACGAAGCAGATCGCCACGATCCAGTGGTTGATGCGGGTCGGAGCGCGGTAGCGCACGATCTGGCGGGGGTGCGGGGCGTACTTCATGGCCGCTGCTCCTCTTCGATCTTCTTTGCTTCGTGCTCGGCCTGCTCTTCCTCCTCATCGTTGACCGTGTTGCGGCCGATGCCGATGTAGTGCAGGAAGCCCACGAAGGCTGTCGCGGCGATTGCCAGCACGCCCAGCGGCTTGGCCACCCCCTTCCAGACCTCGACCATGGGGCTGATGCGCGGGTCCTTGGGCAGGTCGGCGTACAGCTCCGGCTTGTCCACGTGCTGCAGCACGTACATCACGTGGGTGCCACCGACGCCCTGCGGGTCGTACAACCCGGCATTCCCGTAGCCGCGTGACTTCAGGTCCTCGACGCGGCCGGCGGCATGCTCGGTCATCGCCTGCTTGCTGCCGAACGTGATCGCCCCGGTCGGGCAGGTCTTCACGCACGCCGGCTCCTGGCCCACGGCCACGCGGTCCGAGCACAGCGTGCACTTGTAGGCCTTGTGGTCCTTCTTGGAGATCCGCGGCACGTCGAACGGGCAGCCGGTCACGCAGTAGCCGCAGCCGATGCAGTTCTCCTCCTGGAAATCGACGATGCCGTTGGCGTACTGGATGATCGCGCCCGGCGACGGGCAGGCTTTCAGGCAGCCCGGGTCGCTGCAGTGCATGCAGCCCTCCTTGCGGATCAGCCACTCCAGCTTGCCCTTCTCGTCCTCGTACTCGCGGAACTTCATGACCGTCCACGACTGGTCGCTCAGGTCCGGCGGGTTGTCATAGCTGCCGACGCAGCTGCCGACCTCGTCGCGCAGGTCGTTCCACTCCATGCAGGCGACCTGGCAGGCCTTGCAGCCGATGCACTTGCTCACGTCGATCAGCTTGGCGACCTGCCCGGTGTGGGCGCCGCGCGCCTGCGGCGAGGGCGTGGTGGTGGCCGAGCGGCGGATGATGTCCAGCGATTGCAGTGACATGGCGTGTCTCCTACACCTTCTCGACCTTGACCAGGATGCACTTCGATTCAGGCGTCTGCGAATTGCCGTCACCGATGGCGTTGGTCAGCGTATTGGCGATGTAACCGGGCTTGGCAGCGCCCAGGAAGCCCCAGTGGATCGGCACGCCGACCTGGTGCACCGTCCTGCCATCGATCTGCAGTGCCTTGATGCGCTTGGTCACCATCGCCACGGCTTCGATGTGGCCACGCTTGGAGCTGACCCGCACGCGACTGCCGTTGCCGATGCCCAGCTCGTCGGCCAGGGCTGCGCCGATCTCGACGAACTGCTCCGGCTGGATGATGGCGTTGAGCTTGCCGTGCTTGGTCCAGAAGTGGAAATGCTCGGTCAGCCGGTAGGTGGTGGCCACATGCGGGAACTCGTCCGGCGAGCCGATCTGCGCGCGGTCGCTGTCGAACACGCGCGCGGCCGGATTGTTCAGCGTCAGCGCCTGGCCCGGGCTCAGCGGGTTGCTGCGCAACGGCGTGTCGAAGGGCTCGTAGTGTTCCGGGAACGGGCCTTCGGCCATGCCGGCCTTGGCGAAGAAGCGGGCAATGCCCTCGGGATTCATGATGAACGGGCCCATCCCGCCGGCCGGGTCTTCATCGGCCTTGAAGTCGGGCACGTCGATGTTGCCCCAGTTCCTGCCGTTCCAGGCGAGCAGGGTGCGTCGTGGATCGAACGGCTGCCCGGCGACGTCGCACGAGGCGCGGTTGTACATCACGCGGCGGTTGGCGGGCCACGCCCAGGCCCAGCCCAGCGTGTTGCCGATACCGGTGGGATCACTGTTGTCGCGCCGTGCCATCATGTTGCCGGTCGGCCCCCACGCACCGATGTAGATCCAGCAGCCGGAAGACGTGCTGCCGTCGTCGCGCAGGTCGCCGAACGTGGCCAGCTGTTCGCCGGCCTTGCGCACCAGCCGGGTCGGGTCCTTCGGATCGAACACGTCCACCAGGGCCTTGCCGTTGTACTCCATCGCCAGTTCTTCCGGCGTCGGCAGTTTCGGGTCGGCGTAATTCCAGGCGAGGTCGCGCACCGGCTCCCACCACGCGCCGCCGTCCTTCTCGTACAGCGCCTTGATGCGGTGGAACAGCTCGGACATGATCTCGATGTCGCTGCGCGCTTCGCCCGGTGCGTTGGCGCCCTTCCAGTGCCATTGCAGCCAGCGCGAGGAGTTCACCACCGCGCCGTTCTCCTCGGCGAACGAGGTGGTCGGCAGGCGGAACACTTCGGTCTGGATGGTGCTTGGGTCGACGTCGTTCAGTGCGCCATGGTTCTGCCAGAAGGCGATGGTTTCGGTTTCCAGCGGGTCCATGCTGACCATGAACTTCAGCTTGGAGAACGCGCTGATCAGCTTGCCCTTGTTCGGTGCCGAGGCCAGCGGGTTGAAGCCCTGGCAGATGTAGCCATGGATCCTGCCTTCGTTCATCAGCTCGTAGGCCTGCAGCATGTCGTAGGGCTTGTCGAGCTTGGGCAGGTGATCGAAGCACCAGTTGTTGTCGGCGGTGGCGGCATCGCCCCACCACGACTTCATCAGACTGACATGGAACTTCGGATAGTTCTGCCAGAACGACATCTGGTTGGCGCGCAGCGGCTTCTGCGTGCGCTTGGCGATGTAGGCGTTGTAGTCCTGCTCGTCCTGCCTGGGCAGTGTCAGGTAGCCCGGCAGCAGGTCGGACATCAGGCCGATGTCGGTCAGGCCCTGGATGTTGGAATGCCCACGCAGGGCGTTCATGCCGCCGCCGGCCACGCCGATGTTGCCCAGCAGCAGCTGCACCATCGTGCCGGCGCGCACGTTCTGCGCACCGACCGAGTGCTGCGTCCAGCCCAGCGCGTACAGGATGGTCATCGCCTTGTCCTTGCCGGCGGTGGACGCGATCATGTCCCAGATCTGGCGGATGCTGTCGGCGGGCGTACCGCAGATGCGTTCGACCATCTCCACGGTATAGCGTGCGTAGTGCTGCTTGAGCAGGTTGTAGACGCAGCGCGGGTCCTTCAGGGTCGGGTCGCTGCGTACGTAACCGTCGTCCCCATACAGGTAGTCCCAGCTGGAGCGGTCATAGCTGCGCTTCTGCGCGTCATAGCCCGAGTACAGGCCATCGGTGAAGGCGAATTCGTCCTTCACCAGGAACGACATGTCGGTGTAGTTCAGCACGTACTCGTGCTGGATGCGGTCCTCGGCCAGCAGGTAGTTGATCAGGCCACCCAGGAACACGATGTCGGTGCCGGTCCGGATCGGCGCGTAGACATCGGCCACCGCGGCCGAGCGGTTGAAGCGTGGATCGATGACGATCAGGCGGGCCTTGTTGTGTGCCTTGGCCTCGGTCACCCATTTGAACCCGCACGGGTGTGCCTCGGCGGCATTGCCACCCATGATCAGGATCAGGTCGGCATTCTTGATGTCGACCCAGTGATTCGTCATCGCACCTCGGCCTAGCGTCGGGGCAAGACCTGCCACCGTCGGGCCGTGTCAGACACGTGCCTGGTTGTCGAATGCGAGCATTCCAAGCGAGCGGACGACCTTGTGGGTCAACACCGCGGTTTCATTGCTGGTGGCCGAGGCCGCCAGCATGCCCGTGGTCAGCCAGCGGTTGACCGTCTGCCCCGCCTCGTTCTTCTGCACGAAGTTGGCGTCGCGGTCTTCCTTCATCAGCCGCGCGATGCGGTCCAGAGCGTCGTCCCAGCTCAGGCGCTTCCACTCGTTCGTACCCGGTGCCCGGTATTCCGGGTAGAGCAGGCGCGATTTGCTGTGGATGATGTCGGCCAGGCCGGCGCCCTTCGGGCACAGCGTGCCGCGGTTGACCGGATGGTCCGGGTCGCCCTCGATGTGGAAGATGCTCGGCTCGGCGTTCTTGGCGCCATCGCCGAGGCTGTACATCAGGATGCCGCAGGCCACCGAACAGTACGTACAGGTGTTGCGGGTCTCGGTGGCGCGGGTCAGCTTGTACTGCCGCACCTCCGCGAGCGCGATGCCGGGCGCGAAGCCCATCAGGGCCAGGCTGGAGCCCACCAGGGTTGTCCCGGTGACCTTCAGGAACTGGCGGCGACTCATCGAGGGCATGCCGTTCTCCTTGGATGGCGGGGAGGCGTGCAGGCCTCCGGGCTGTCGGTGGGTACGGCCGTCGAAGGGGAGAACCGCCAGCATGCCGCGAGCGTCTTTCCGGGAACGACCGCAATGCCCCGGTTATAGCACAGCCCCCCGCATGCCCATGTGGCACAAGGCCGGCCGGGTGTGGCCGGGCGCGGGGAGGGGCCGCTCTGGTAAAGTTGCGTGCCCGCACCCCGGGGAGCCGTCTGCCGGGCCTGGTTCCAGGATGTTCCGCGCAGTCCCCGCCGTCCTGGCGCGATCCTCCGCGCCATGTCTGGAACATCGAGGAAAAATTTTGCGAAATCAACCAGTTGGGTTCCGTGCATGAGCGCCCCGTCCACCCCGTCGGCCACCATCGCGCGCGGCACGCTGTACATCGTTGCCGCCCCTTCAGGCGCCGGCAAGAGCAGCATCGTCAACGCGACGCTGGCCCGCGACCCGCAGATTGCCCTGTCGATCTCCTTCACTTCGCGGGCCATGCGGCCGGGTGAAGTGAACGGTGAGCACTATCACTTCGTCACCGCAGAGAAGTTCGAGCAGATGATTGCTGCGGGCGACTTCTTCGAGCATGCGTGGGTGCACGGAGACTGGAAGGGCACGGCGCGGCAGTCGGTGGAACCGCAGCTGGCGGCCGGCCAGGATGTGCTGCTGGAGATCGACTGGCAGGGCGCGCAGCAGGTCCGGCAGCTGGTACCGGGCACGGTCACCGTGTTCATCCTGCCGCCGTCCAAGCAGGCCCTGCAGGACCGCATGCGCAAGCGTGGGCAGGACAGCGAGGCGGTGATCGCCCAGCGCCTGGGCGCCGCCCGCGACGAGATGCTGCACTTCAATGAGTTCGACTACGTCATCGTCAACGAGGTGTTCGACACCGCCGTGGACGAGCTGTGCGCGATCTTCACCGCCAGCCGCCTGCGCCGCGAGGCCCAGAAGGTCCGCCACGCCGGGCTGATCCAGGCCCTGTTGACCCCGGATCCGGGCGCAACTGACTGATTCCAAAAGAATCGGGTGAGGGTTGGCTTGATTTTGTCCAACCCCTGCCGGTACACTCCGTCCCCTTTCCCTCATTCGACTGAGCGGCCGACCGGTCGCCGGGAGCCCGTATGGCCCGCATCACCGTAGAAGATTGCCTGGAAGTCGTTAACAACCGTTTCGAGCTGGTCATGATGGCCTCCAAGCGTGCCCGCCAGCTCGCCAATGGCGTGCAGGCCACGCTGGACAACAGCGAGACCGAGGACAAGCCGACCGTGCTGGCGCTGCGCGAGATCGCTGCCCGCAAGATCGACAACGCGCTGATCGACGAAGTCGAGAAGGCCGAGCGTGAGCGCGCCGAGCGCGAAGCGCTGGAGTGGGCCGCCGCGGAAGTGGTCGCCGACGAAGACATGTCCAAGAACGACGATTGATCGCATCGATCAACGTCATCGCTGGACACGCCGAACAGCCCGCCCCGTGCGGGCTGTTTCGCATTCAGGATTTGCCGTAAACGTCGCGCTGGAATAGGCTTCGGGCATGAACCCAGGCCCCACTGCCAAGGTCGCCGCAGCCCCCACTGCCGCCGTACCCGACTACGTCCTCCAGCTTGAACGCGCCGCCCATTACCTGCCGCCGGAGCAGCTGCCGCTGCTGCGCCGTGCCTGGGAAGTCGGGGCCGCTGCGCACGCTGGGCAGACACGCAAGTCGGGCGAGCCCTATATCACCCATCCTGTGGCGGTTGCGCAGGTGCTGGCCGAGCTCGGCCTGGATGTCGAAGCGCTGATCGCCGCGATCCTGCACGACACCATCGAGGACACGCCGCTGACCCGCGAGGCGCTGGCCGCCGAGTTCGGCGAGCCGGTTGCCGAACTCGTCGATGGCGTGACCAAGCTGGACAAGCTGAAGTTCCGGGACCGCCAGGAAGCTGCCGCGGAGAGCTTCCGCAAGATGCTGCTGGCGATGTCGCGCGACCTGCGCGTGATCATGATCAAGCTGGCCGACCGCCTGCACAACATGCGTACGCTGGGCGCCCAGAGCCGCGAAGCGAGGAGCCGCATCGCCCGCGAGACGCTGGAGATCTACGCGCCGATCGCGCAGCGGCTGGGCATGAGCCTGGTCAAGAGCGAGCTGCAGAACCTGGGCTTCAAGGCGTTGTATCCGTGGCGCCACGCGATCCTGGAAAAGCACATCCGCAGCCAGCCGGTGGTGCGCCGCGAGGCGATGGCGCAGGTGGAAGTGCAGCTCTCGCAGCGACTGGCGAAGGAGGGCATCGAACACCGCCTGGTCAGCCGCATCAAGACGCCGTGGAGCATCTACAACAAGATGCGCGACGAGAACAAGAGCTTCGACCAGGTGATGGACGTGTTCGGGTTCCGCCTGGTCGTGCGCAGCGTGCCCACCTGCTATCACGCACTGGGCTCGGTGCATGCCACGTTCAAGCCGCTGGACGGTCGCTTCCGTGACTTCATCGCCATTCCCAAGGCCAACGGCTACCAGTCGCTGCACACCGTGCTCTTCGGACCGTATGGCTCGCCGATCGAGGTGCAGATCCGTACCGAGGAAATGGACCTGATCGCCGAGCGAGGCGTGGCCGCACACTGGACCTACAAGTTCGGTGGCGATTCTCCCAACAGCGCGCAGAGCCGTGCCCACGCGTGGATCGTCGAGTTGATCGATTCGCAGCGCGCGGCCGGCTCCTCGCTGGAATTCCTCGACAACGTGAAGGTCGACCTGTTCCCGGACGAGGTCTACCTGTTCACGCCGAAGGGGAAGATCCTGGCCCTGCCGCGCAATTCCACCGCGCTCGATTTCGCTTACGCCGTGCATACCGATGTCGGCAACATGGCGGTGGCCTCACGCGTGGACAAGAAGCTGGTGCCGTTGCGCACCAAGCTGGTCTCCGGGCAGTCGGTGGAGATCATCACCGCGCGTTCGGCCACGCCCAAACCGCAGTGGCTGGAGTTCGTGGTCACCAGCAAGGCACGCACCGCGATCCGCCACCAGCTCAAGCAGCTGGAGCACGAGGACGCCGTGCAGCTGGGCCACCGCATGCTTGACCGTGCGCTGGAGGCGATGGATTCCTCGCTGGAGCGGCTGCCGAAGGGGCGCCTGGATGCATTCCTGGCCGAGCACCGTTTCCCGCGCCTGGAGGCGCTGCTGGCCGAAGTCGCGCTCGGCAACTGGATGCCGACCCAGGCCGCGCAGGCGCTGATGGCCTATGCGGAACTGCGTGGCGGCCCGCATTCGCGCCACCATTCGCAGGAGAAGATCCTGATCAATGGCAGCGAGCGCGGCGTGGTCACCTTCGCGGGCTGCTGCCAGCCGATTCCCGGCGACGACATCATGGGGTACCACACCGCCGGCAAGGGCATCGTGGTGCATCGCATGGACTGCCCGAACCTGGCCGAGCTGCGCAAGTCTCCCGAGCGCTGGGTGCTGATCGGCTGGGATACCACCGTTTCCGGTGACTACGACACCTCGCTGGTGGTGGAAGTGGAGAACGGCACCGGCGTGCTGGCCCAGCTTGCCGCCGCGATCGCGCAGAGCCACTCCAACATCGAGCGCGTGGATTATCTGGATCGCGACTTCAACGCTGCCGTGCTGGCGTTCAACATCCAGGTGCGCGACCGCAACCACCTGGCCGAGGTCATGCGGCGCCTGCGCCGCCTGTCGGTCGTGCAGTCGGTGCGCCGTCAATAATCCCACCCATGCGTAGAGGGTGCACCGGTAGCGCCGGGCCCTGCCCGGCGAGCGCGCCACGCAGCATGAACCAAACGTCGCCGGGCATGGCCCGGCGCTACCGGGTTGCTACAATCGCCGCTCTGTTTTCCAAATGCACCGGAGCGACCATGTCCCGCCAGATCATCAACACCGAAAAGGCGCCTGCCGCCATCGGCCCTTACTCGCAGGCCGTGCGCGCCGGCAACACCGTGTACTTCTCCGGCCAGATCCCGCTTGATCCGGCGACCGGCGACATCGTCGGTGCCGGTGATGTCGAAGCCCAGGCCCGCCGCGCGTTCGACAACCTCAAGGCCGTGGCCGAAGCTGCCGGCGGTTCGCTGGACCAGGTCGTGCGCCTTGGCCTGTACCTGACCGACCTGGGCGAGTTCGCCAAGGTTAACGCGGTCATGCAGGACTACTTCCAGGCTCCGTTCCCGGCCCGTTCCACCATCGAAGTCTCCGGCCTGCCGAAGGGCGCCAACTTCGAGGTCGACGCGGTGATGGTCATCGACTGACGCCCCCGTGGCACGCAAGGCGGCGGTCACTCCGGTCCTGTCACCGTCCGGCGAAGCATCCCTGGCGATGCTCGCCGGCGTGGGTCCGGCCGTGGCCGCCAAGCTGCAGGCGCGTGGCCTGGCCACCCTGCAGGATCTCTGGCTTCACCTGCCGCTGCGCTATGAGGACCGGACCCGGCTGACCCGCATCGAAGACCTGCGATCCGGCGTGCCGGCACAGGTGGAAGTGCGCGTCGTCGCGGTCGAGCGCGGCATGCGCTACCGGCCGATGCTGAAGGTGGCGGTCGAGGACGAGGGGCAGGGCACCCTGGTGCTGCGCTTCTTCCATTTCCGCCAGCAGCAGGTCGGCCAGTTCGCGGTCGGCAACCGCCTGCGCTGTTTCGGTACGCCCAAGCCGGGCCACCTTGGCCTGGAAATCGTTCATCCCAGCTACCAGGTGCTGGGGCGCAACGATGATCCTGAACTTGGCGACCGCCTCGATCCGGTGTATCCCACGGTGGAAGGTGTGGGCCCGATGACGATGCGCAGGCTGATCGGCCAGGCACTGGATCGCCTCCCCGAAGAAGCCGCGCTGGAACTGCTGCCCGTGGGCTGGCTCGATGGCCTCGGCCTGCCGTCGCTGCGCAGTGCGCTGTTGACGGTGCACCGGCCACCGCCGGATGCCGACCTGGCCGCGCTGGCCGCCGGCACCCATCCGGCGCAGCGCCGGCTGGCGATGGAAGAACTGCTGGCACACCATCTCAGCCTGCGTCGCCAACGCATCGCGCTGCAGGCGCATCATGCGCCGCCGCTGGCCGGCCCCGGTGCGCTGGCCAAGGCCCTGCTGAAGCGGCTGCCGTTCGCCCTCACCGGCGCGCAGGCGCGCGTGTTCAAGCAGATCCGCGAAGACCTCGCGCGACCCCGTCCCATGCTGCGGCTGGTGCAGGGCGACGTGGGTTCCGGCAAGACCGTGGTGGCCGCGCTGGCCGCCATGCTGGCGGTAGAGCAGGGCAAGCAGGTCGCACTGGCCGCGCCCACCGAACTGCTGGCCGAACAGCATCTCAACAACCTGCGCGGCTGGCTGGAACCGCTGGGCGTACGTATTGCCTGGCTGGCCGGCAAGGTCACCGGCAAGGCGCGCGCGAAGGTGATGGAACAGGTCGCCAGTGGCGAAGCACAGGTGGTGGTCGGTACCCACGCGCTGATGCAGGAGGCGGTGGTGTTCCAGGACCTGGCCCTGGCCATCGTCGACGAACAGCACCGCTTCGGCGTGCACCAGCGCCTTGCGCTGCGCGACAAGGGCGCCGGTGGCAACAGCGTGCCACACCAGCTGGTGATGACCGCCACGCCGATTCCGCGCACGCTGGCGATGTCCGAGTACGCGGACCTGGACGTATCGGCCATCGACGAACTGCCGCCGGGCCGTACGCCGGTGCAGACCGTGGCCCTGAACAACGACCGCCGGCCGGAGCTGATCGAACGCATCGCCCTGGCCTGCGCGGAAGGACGGCAGGTGTACTGGGTGTGCACGCTGATCGAGGAAAGCGAAGAGCTGGACGCCACGCCCGCACAGGCCACCTTCGAATCGCTGCAGGCGCTGCTGCCGGGCGTGCGCGTGGGGCTGGCGCACGGGCGGATGAAAGCCGCCGAGAAGCAGGCGACGATGGTCGCGTTCAAGGCCGGTGACATCGACCTGCTGGTGGCGACCACGGTGATCGAAGTGGGTGTGGACGTGCCCAATGCCTCGCTGATGGTGATCGAGAACGCCGAGCGCCTGGGCCTGGCCCAGCTGCACCAGCTGCGCGGTCGCGTTGGCCGCGGTTCGGCGGTGTCGCGCTGCGTGCTGCTGTACCAGGCACCGCTTTCGCAGATGGCGCGCGAGCGTCTGCAGACCATGCGTGACACCAACGATGGCTTTGTCATCGCCGAGAAGGACCTGGAACTGCGCGGGCCGGGCGAACTGCTTGGTACGCGGCAGACAGGCCTGGCCGGCTTCCGCATCGCCGATCTGGCACGCGACGCCGGCCTGCTGCCCGGCGTGCATGACCTGGCCGAGCGCCTGCTGGCCCAGCAGCCCGCACTGGCCGACCGCGTGGTCAGCCGCTGGATCGGCACGGCCGTTCGCTACGCCTCGGCGTAAGCGGTCTCTGTGCGCTGCGCGCGTGAGTCGAGCATGGCTCGACTCTACAGACAGCCTTCTCGATCATCCCGTGGAGGTGTTGACCACGGTCGACACCTACCAGAGCAAAATGCCGTTCCGACAGGCCGCAGGAAACTGTCGAAGGCGGGGTGGGTCCGGTTGCGGGGGCGTGAGCGCCATGGATGGCGCGACCGAGCTTACATGGACGTACTTGCAGCGTCCCCCGCAACCGGACCCACCCCGCCATCCCCCAGAAAACCAGCTTTTGCCGTTGCTCTGGCGTTTGCCGTTGATCCGGCAGGTGCAGGGCGCAGCCCTGCCGGACTCCCCT
Source organism: Stenotrophomonas sp. STEN147 (assembly GCF_056757995.1). NCBI lineage: Bacteria > Pseudomonadati > Pseudomonadota > Gammaproteobacteria > Lysobacterales > Lysobacteraceae > Stenotrophomonas > Stenotrophomonas sp. STEN147. Next base: position 44,154 of record NZ_JBRRCG010000008.1, read on the forward strand.
GGTCTTGCAACGGTCATCATCCCGGTCCACACTTCGTTGCCGATCTGAAGACGGCAACGATGACCCACAAGATCCCCCTGTTGATCGACACCGATCCCGGTGTGGACGACGCCCTGGCCCTGCTGATGGCCTTTGCCGATGAACGGCATGACGTGGTCGCCCTGACCATCGCCGCCGGCAATGTCGGCCTGCAGTACACCGTCCGCAACGCCCTCAAGCTCTGCGACATCGTCGGCCGTCCCGACGTGCCGGTGTTTGCCGGCAGCCCCGATCCGCTGCTGCATCCCTCCGTCGATGCCGCGCATGTGCACGGCCGTGATGGCTACGGCGATGTCGATCTATCGCCGCCGAGCCGACAGGCCGAAGCCGAGCATGCCGCGCTGGCGATCCTGCGCCTGTCGCACAAGCATGCCGGCGAACTGATGCTGGTGATGCTCGGCCCGCTGACCAACCTGGCGCTGGCGCTGAAGCTGGACCCGACCCTGCCTCAGCGCATCAAGCGCATCGTGGTGATGGGCGGCGCGGTCACCTGCCACGGCAACATCACGCCGGCGGCGGAGTTCAACATCGCCTTCGATCCGGAAGCGGCGCACGTGGTGTTCACCGCATTCAAGCACCTGCTGGTGTCGGACTGGGAAGCCACCGTCGCCCACGGCCTGCCGCTGCAGCAGGCCGAGACGTGGCTGCAGGCCGATTCGGAGCGCGCCCGCTTCTATGAGCTGATCTCGCGCAAGACCCGTGGCCTGTCCGAAGACAGCAAGGGCGGCCGCTGGTACACCGCCGATGCCCTGGCCATGGCCTGGGCGCTGAACCCGGAAGGGCAGCTGCGGGTGGAATCGCGGCCGCTGAACGTGGAACTGAACGGCACGTTCAGTCGCGGCGCGACCCTCGTCGACTGGAACCGCCAGACCGGCCAGCCGGACAACTGCGACCTGCTGATGGCCTACGACCAGGCCCGCTTCGAAAGCCTTGTGCGGCAGGCACTTGGCGCGGACTGAGCGCGGATCCACGCAACCGGTTGCCCCAAGGGGCGGCCGGTGCTTATAATGCCGCTCTTGACCACCAGCCCATTTACGGTGTGAGCCCATGAAGGCCGATATCCATCCGAACTACCGCGACGTCGTCTTCCATGACGTCACCTCCGATTTCAAGATCCTGACCCGCTCCACCATGGCGACGAAGGAAACCATCCAGTGGGAAGACGGCAACGAATACCCGCTGGTCAAGGTTGAAATTTCCTCGGCTTCGCATCCGTTCTACACGGGCAAGCACAAGGTCATCGACACCTCGGGCCGCATCGACAAGTTCCAGAAGCGCTACGCGCGCTGATCTGTCGATCCCGCTCCGAACCGACGGCCGCGCTCTGCGCGGCCGTTTGTTTTTCCCCGGCGCCTGCCCAACAGGCGTTTGGATGGACAGAACACTGCGTTCGCGTGACAACGCTTTTGCCGATCCGGGCCACTCGCTGGCCGGGTTCCAGCCGCCTGCCGTCTACGACTTCCGTCTAGCACCGGGCAAATGCTGCTGTGCGATAATGGCGTGATCCACGACACAGGTCGTGGACGTCATTCACGTGCCTGACCAATGCGCTTGGGCAGGCGCCTTCCCATGAAGGAGCGCACACAGTGTCCGATCTTGATCAGGTCACGCTCAACGCCGGCGACACGTCGGTCGTTCTGCCCGTCATCAAACCCACCCTTGGCAACGACTGCGTCGACATCGCGAAGCTGACCAAGGAAACGGGGTTCTTCACCTACGATTCCGGCTTCACCGCGACGGCCAGCTGCAAGTCCGCCATCACCTACATCGACGGCGACAAGGGCGTGCTGCTGTACCGCGGCTACCCGATCGAACAGCTGTCGGAAAAGTCGAGCTACGTCGAAGTGGCCTACCTGCTGATCAACGGCGAGCGTCCGAGCGCCGAGCAGCTGAAGGCCTTCACCGATGAGCTGGCTGCCGAGGCCAACGTCCCCGATTCGATCAACACCCTGATCGGCAGCTTCGCCAAGGATGCCCATCCGATGGCCATCCTGGCTGCCGCGATCGCGCAGCTGTCGGCCGTCTACCACGACGCGCTGGACCTGTCCGACGCCGAACAGCGCCGCCAGGCCGCTGTGCGCCTGATTGCCAAGGTGCCGACCCTCTCGGCGCTGATCTACCGTCACGGCAAGGGCCTGCCGGCCAACACGCCGGACACCTCGCTGGATTACGTCAGCCGCTTCCTGAAGCAGACCTTCGAGTCGGCCGACGGCCAGTACGAACTGAATCCGGACGTGGTCAAGGCGCTGGACCTGCTGTTCATCCTGCACGCCGACCACGAGCAGAACGCGTCCACCTCGACGGTGCGCCTGGTCGGCTCGACCGGTGCCAATCCGTATGCGTCGGTTGCCGCGGGCGTCACCGCGCTGTGGGGTCCGGCCCATGGCGGTGCCAACGAAGCCGTGCTGAAGATGCTGGAAGAAATCGGTTCGGCCGACAACGTGGAATCGGCCGTGCTCAAGGCCAAGGACAAGACCTCCGGTTTCCGCCTGATGGGCTTCGGCCACCGCGTCTACAAGAACTTCGATCCGCGCGCCAAGGTCATCGGCGAGATGACCAGCAAGGTGCTCAAGCAGCTGGGCGTGCAGGACCCGCTGCTGGACGTGGCCGTGAAGCTGGAGCAGGCCGCGCTGCAGGACGACTACTTCGTCGCCCGCAAGCTGTACCCGAACGTCGATTTCTACAGCGGCATCATCTACAAGGCGCTGCAGATTCCGACCGAGATGTTCACCGTCATGTTCGCCCTGGGCCGTACCTCCGGCTGGGTGTCGCATTGGCTGGAACAGCAGGTCGATCCGGAAATGAAGATCGGCCGTCCGCGCCAGGTCTACACCGGCAGCGACGTGCGCGACTACCAGGGCTGATCGCCCCGCAATCGCAACGTGGAAGAACGCCCCCGCAAGGGGGCGTTTTTTTTTTGCCCATGCCGTGGTCCCCCCTCTGGCTGTAGCAATGCCGAAAGCGTCGCATTCTGCTGGTCACGGCACGCGCGATGCGTGTGTGATGTCGCAGAAGTACGCGTAATCGGCAATCAAGAAACGTTGCATGTACACCGCAGGAGTCGATCAATACCTTGTCCGCGCTGCTGGCAGGGCACGTCCGTGCCGGCAGTGCTTCCCTTCAGGAGGCAACCCAATCCATCAGAGAGAGAAACCATGTCGCACATGTTCAAGAAGGCCGCCCTGGCCGTGGCGCTCGCCGGCGCTTCGCTGACCGCGCAGGCCGCCGTGGAAACCAACATCACCGTGTGGGCGAACGTCGATCCGACCCTGTCCCTGCTCAAGGCCGACGGCACCGCGCTGCCGGACGCGGTGCAGCTGGTCTACCGCGCCGGCGGTGCCGGCCTGTCGTCGTGGAGCGAAGATGTGCGCATCTTCACCAACGACACCGAGAAGGACGTCAGCGTGCGCCTGGCGGCCGACGCCGTGCTGCGTCCCGACCTGGCCGCACCGGGTGCCATCAACGTGCCGCTGACGGTCAGCCTCAACGGCCGCGCCCTGGAGACCACCCCGATCGACTTCGCTGCAGACGACCTGTTCGACAGCGCGATTCCGGGTGCGTCGATCGCCATGCCGCTGCGCGTGCAGCAGACCGTGTCCGGCGAGATCAACTTCGCGGGCCTGTACAGCGGCACCGTTGCGCTGGTCGTGTCGCAGAACACCGCCGCGCCGTAATCCCCACCGCGCCGGCCCGTTCGCGGGCCGGCCGGCCATCGGTTGTCTCCCCATGTTGATACCTGCACCTGCCCACAGCCGGCTGGCGGTCGCGCTCGCCCTGACGTTGGCCATTCCGACCCTGCCGGCTGTCCACGCACGGCCGGTACCGGCCGGTTTCGAAGACCTCGCCAGCGGCCAGACCGAGCGTGTCGAGGTACGCCTGTTCGGGCAGTCGGCCGGCCTGTGGTCTGCCTGGGTCACGCTGGATACGGTGCAGCTGGACCAGCCCGCGCAGGTACTGGAAGCCCTGGGTCTCAGCGCCGATGCGCGCGACGCGCTGCAGGCGGCACTGGCTGCACCGCTGCCGCGCAACAGTCATCTGGCCTGTCCCTACGGCCAACCGGATCCCGGCTGCGGCTGGATCGACAGTCCGGACGATCCTGCGCAGGTGCACGCCATCTTCGATGAAAGCGATGGCGTGCTGATGTTGTTTCCGGCACGCCGGTGGCTGCCACAGCAGAGCGCGCAGCGCTCGCCGTTCCATCAGGTGTCCGAGCAGGCACAGAACGCGCTGCTGCAGCAGCAGACCGTGAATTTCAGCGGGGGCGATGGCTATCAGGCGTTGAGCGTGCAGGGGAGCACGGTGCTTGGCGTGCTGCGCGATGGCCATGTCGCCAGCAGCTGGAACTACAGCCGCCAGGCGCGGCAGGGTTACCGCGCGCATGACCGCTTCCAGCTGGACGATCTCTACTATCGCCACGATCTTGCCCAGCGCCACTACGTGCAGCTGGGCCGCATGGACCGGCGCAATCTCTCCAGCCAGCAGGGCGGCACCTTCGGGTTGGGCATGCTGCCGCTGGATCGCTTCGAGGGGCTGCGCGTGGGTACCACGCAGGCCTACGTCGATACCGACGCCAACGTCACCTCCACCCCGTTGACTGTGCTGCTCGGCCGCGATGCACGCGTGGATGCCTTCGACGGTGATCGCCTGCTGCAGACCTTCTATCTGCAGGCCGGTGTCAACGATCTCGATACGCGCCGGTTTCCGCTCGGCAGCTACACCGTCACCCTGCGCATCTATGAGGATGGCCGCTTCGTGCGCAGCGAGGAGGCGCCCTTCAGCCGGGGCGGCGACTGGTCCGAGCGCAGCCTGCAGTGGTTCGTGCAGGGCGGGCGCCGTCGTGCGCATGCGACACGTGCAAGTGACATCGGCGATGCGTCCGACACGGCGGTACAGGCGGGGTTGCGCATCCCCCTTGCGCGCAACTACGGCATGACAGCGGGGATCGCCCGCGTCGCCGATACCGGTTACGGCGAACTGCGCATGGAGGGACGCCAGCAGTTCGGGCGGCATGACCTGCAGGCGATGGTCGGCGTGCTGAACGGAGGCGATGGCAGCCACGGCCTGCAGCAGCAGCTGAGCTATCGCCACTACGCGTCCTGGAATGTCTATCGGCAACGCCTGCGCGGTGGCGCCTGCCAGAGCAGCACGCCGGTGCTGCGTGACCGCTTCGGTTGTGTCGATGCGCTCAGTGCCTCGGTATCGGCGCCCCTGTTCGGCGGCAGCCTGTACCTGGGATACACGCGCCGGCGCAGCTTCACCCCGGAGTGGAGCCTGCCCGGCGAAGACGACGATGCCTGGACGGGCCTGCCGCCGGGCCTGCTGCCGCCTCATGTGCCGGCGCTGCGTCCTGCGCAGACCTCGCGCAGCCTGCAGGCCAGTTACAGCCGTACCCGGCAGTGGCGTGGACTGAGCATCGGCAGCCGGCTGGGCGTGTGGCAGCAGGACACCGACACTGGCAGCGGGCGCGGGCCTGCCCGTGATCGCGGCCTCTACCTGAACATTGCAGTCTCGCGGCTGCAGCGGATCGACGACGGCAGCGTGCAGCAGCGCGTGGCGCTGGACATGCGCCAGCCCCAGCACAGCCGCCCGGATGCCCGCCTGGGCCTGTCGCATTCGCTGCGGCAGGAGCGCGACGGCGACGCGCGCGATCTGGGCGCCGAGCTGAGCGCGTACAACGACGACCGCTACAGCGCGCTGGCCAGCGCCCGTATCGACAACCGCTTCGGGCAGAGCGGTGCATCGGTGTCGTACTACCAGCACCACGGTGGGGGTGAACTGGCCTACAGCGGCAACCACACGTCGGGGCTGTCGCTGTCCGCACGCGGGCTGCACTGGGGCGGCGCCCATGGCGCCGATGCCGGGGTAGTGGTCAGCGTGGACGATGCGCGCGATCTGGAGCTCAGTGGCGCGGCTGCCGATATCCGCGCCGGCAGCAACCGGCGCCGCATCCTCGGCTTCGGTGAGCGCCGGCTGCTGCCGCTGGGCGGCTACCAGCGCCACCGCGTGGACGTGCAGGACGCCAGCGCGCACGACAGCGACGCCGCAGTGCGTGTCGCCCGCCTGGGCGCGGCGCAGCACGCCTTCCTGCTGCCAGGGAAAGTGATCGCGCTGCCGGTCACGCTGGACGTGACCTACACCTTCATCGGCAACGCACGCGACATCGCCGGTACCCCGCTGGAAGGCGCCCGCATCCTCAATGCGCCGGTGCCCTCGCTGGGCCGCGACGGCGGCTTCATCGCCGAATTCCCGCAGCGCGAGCCGATGCTCTACTTGCTGCGTGCAGGCGACCTGCTGCAGTGCCCGCTGACCGTGCGTGAGCGCCGCAGCGTGGTGCTGCTGGTCGGCCAGGTGCAGTGCGAACCGCTGGCGCTGGAGCAGTTGCCGGCACCGATCCGCCACCAGGCGCGGGTACAGCGGCTGCTCAACGAACTAGCCCCGGTCGCGGGGCGCAACGAACGCAACGTGATGAGTGGAGGTGCGCGATGAGGACCGCATGGAGGCTGATGCTGGCCGCGGCCTGCCTGCTTGGCAGTGCACAGGCGCTGGCACAGCGCCCACCGGCAACGACGCCGGCAACCGGCGTGATCACCACCGACATCGTCCGCACCTTCGACCGCTCCGCGCCCGAAGCGCTGGAGCTGTGGGCGCCCAGGACCGTGCTCGGGTATGGGGAGGTGGAGCTGGGGTACGGGAAGATCCATCTGACGTGTGACGAAGACCCTGCGTATGGGCGTTGTCCGACGCGTGATACGCAGGAGGGGCCTGTGTCCCACGCATCCTTCCCACTTCAGTTTCGCGAACTGAGAAGCGGTCAGGACATCGGCATCGACGTTGTAGGGTGGATAGAGCGGGCCGAGTGGCAGCGCACTTGCAGCGATGATTTCTGGGATAAGAACAGATATCCGCTCTGGAGTTCCACGACTCGCGATTGCCAGATACCTCCAGGTGGTACAGCTGCGCGGCTCATCATTCACAGTGAAGACGTCGGGAATCTCGTTGCGGGTCGTTGGAGAGCAGAACTCCGCCTCAACCTGCGCATCGATCCCGACGGCCCGATCATCGCCACCCACGTGTTCCGGTTCGATCTGACCATCACCGATCGCGACCGCACCATGATCTACCTGCCCGAGTTCGGCATGGCCGAGCCGCTGGTGGGCCTGCAGCTGGACTACCGGCCGATTCCCTCACCCGGCACGATCGGGGGCACCGCCGTGCTGGACATGTGCCTGTACGACGGCATGGGCTCGCAGAGCGAGTATCTGGCCATCACCGCGCGCGACATGGGCCCCGCCGCGCCGGGCCGTCCGCCATCGCAGTACTCGGTCTGGCACCGCGACGGTGGGCGCGAGGCGCAGGACCGCCTGGACTACCAGCTCACCCTGGACCACAGCGGCCAGAAGATCGCCCTGCGCAACAACGAGGAAGTGCTGCTGCGCGGCATCGATACCGCCGAGCTGCGGCTGGTGATGCTGCCCGACATGAACCAGTGGGTGTACTGCGTGCCCACGCCGCTGACCCTGGAAACCCCCCGTGTGCCGGCGTCCGAGAAACGCGAGGGCTATTACGACGGCCGCCTCAAGCTCGAAATGCGCCTGCCGACCGACCGCCTCTGACCTTCCCCTGGAACCCGATCCCATGAGCAAGATTCCCCTGGCCGGCGCGCTGCTGCTGGCCCTTCTGCCAGCGGCACCGGTGCTGGCCAATCTCAACGTCCATCCCATGCGCGTGCATGCCGAGGCCGGCAAGACCACGACCGTGCGTGTGCATTCGCAGTCGCCGCAGCCGCAGTACGTGCAGGCCACGGTGAAACGCATCCTGCACCCGGCCAGTGACCACGAGGAAGAAGTCGATGAGGCCGTCGGCACCGCCGCCGTCATGGCGGTCACGCCAGGACGCTTCGGTCTGGCAGGGGGCGGCACGCGCCTGATACGGATCATTCCGTTGCAACCGGTCGAGCAGGAAACCGCGTTCCGCATCTACTTCGAAGGCGTACGCGGTCCTGATGACAGCACGCCGGAGGTGCCGGTGCAGGGCGCCAGCGCCACGTTGGGTGTCAGCCTGGTCTGGGGCGTGCTGGTCAATGTGCTGCCCGCCGAGGGGCGCGTCGAGATGGCCCTGGACGGTGATCGCCTGTTGAACCGCGGCACGCTGCGGCTCGGCGTCAACCAGGTGCAGGACTGCGCCGCAGACGGCCGCTGCACCACGTACGAAATCAAACGCAGCCTTTACCCCGGCGCGGCGATGACGCTGCCGTTCGTGCCCCGCGCTGGCGGGCGTGTGGAGATCGACTACCGGCTCAGCCACGCCGGCTTCCGTGAGCACCGGCAGACGCTGCAGCCCTGACTGCCTGGCCTTGCGCGCCCTCAAGTTCCCGTTTCCCAACCACCGAGACATCGATGAATCGCATCTACCGTTTGATCTGGAATACCCGCCTGCGCTGCTGGGCCGTGGCCAGCGAGCACACCCGTTCGCGCGGCAAGCCGGCTTCGGCGGCACGCCCGCTTGCCGCCGCCCTGTGCGCGATGTTGGCCGCTCCCGCATTCGCGACCGAGCCTGCACCGGATCCGTTGAGCGCGCCCGACGCCACGGCCGCAGAGGCTGACGCACCACCGGCAGAGTGGGACGCGTTGATGAGCGCGTTCATCGGCTCGCCTGCCACGTCGCGCAGTGTCGGCACCACCAGCTACCAGAACGTGCTGATCGGTGGAGGTTCCACGGCCAACAGCACCAAGGGCGTGGCCATCGGCGTGGGTTCGGTCACGGCGTTCGACGGCGTCGGTATCGGCAACAATGCCAAGGGCATTGCCGGTGGCGTGGCCATCGGCATCAATGCGGGCACAGGAAGCGGCGAAGGGGGGACTGCGATCGGCAAAAGCGCCACGGCGCTGGGAGTCGGGGCAGTCGCGATCGGCCTCAACAGCTACGTTGGCGCGCCTGGCAACAGTGCGGTTGCGGTCGGGCGCAATGCCCGGGCCGAGGGCAGCAATGCCACGGCGATGGGGCCGGGGGCACAGGCGTCGGGATCCAGATCGGTTGCGCTGGGCAACAACGCACAGGCGCAGGCGCAGGGATCCATCGTCATCGGCGACGGCAGCAAGCTTGCCAACGGCAACGCACACCACGCCATCGTGATCGGCAGCGGTGCGCGCTCCGGCGGCTACGATGCGGGCATCGCCATCGGCCAGAACGCCGTGACCGACGGCCACGGCAAAGCCGTGGCGCTGGGTGCCAACGCCAATGCCGGGCAGAGCAACGCAGTGGCGCTGGGCGCCGGCTCGGTCACCAGTGCCAGCAACCAGGTCTCGGTGGGCAATGACACCCTGAAGCGCCGCATCGTCAATGTGGCCGATGGCACCCTGAGCACCACCAGCAGCGAAGCGGTGACCGGCAAGCAGCTGCACGCCACCAACCAGAGCATCGCCAGCGCAACGGGTACGGCGAACGCGGCGAAGACGGCCGCAGACCAGGCTGCGACGAAAGCCGGGCAGGCCTTGGCCAGGCTGGATGGCAGCCGCATCGCGATCGGGACCGGCGCCACTGCAACGGGCACCAGCAGCACCGCCATCGGCAATGCCGCCGATGCGTCCGGTGGCTACAGCAACGCCGTGGGTTTCCAGGCGTCCAGCGCCGGCAGCAACGCCGTGGCGATGGGCACCCTGGCATCTGCGGACGGCAGCAGTGCAGTGGCACTGGGTAACCGCGCGCGGACCGAGGGGGGCGACAACGGCGTGGCCATCGGCAATGCGGCGTTGGCCTACAACAACGACGGTCTTGCACTGGGCAACAATGCCCGCAGCGGCGTCAATGCGGCCGGTGAGCGCGTTGACGCGTCCAACGGCGGCGTGGCGCTCGGCACCGGCTCGCGCAGCGGCAATGGCGGCGTGGCATCGGGCCTGCGTGCATCGGCCACGGGCGATCGTGCCGTGGCCATCGGCAACGACGCCAAGGCCGACGTGATCCATGCCACCGCACTGGGCTATCAGGCGGCGGCTACTGGCAACCAGGCCACGGCGCTGGGCCGCGGCAGTGTGGCCAGCGCCCGCTTCGCTACATCCGTCGGCAATCTGTCCGAAGCGACGGCCGAGAGCAGTGCCGCCCTTGGCGACCGCGCGCTGGCCAACCACACCGGTTCGGTGGCGCTGGGCAGTTCCTCCACCACCTCCGGCAGCAACCAGGTCTCAGTCGGTAATGCCACGCTCAAACGCCGCATCGTCAATGTGGCCGATGGCACACTGAGCACCAGCAGCGCCGAAGCCGTGACAGGCAAGCAGCTGCATGCCACCAACCAGAATGTTGCCAGCGCCGCCCAGGTGGCTGCTGCAGCCAAGCAGCAGGCCGATGCTCTGGCAACGCGGCTGACCTCCACGTCCATCAGTGTCGGCGAAGAAGCCAGCGCGGGCGGCCAGACCGCCATTGCACTGGGACGCAAGGCCAATGCACCTGCAGCCGGAGCCATCGTCATCGGCGACGGGGCCGGACTGTCCAACGCAAATGCGCAGCATGCCGTCGTGTTGGGTACCGGCGCGCGGTCCGGAGGCTATGCGGAAGGAGTCGCCATCGGGCACGGCGCGTACACCGGCGGGCGCGGCGGCTCCGTGGCGCTTGGGGCGCAGGCCGAAGCCAGCCATGCCGGCTCGGTGGCACTGGGGCAGCACTCGAAGTCCGGCAGCGACAATGAAATCTCCGTGGGTAATGACGATCTCAAGCGCCGTATCGTCAATGTGGCCGATGGCACGCTGAGCAGCACCAGCACTGAGGCGGTCACCGGCAAGCAGCTGCATGCGACCAACCAGAATGTCACCGCAGTCACCCAGGCAGCTACTGCGGCCCAGGCCGATGCCACACGCGCGCTGACGGCCCTGGCCAGCACCACCATCGCCGTCGGCCAAGGGGCGTCGGCCGGCGGCAATGCCGTGGCGGTGGGCCATTCGGCGAAAGCGGAGGGCTCCCACAGCAATGCCTTCGGTTACCAGGCCAGCGCGGCCGGCACCAATGCGGTGGGCGCGGGCACGCTGGCGGGCGCCGCGGCTGACTCCTCGGTGGCGCTGGGCAATCGTGCCGCCGTGGATGCCACTTCCAGTGGCGCCATCGCACTGGGTACCAACGCCAAGGTCAATGCGCAGGCGGGCAACAGCGTTGCCCTGGGCGCGGGCTCGGTGGCGAGCGGCGCCAACCAGGTCTCGGTGGGCAGTGCCACGGTGAAGCGGAACATCGTCAATGTGGCTGACGGAACGCTGAGCGCAACCAGCGCCGAGGCGGTGACCGGCAAGCAGCTGCATGCGACCAACCAGAACCTCGCCACGGTGAATGCACTGGCCAACACCGCACACAGCATCGCCAACGATGCGCAGACCAAGGCCAACGCGCTGGGGGGGCTGCTCAGCCAGAGTGCCGGCAACAGCGACGTCCGCGTCGGTGCCAGCAATACAGGTGGCGCGGTGGACATGCGCAACCAGTCCAGCGCCAACCGTCGCGTCACTGGCGTGGCCGACGCGGCACTCAGCACCACCAGTGCCGATGCGGTCAGTGGCCGGCAGCTGCATGCCACCAACCAGAACGTCACGCAGGTCACCGCCACCGCCGCCACGCTCAGTGGCCTGGTCGGGCAGGTAGCAGCCGGCGGCGATCTGCGGTTGGGCGCGCAGAACAGCGGCACCCTCCTCGACGTCCGCAACCAGGGCAATGCCAACCGTCGCATCACTGGCGTCGCCGATGGTGTGCTGAGTGCAGCCAGTACCGACGCGGTGAGTGGTCGCCAGCTCAACACCACCAACCAGAACGTGACCACGGCCACCACCCTGGCCAATACGGCGCACACCGTGGCCAACGCCGCCCAGTCCACCGCCAACGATGCACAGGGCAAGGCCAACGTGCTCGGTGGCCTGCTCAGCCAGACCTCGTCCAGCGGCGACGTACGCCTGGGTGCCGCCAACAGTGGCGGCGTGCTGGATGTGCGCAACCAGGGCTACCAGGCGCGTCGCGTGCACGGCGTTGCTGCCGGGCAGCTGTCGGCCACCAGCGACGATGCGGTCAGCGGCCGTCAGCTGTTCGACAGCAACACGCAGATCGCCCGCAACCGTACGGATATCGACCGCCTGCGCGCGGACTTCGAGGACTTCGATCCGGACCTGTCCGATGTGGTGCGCTTCGACGCAGGCGGCAATGTCGACCTTGAGGGTGGCCGCCTGCTCGCCGTAGGCGACGGGCAACTCAGTGCCGACAGCCGCGAGGCGGTCAATGGCGCGCAGCTGTTCGCCACCAATACGAAGGTAACCGAGCAGAGCGCGCAGATCGCTTCCGCGCGGGAAGACCTGGACGCGTTGCGCGTGGACTTCGACAACTACACGCCTGACCTGGGCAGCGTCGTGCAGTTCGGCGAGGATGGCATGGTGGACCTGAAGGATGCGCGTCTGGTTGCTCTGGCTGATGGCGAGATTGCGGCAGGCAGCCGCGAGGCGGTCACGGGCGGGCAGCTGTTCGTGACCAATGAGCGGGTGTCGGTGCTGGAGGAGGCGCAGAAGTATGCAGTCGTTGGTGCCGATGGAGAGAGCCTCGCGGCGCGCGCCGGCCATCTGGCTACCTCGATGGGCAGTGATACAAAGGCTCTCGGCTCCGGATCTACCGCAATTGGCAGCTTCGCTGATGCGCAGGCAACCAATTCAGTTGCGCTGGGACGTGCGGCTCAGGTCTTGGCGGGTGCCGATGACGGATTCGCACTGGGTGCACGCTCACGTGTCAGTGCCGAGAACGGGTTGGCGATCGGTGGCTCTACCCAAATTTGGGAGGGAGCAACCAACAGTGTTGCGCTAGGCTACGGATCTGTCGCTACTGAGGCGGGTGTGGTATCGCTAGGCGGTCAAGGTCTCAGGAGGCGAGTTACCAACGCGATGAATGGTGTTCACGCCTATGACGTAACCACTGTCGAGCAGCTCTCCGGCGTGGTGAGCGCTCTCGGCGGCGGCGCGGGCTTTGCCGCAGATGGCAGCGTGATCGCTCCCTCCTATGGTGTGCAGGGCTCCGTACACGGCACGGTAGGCGATGCACTGGCCGCGCTGGATGCAGGCGTGGACAGCAATCGTGGCGGACTGGATGCGTTGGACGCGCGCCTGGATACGCTGGATCAGGCGCGGGCGATGGCGGATGCCAGTGCCGTGCGCTTCGGCGCCGACCGTTCCGCCGTCGATTTCGGTGGCGCGCGCCTCATCAACGTCGGCGAAGGTGATATCAGCCACGCGGGCAGCCGGGAGGTGGTCACGGGCGGGCAGCTTCATGCCAGCAACCAGCGGATCGCGGGCCTGGAGGAGAGGCACCTGTACGCGGTCGTGGGCTATGACGAGCTGAGCAAGCCTGCTCAAGCAGGGCTTCTGGCAACGGCAATGGGAAGTGACACATTGGCTATGGCTGAGGGGGCCACTGCAATCGGCAGTTTTGCTCAAGCTCGGGGCAAAAATTCAGTTTCTCTGGGTCGCGCGGCATTGGTTCATGAGGGTGCGGAGAATGGCTTTGCGCTGGGTGCACGCTCTCAAGTGCAAGTGCTCAATGGTGTCGCACTTGGTTCTTCCGCTGTAGTTCACTCTGGCGCTACTCAGAGTGTTGCACTTGGCTCATGGTCTGAAGCGCGAGGAGCCAATGAAGTTTCATTGGGGCATGCGACTCTCAAGCGCCGAGTAACCAACGCTGCCAACGGCCGCGATGCCAGCGACCTCACCACCGTCTCCCAGCTCCGCAGCGCCTTCGCGGCCTTCGGCGGCGACATGCGCATGGATGCCGACGGCAACATCATCGCGCCGGAGTTCCACGTGCAGGGCCAGCGGCAGGCCACGGTCGGCGATGCGCTGAAGTCGCTCGACGGCGCGGTGGTCGACACGCGCCGGGATCTGGCCAGCATCGATGCGCGTTTCGAGCGCCTGTTCGACGATGGCGGCGTCCGCAATGACGGTACCGGCCAGCTGCGGCTGGCCGGGGAACACGGCAGGGTGCTGGGCAACGTGGCCAACGGCATGATCGCGCCGGGCAGCCGCGATGCGGTCAATGGCGGTCAGCTGCACGCCGTGCAGCAGCAGCTCAACGGCCGCATCGACGGACTGCAGTCGCAGATCGACGGGTCGGCGACGGCCAGCCGCCAGGCAGCGGTGGACGACGTCGCGGGCGAGTCGCCGGCGGACAGCCAGACCCCGGCTCCGCCGGTCAAGGATGCGCCGTCGGTGGCCTCCACCGACACGCCGAAGCCGAAGCCGGAAGCCGACGATCCGTTGCCGCAGGTGGACTCGCGTGCCGTGGATCAGGCGGTGAACCAGGCGCAGGCCTACACCGACCAGGCGATGGCCAGCGTGGACCGCCGGCTGGACCGGATGGACAAGCGCCTGAACCGCATGGCGGCAATGGGCAGTGCGCAGGCGGCGATGGCGATGAACACCGCCGGCCTGCAGACCTACAACCGCCTCGGCGCGGGTGTGGGCCATGCCGAAGGCGAGTCGGCGCTGGCGGTGGGTTACCAGCGCGTGCTCAACGAGCGCGGCTCGGCCACCTTCAGCCTCAATGGTGCCTTCACCAACAGCGGTGAGCGCACCGTGGGCGTGGGCTTCGGCGTGGGCTGGTAACCGGCAGGGCGACGCGGTCCGGTCGCCCTGATGCATGACGACGCCCCACGCGGTCCGCCGCGTGGGGCGTCTGCGTTGTGGGGCTCAGATGCTGCCGAGATAGCTTTCGATCTGCTCCTGGCTGAGCAGTTCGCGCAGCTGGGCCTGCGAGGCGCGCCGCATCGGCTTCTCGTCGACCGGTGACAGCGGTGCCTGGCGCAGGGCGTCATACGGCAGCACGGCCAGGTCGAACGTCAGTTCCTCCGCACTGAACACCCAGACCGGCACGTCCAGGCTGCGCTCGCGGTCCAGGCGCAGCCGGCGCACGCGCGACTCGGCCGGAATGCCCTGTTCGTCCAGGAAGCGATGCACGGCTTCGGGGTCGTCGCTGTGCAGATGGACCTGCACGGGGCTGTTGGCATCGGCGGTGCCGTCCAGCACCGGGCCGACCAGGCGCGGGGCGAAGGCATGCAGGAATTCCAGTGCGCGCAGCGCACCTTCGCGACGGCGCTGCAGCTCGTTGCCGTGCTGGGGACCAGCGAACAGGCGCTGGTACTCGCGCAGCGCATCCTCGATCTCGACATTGCGGGGCAACGAGGCGTCGTCATGGATGCCGAGCCGGCTGGCCGCCTTCAGTTTGGCCTGGTGGAAGTCGCGGATGCCGCCTTCGGCCATCAGGCGGGCGGCTTCGTGGGCGAGGCGGTGACGACGCTCACGGGTCTGGGTGGTGGCATGCTGGCGGGCGCGATGCATGCGGGAACTCCTGTTGCGACCTGGCTACAGACTAGCGCAACGGTGTGACATCTGCGTGGGGAATGCAGGAGGGATGCGGGGCAGGGCCCACGCTCGGCTGGCCGGGCCGTCGAGCCGGGCATGCGCCGGCTCGACGGTGACGCCCGCGGCGCGCGTCAGAAGATATCGAACGCAGCCGCGTCGGCCTGCGGGGTATTGAGGTTGAGGTCGTAGTCCGTCAGGCGATCCATGTCCTCCACCTTGACCCATTCGGTCGCGCCGTTGAGCGTGGTCTGCACCATGCCGCTGGGCGGGTCGTTCTGCGCGATCGGCGTGTCCTTCAGCGCGGTGCGCATGTACTCGATCCAGATCGGCAGCGCGGCCTTGCCGCCGTATTCGCGGTAACCCAGCGAACGGAAGTCATCGCGGCCCACCCACACGGTGGTTACGTACGGGCCGCCGAAGCCGGAGAACCAGGCGTCGCGGTGGTCGTTGGTGGAACCGGTCTTGCCGCCCACGTCCTCGCGGCCGAGCACCTTGGCCTGGGTGCCGGTACCGCGCTGGACCACATCGCGCATCATCGACACCAGCTGGTAGGCGGTGCGTGCATCGATCGCGCGCGGCGCGGTGCGCGCATCCGGGTTGACCGGTGCGGCAGCGGTTTCGGTGGTGGCCTGCGCCTTGGCGGCGGCCGGGTCCGGCGTGGGGGCCGGGGCACCGAAGTTGAAGCCGTCCACGACCTGGCTGACCGGCTGGTCGCTGCTGCCGGCACAGTCGCGGCAGGCCAGCGCCGGATTCTCCTTGAACACCAGGTTGCCGTCGCGGTCGTTCACCTGATCGATCAGCCAAGTGTCCACGCGCGAGCCGCCGTTGGCGAACACGGCATAGCCACGGGCCACCGACAGCGGGGTCAGCGAGGCGGTGCCGAGCGACATCGACAGGTTCGGCGGCAGCTCCGATTCGGCGAAGCCGAACTCGCTGATGTACTTGCGGGCGTAGTCCACGCCCATGCCGTCGAGCAGGCGCACCGAGACCAGGTTGCGCGACTGCACCAGGGCTTCGCGCAGGCGCATCGGGCCGCGGAAGCCACCGCCATCGTTCTGCGGTGCCCAGGTCTTGCCACGGCGGTCGCGGAACACGACCGGCGCATCAAGCACGATCGAAGCCGGGTTGTAACCCTTGTCGAACGCTGCGGCATAGACGAACGGCTTGAAGCTCGAACCGGGCTGGCGACGGGCCTGGGTGGCGCGGTTGAACTTGTTGCCGGAGAAGCTGAAACCGCCGACCAGCGCCTTCAGCGCACCGCTGTGGGCATCCAGCGAGACCAGCGCGGACTGGCCACGCGGGATCTGGTCCAGCAGCCACTCGCCCTCCTTGTCGCCGGCGCGCACACGCACGATGTCGCCGCGCTGCACCAGCTTGCCGGGGGGCTTGTTGGTCCACCGGGCGGCACCGGCCGGCAGCACGATCTCGCTGCGGTTGGCCAGCACCACCGTGGCGCTGCCATCGGCACCGGCGCTGGCAACGATCGCCGGCAGCAGGCCGGCCTGCGCCGGGATGCCGCGCAGATGTTCGGCCAGGGCGGCGGCATCGTCGCCGGCCCCCAGCTGCACCTGCTTCTCCACGCCGTGCCAGCCGTGGCGGTGGTCATACAGCAGCAGGCCGTCACGCACCGACAGGTTGGCCGCGGTCTGCAGGGTCGAATCGATGGTGGTGGTGACGTGGTATCCCTTGTTGACCACATCGCCGCCGAAGCGCGCGATCATCTCCTGGCGCACCAGTTCGGCCACGTAGGGCGCCTCGACCTGCACCGGCGGCTCATGCGCGGTGGCATGCATCGGCACGGCCTTGGCCGCATCGGCCTCGGCCTGGCTGACGAACTTCAGATCGGCCATGCGCTGCAGCACATAGTTGTCGCGGCGCTGGCGGGCGCGTTCGGGGTTGGAGATCGGGTTGCCGGAGGAGGGGAACTTCGGGATGCCGGCCAGCGAGGCCATCTCATCCAGGTCCAGCTCGGCCAGCTTCTTGCCGTAGTAGAACTCCGCTGCCGCGGCCACACCGTAGGCACGGTTGCCGAAGAAGCTCTTGTTCAGATACAGCTCGAAGATCTCGTCCTTGCTCAGCTCGGACTCGATCTTGCGGGCCAGCAGGATCTCGGCCAGCTTGCGGGTGTAGCTGTACTCGGAACTGAGGAAGAACTGGCGGGCCACCTGCTGGGTGATGGTGGACCCGCCGGGCACGCGCTTGTCGTTGGTGGTGGCCAGCAGCCACACCGCGCGGGCGATGCCCTTGTAGTCCACGCCGCCATGTTCATAGAAGCGGGCGTCCTCGGTGGCCAGGAAAGCCTGCTTGAGCTTCTCCGGCACGTCCTTCATGGTGACCGGGGTGCGCCGGGTCTCGCCGAACACCGCCATCAGCTTGCCGTCGGCGGCATAGACGTACATCGGCTCCTGCATCTCCACGTCGCGCAGGGTCTGCACGTCGGGGAGCTTGGAGGACACAGCGTAGTAGAGACCGCCCACAGCGGCCGCACCGATCAGCGCCAGGACCAGGACAATCAGGAAGATCCAGCGCAGCCAGCGGCGGAGTCGAGTCATCGGGTTCAGATTCCGATTGCGAATTTCGTGGTCGCAGAGTATAGATTACGCAAGGTGGCGGCTGGGGTCGGCACCGGGGAGCGCAAGGGGAAACGCCAGGGGCTGCATCGTGAACCTGTGAGGGAATTCACAGCAGGGCGGTTGCCATTTGCTAAGAATACGTTATTAATGCGCGGTCGCAGTTCTTGCGTCCAAGTGCCCGTCGGCAGGGGAGAAACCGTGGGGCTCATCCCAAAAAGTCAGTCGCCGCTTATTGGCGTCGACATCAGTTCGACTGCGGTAAAGCTGTTGCAGCTTTCCCGCAGTGGCAATCGTTTCCGTGTGGAACATTACGCCGTGGAACCACTGCCGCCGAATGCGGTCGTGGAGAAGAACATCGTCGAGGTAGAGGCCGTGGGTGAGGCCATCCGCCGGGCGTTGAACCGTTCCGGCAGCAAGGCGAAGCAGGCCGCCGCCGCCGTGGCCGGCTCGGCCGTGATCACCAAGGTGATCCCGATGCCGGCCGAGCTCGACGAGAACGACATGGAAGCGCAGATCGAGCTGGAAGCGGTCAACTACATTCCCTATCCGATCGAGGAAGTGAACCTGGACTTCGAGGTGATCGGGGTGATCCCGAACAACCCGGAGATGGTCCAGGTGCTGCTGGCCGCGTCGCGGTCCGAGAATGTGGAACTGCGCCAGTCGGCGCTGGAACTCGGCGGCCTGCAGGCCAAGGTGATGGACGTGGAGGCCTTCGCGGTCGAGAACGCCTTCGCCCTGGTTGCCAGTGAGCTGCCGGTGTCCACCGACGGCGTGGTCGCGCTGGTCGACATCGGCGCCACGATGACCACCCTGAACGTCCTGCGTGGCGGGCGCAGCCTGTACAGCCGCGAACAGGTGTTCGGCGGCAAGCAGCTGACCGACGAGATCATGCGCCGCTACGGCCTGAGCTACGAGGAAGCCGGCCTGGCCAAGCGCCAGGGCGGGCTGCCGGAAAGCTACGAGATGGAAGTGCTGGAGCCGTTCAAGGAAGCCACGGTCCAGCAGATCAGCCGCCTGTTGCAGTTCTTCTACGCCGGCAGCGAATTCAATCGTGTCGATCACATCGTGCTGGCCGGAGGCTGCGCGGTTCTTGGGGGCCTGCCGGAGATGGTCGAGGAGCAGCTGGGTGTGCCGACCGTGGTCGCCAATCCGCTGGCGCAGATGACGCTGGGACCGAAGGTCAACGCGCATGCGCTGGCCCAGGATGCTCCCGCGCTGATGATCGCGACCGGTCTGGCGCTGAGGAGCTTCGACTGATGGCACGCATCAACCTGTTGCCCTGGCGCGCCGAACGGCGCAAGCAACGCCAGCGCGAGTTCTACGCAATGCTGGGCATGGCCGCCGTGGGTGGCCTGCTGCTGTCGCTGATGATCTGGTTCTACTACGACCGCCAGGTCAGTGGCCAGATGGACCGCAATGCCTACCTGCAGGCCGAGATCGACAAGGTCAAGGAGCAGAACAAGGAGATCGACCGCCTGGACGCGCAGAAGGAGCGGTTGCTGGCGCGCAAGAAGGTGATCGAGGAACTGCAGGCCAAGCGCTCGCAGATGGTCCACCTGTTCGACGCGCTGGTGCGCACCATTCCCGATGGCGTCGTGCTGACCGCCCTGAAGCAGGAAGGCGACACCCTTACCCTGGAAGGCCGCACCCAGTCCAACGCCCGCGTTTCGGCGTACATGCGCAACCTGGAGACGTCCGGCTGGATGGCCAGTCCGGAGCTGTCGATCATCGAGGCGCGTGAGCCGGACAAGGACAAGGACGGTCGCCCGGGCCCGGTATCGGACATCAAGGCGCTGCCGTATGTGTTCGTGGTCAAGGTGAAGCTGCCGGCGCAGAGCGAGGAGACCACCGCGCCGCCGGGCCTGAACGCCGATGGCACCGTGGCACCGGCCGCAGCCGCCGAACCGGTCGCACCGCTGTCGGCCGCGCCCGAAGCCGCCGCGCCCGCCGCACCGGCCGCACCCGCCACCGCACCTGCCACCACGCCGGCCCCGGCAACGGCCCCGCCGGCCGCCGCGCCGGCCAAGCCGGAGGGCAGCCGCCTGGCGCAGCCGCCGCAGGCCTTCCACGCCCCGTTGCAGGGGGACCGCGCATGAGCCAGAAGATCGATCTCAAGAACCTGGATTTCAACGACATCGGCAACTGGCCGCAGAAGGCCAAGATCGTCTTCTGCGCGCTGCTGGCGCTGGTCATCATGTTCGTGGCGTGGATGCTGCTGATCAGTGGCAAGCGCGAGGAACTGGAGGGCCTGGAGCGGCAGGAGAGCGAGCTGCGCACCGAGTTCACCAAGCAGCAGGAACGTGCGGTGAACCTGGCGCCGCTGAAGCAGCAGCTGGCACAGATGGAGCAGGTGCTGCAGCAGATGCTGCGGCAGCTGCCGAGCAAGACCGAAATGCCGGACCTGATCATCGACATCTCGCAGACCGCGTTGTCCAGCGGCCTGTCCAACGAGCTGTTCGAACCCGAGTCCGAGCAGATCAAGGAGTTCTACGCCGAGAAGCCGATCAAGCTGCGGATGGTGGGCAGCTACCACCAGTTCGGTGCGTTCGTCAGCGGTGTGGCCTCGTTGCCGCGGGTGGTCATCCTGACCATGCACGACATCAACCTCAAGCCCAAGGACAAGACCAGCGGCAATGTCCGCGCAGGTGCGCTGGAGCTGTCCGGCACGGTCAAGACCTACCGGTATCTGGACGAAGCCGAAGTGCAGGCGCAGCAGAGCGCTGACGCCGGCAAGGAGGGCGGGAAGTGATGCGCGCACAGATCGTACGCGGGTCGATGGTGCTGGCGGTCCTGCTGCTGGCCGGCTGTGGCCGCGGCGTGACCAGCACGCCGGGCGATGCACCGAACCTGGAGAAGTGGGTGGAGGGCGAGCGTGCGCGACCGGCGCAGCCGCTGGAGCCGCTGCCGGTGATGCAGCAGTTCGAGACCTTCGAATACTCCGCGCAGGGCATGCGCGATCCGTTCACCGATGCCTGGACCAATCCGCAGCAGGGGAACGGCGGATTGCGACCGGACCCGAACCGGCGCAAGGAGCCCCTGGAGGGCTTCCCGCTGGACGCACTGGACATGGTCGGCACCATCGGCACCGGCGGCAGCACCGTCGCGCTGGTGATGGGGCCGGACAAGGTCACCTACCGGGTCCGCCCGGGCGGCTACCTGGGGCAGAGCGACGGGCGGGTCACCGCGGTCTTCGAGGACCGCGTTGAACTGATCGAACTGGTGCCGGATGGCGCGGGTGGTTGGCTGGAACGGCCAGCGACGCTCGCGCTGGAAGATCAATGATCGTTTACTGGGGATAGCACGATGACCTTTCACCAAGCCAAGGGGCTGCGTCCCATCCGGCGCTCTACCTTGAACCGTGTCAGCGCGCTGGGAGTCGCGCTGATGCTGGCCTGCGCTCCGGCGCTGGCCGCCGCACCGGCGGAGAAACCGGCCAGCACCGCGGTGGCCCCTTCGGCCCCGGCGACAGCTGGCCTGTCGGTGTCCAAGATCGATTTCAAGCGCGGCGATGACGGCGTCGGCCGCCTGATCCTGCAGTTCGACGGCCAGGGCGCGATTCCTGACCTGCGCACGCAGGGCAGCAACGTCGTGGTCGACGTGGGCAACGCGCGCCTGCCGGCCAACCTGCAGAAGCCGATGAACGTGGTCGACTTCGCCACGCCCGTGCAGCGCATCGATGCCAAGCCATCGGGCGCCGGGACCCAGCTGGTGCTGAGCACGGCGGGTACGGTGGAGTCGCTGGCCTACCAGAGCGGCAACGAATACGTGGTCGAGATCAGTCCGCGACAGGCGCCCGCCGCCGTCGGTGCGGTCAACGCCGGTACGGTCACCCAGGCGGCGAAGGCCGTCGGCCAGCGTGGCTACTCGGGCAAGCCGGTCACCTTCAACTTCCAGGACGTGCCGGTGCGCACGGTGCTGCAGTTGATCGCCGAAGAATCCAACCTCAATGTCGTGGCGTCCGATTCGGTGCAGGGCAACGTGACCCTGCGCCTGGTCAACGTTCCGTGGGACCAGGCGCTGGACATCGTGCTGCGCGCGAAGGGCCTGGACAAGCGTCGCGATGGCAGCGTGATCTGGGTCGCGCCGCAGGCCGAGCTGGCCAAGTTCGAGCAGGAGAAGGAAGACGCCCGCATCGCCATCGAGAACCGCGAAGACCTGGTGACCGATTACGTGCAGATCAACTACCACAGCGCCACGCAGATCTTCAAAGCGCTGACCGAGGCCAAGGGCATCGGCGGCGGTGGCGGTGGTGGAAGTGGCGGTTCCTCGTCGCAGGAGGAAAGCGGGTTCCTGTCCACGCGCGGCCGCATCGTTGCCGACGAGCGCACCAATACGCTGATGATCAGCGACATCCCCAAGAAGATCGCACGCATGCGCGAACTGATCGGGGTGATCGATCGTCCGGTGGACCAGGTGCTGATCGAAAGCCGCATCGTGATCGCCACCGACACCTTTGCCCGCGAACTGGGTGCGAAGTTCGGCATCAGCGGCAGCCGCGACAATGTCTACTTCAGCGGCAGCCTCGACGCCAACGCCAAGACCCGCAAATCGCAGGTCGATACCGCGCTGGAGAACGCCAAGGCCGTGCGTGAGTGGCAGGCCGGTGGCAGTGTCGGTCCGGCACCGGTGCCGACCGGCTCGACCATCGAGCGTGGCCTGAACTGGAACCTGCCGGTGGCCCTGGCCAACAACCCGGGTTCGCTGGCGCTGTCGATCCTCAACGCGGGCTACCTGCTGGATGTCGAGTTGTCGGCCATGCAGGAGGAATCGCGTGGCGAAGTGATCTCCAATCCGCGCGTGGTCACCACCAACCAGCGCGAGGCGATGATCAAGCAGGGCAAGGAGATCGGCTACGTCACCATCAGCGGTACCGGTGCCGCCGGGGGCGCGGGTTCGACGCCGAACGTGCAGTTCAAGGAAGTCGTGCTGGAGCTGCGGGTGACCCCGACGATCACCAATGACAACCGCGTGTTCCTGAACATGCAGGTCAAGAAGGATGAAGTCGATCGCCTGATCGAACTGCAGGGTTACGGCACGGTGCCGTCGATCAACCGCCGCGAAGTCAATACCGCGGTGCTGGTCGAGGACGGCCAGACCGTGGTGATCGGCGGTGTGTACGAGTTCACCGATCGCAACAGCATCAGCAAGGTGCCGTTCCTGGGCGATGTGCCGTTCCTGGGCAATCTGTTTAAGAAGCGCGGTCGCAACAAGGACAAGGCCGAGCTGCTGGTGTTCGTGACGCCGAAGGTGCTGCGCGTGGCCAAGCAGAACTGAGCCACCGCCTGCAGCAGGTGCGAAACGGGGCCGCCATGTGCGGCCCCGTCTGCGTTGCGGCCACGCATCCACGCAGGGCGTGGATGCTGTTCAGCGTCTCTTGATGCCATCGCCGGGGCACCCTGCGATGATGTCGGGAACCCGTGCCGTCCTGTGCCGGTCAAAGGCCCTCATGAACCTGCCCCCGCCGATGCCCGAATCCGCAATGCCGGCTGCCACGCCGGCCACGTCCCGTCTGCACGCGGCGTTCAACACGTTGCGCGAAGCGCTGTCGGCCGAGATCGTCGGCCAGGCCGCCCTGGTCGAGCGCCTGCTGATCGCGCTGCTGGCCGATGGCCATCTGCTCGTGGAGGGTGCGCCCGGGTTGGCCAAGACCACCGCCATCCGCGCCCTGGCAGCGCGCCTGGACGCCGATTTCGCGCGCGTGCAGTTCACCCCGGACCTGTTGCCTGCCGATCTGACCGGTACCGAGATCTGGCGCCCGCAGGAAGGCCGTTTCGAATTCGTGCCGGGCCCGATCTTCCATCCGATCCTGCTGGCCGATGAAATCAATCGTGCACCGGCCAAGGTGCAGTCGGCGCTGCTGGAAGCCATGGGCGAGCGCCAGGTCACCGTGGGTCGCCACACCTATGCGTTGCCCTCGTTGTTCCTGGTGATGGCCACGCAGAACCCGATCGAGCAGGAAGGTACGTTCCCGTTGCCCGAAGCGCAGCTGGACCGCTTCCTGATGCATGTGCGCATCGGGTATCCGGACCAGACGGCCGAGGCGGAAATCCTGCGGCTGGCGCGCGAACGCGCGCGCGGCGCGCTGGGTGAAGCCCCGGCGGCGCCGGAGAAAATGCCGATGCAGGATGTCTTCCAGGCGCGTCGCCAGGTACTGGACCTGCACATGGCACCGGCCCTGGAACGCTACCTGGTGGAGCTGGTGCTGGCCTCCCGGGATCCGGCCCGCTACGACCCTGCGCTGGGCCGTCGCATCGCGTGGGGCGCCAGCCCGCGCGGTTCGATCGCGCTGGAGCGTTGCGCGCGTGCGCGCGCATGGTTGGCCGGCCGTGACTTCGTCACCCCTGATGATGTGCGTGCGGTGGCTGCGGACGTGCTGCGCCATCGCGTGTTGCCGAGCTACGAGGCGACCGCCGAAGGCTGGGATGGCGAACGGCTGGTGCAGGAACTGCTGGCCCGGGTGCCGGCACCCTGAGCCTGCGCATGACCGATACATCCCAGGAGCATGGAGTGTCCGCCAGCGACGGCGATGGACTGCGCCCGCAGCTGGCCGAGCTGGTGGCGCTGCGCCGTCTGGCCCAGCGTCCGCCGCCGCCCCGTCGCGGCCGCGCCGGCAATGCGGGGCAGGCACCGTCGCCGCTGCGCGGGCGCGGCATGGAGTACGCCGAATCGCGCGAGTACGTCGCCGGTGACGATGCCCGTCATATCGACTGGCGCGTGACCGCGCGCACCGGTCGTGCCCATACCAAGCTGTTCCAGGCCGAACGCGAACGGGTCAGTCTGATCGTGGCCGATACCTCGCCTGCGCTGTATTTCGGCACCCGCGTGCGCTTCAAGTCGGTACAGGCGGCGCGTGCCGGCGCAGTCGCCGCCTGGTCGGCGCAGCGCCGCGGCGACCGCATCGGTGCGCTGCGCGGCAGTGACCGCGAAGCGCCGGTGGCGCCGGCCGGTGGACCGCGTGGCGTGCTGCGTGTCCTCGACGCGCTGACGCGCTGGTATGCGCAACCTCCGGCCGATGACCTGGGCCTGGAGCGCGCGCTGGATCACGCGGCGCGCGTACTGCGTCCGGGTGCACGACTGCTGGTGCTGGCCGACCCGCAGCAGGCCATCCGCATTGCGCCGGCGCGATGGGGAGCGCTGGCCCAGCATCACGACCTCAGCCTGGTGCTGCTGGTCGATCCGCTGGAGCTGCAGCCGCCGTCGGCCCCCCTGCAGTTCCTTGCCGCCCAGCAGCGCATCGGACTGGACCTGCGCCGTGGCGACGTGCAGGCGCAGTGGCATGCGCATTTCGTTGAGCCGCTGCAGGAACTGCAGCGCCAGCTGGGGGCACGCCGCATCGATGTGCAGGTACTGAGCAGTGATGCGGCCAGCGATGCCTGGCTGGCGCCGGCGCCTACCGAGGTACCCGCATGAGCGCAGCGCTGCCCCTGCGCGATGTGCAGCTGCCACCGGCACCGTCGTGGTGGCCACCGGCCCCCGGCTATCTGATGATCGGGGCGGTTCTGCTGCTGGCGCTGCTGATCGTCGCCCTGCTGTGGTGGCGTCGCCGTTGGCGTCAGCAGCGCTGGTTGCAGGCGTTTGATCGCGAACTGGCGGGCGCGACCGATGCCGCCGCTGAGGTGGCGGCCATTGCGGGCCTGCTGCGCCGTGCCGCGCGTCAGGCACGGCCGGGCAGCGAAGCGTTGCATGACCACGCCTGGTGGCAGCGGGTGGATCCGCAGGCGACGTTGCCGGCGGCGCAGCGCGATCTCCTTGCCGAGGGCGCGTACCGGCCGCAGGTGGATGCGGCCGATGTCGCAGTGCTGCGCCGCTGGGCACGCGGACGTTACCTGGCGATGCTGCAGGAGCGGCGCCGATGAGTGCGCTGGCGAGTTACTGGCCCTGGCCGGACCTGCAGCTGGCCTGGCCATTGGCGCTGTTGGCGGTGCCGTTGCCGTTGCTGATGCTGGCCTGGAAGCGCCGTGCCGCCCCCGGCGCTGCGCTGCGCGTGCCCTATGCCGCGACCGAACTGGAGGCCCTGGCCGGAGCGGGCCGTATCGATGCGCGCAGGTGGCGCGCGCTGCTGCTGTGGCTGGGCTGGATCGCGCTGTGCGTGGCGCTGGCGCGGCCGCAGCAGTTGGGCGAGGCGATCACACCGCCGCAGCAGGGGCGCCAGATGATGCTGGCGATGGACGTGTCCGGCAGCATGGGCGAGGCCGACATGGTGCTCGGCGGCCAGGCCGTCGATCGGCTGACCGCCGCCAAGGCCGTGCTGGCCGACTTTCTTGACCGTCGTGCAGGCGATCGCATCGGCCTGCTGATCTTTGGTGATCGGGCCTATACGCTGACCCCGCTCACGGCCGACCTGGCCAGCGTCCGCGACCAGCTGCGCGACAGCGTGGTCGGCCTGGCCGGGCGCGAGACCGCCATCGGCGATGCCATCGGCCTTGCGGTCAAGCGCCTGCGCAGCCAGCCCGAGGGCCAGCGTGTGCTGATCCTGCTCACCGATGGCGTCAGCAATGCAGGCGTGCTGGAACCGCTGCGTGCGGCGGAGGTAGCGCGTGCCGAGGGCGTGCGCATCCACACCGTCGCCTTCGGCGGCGATGGCAGCATGCGCTTTCTCGGCATTCCGATTTCCGCTGACCAGGACCCGGTGGACGAAGCGACGCTCAGGCAGATCGCCCGGATGACCGGCGGCCAGTTCTTCCGCGCCCGCGACACGGCCGAGCTTGCAGGCATCTACGCCGAGCTGGACCGGCTGGAGCCCATCGCGGAGAAGGGGCCGGCCCTGCGCCCGCGCGATGAGCGTTATCCCTGGCCGCTGGGCGTGGCGCTGCTGCTCGGTGCGCTTGCGTGGGCATGGCCGGAGCGTCGTCGATGATCGCCCTGGCATCCCATCTGCCGGACTGGAACGTGCTGCATTTCCTGCGGCCGGACTGGCTGTGGGCGTTGGCCGCGCTGCCGTTGATCGTGGCCGTGGCGGTATATCGACAGCGCCGCAGCGATGCATGGCGGCAGGCGGTCGATGCCCATCTGCTGCCCCATCTGCTGGCGTCGGGGCCGCGCCGTCGCATGCGCCTGCCGTGGGCGCAGCTGCTGGGCTGGACGCTGGCGTGCCTGGCCCTGGCCGGGCCCAGCTGGCGACAGCAGGCGCAGCCGATGTTCCAGGCCAGCGCACCGTTGCTGGTGGTGCTGGACCTGTCCAGCCGGATCACCGCCACCGACCTGCCACCGTCGCGCCTGCTGCAGGCGCGGGCCAAGATCGGCACGCTGCTGCGCGCCCGCGAGGGCGGCCAGGTCGGGCTGATCGTCTATGCGGACGATGCCTATACCGTCGCTCCGTTGACCGAGGATGCCGGCAATGTCGCGCTCTATCTGGACGCGCTGTCGCCGGATGTCATGCCGCGCGACGGCCAGCGTGCCGATCGTGGCATCGATTGGGCGACACGGCTGATGCGGCAGACCGGCGCGCCGCAGGGGCAGATCCTGGTGGTCACCGACCAGGCTGACGATGAGGCCGAACTCGCTGCTTCGCAGGCCCGCAGCCTGGGGCTGCAGGTGTCGGTGCTGGGTCTGGGAACTCCGGGCGGTGCCGCGTACCGCGACAGCAGCGGCCAGATCCGTCAGGCCGCGTTGGACGAAGGCCGCCTGCGCGCCGTGGCGACGGCCGGCGGCGGCCGCTATGTGCGGATCGCCGCCGATGACCGCGACCTGCGCGCGCTGGGTGTGCTCGATGCCCGTGAAGGCACAGCGCTGCAGCGGCCGGGTGGTGGTCACCAATGGCGCGACGAAGGCTTCTGGTTGCTGCCGCCGTTGATGCTGCTTGCGCTGCTGGCGTTCCGACGGCGTGCGCTGCTGGCTGCCGTGCTCGCGGTCGGCCTGTTGCCGTGGACGGACGGCGCGCAGGCGCAGGCACAGACGCGGCCGGTACAGGGCACGCTGTGGAAGCGGGCGGACCAGGTGCAGCATCAGCGTCTGGCCGAAGGTGTACAGGCTTACCGCCAGGGTGACTTCGCACGTGCCCGGCAGCAGTTCGAAGGGCTCGACACCGCGGCCGGCTGGTACAACCTCGGCAATGTGCTGGCCCGCCAGGGCCAGTACGACGATGCCATTGCCGCCTACGATCGCGCACTGGCCCTGCATCCGGGGATGGCCGACGCGGTGGCCAACCGTGCGGTTGTCGATGCCGCACGCAAGCGCAAGCCGCCGGGCGGCCAGCGGCAGAACCCGGGACAGCAGAATCCGCCCCGGAAGCCGTCCTCGACGCCGCAGGATCAGCAGGGCCAGCCACAGCAGGGCCAACCGTCGGGACAGGGGCAGCCGCAGGCGCCCTCGCAGCGCCCCCCGCCTTCGGACTCCGGCGCGCAGCCGCAGCCGCAGCCCGGTGAGCGTGGTGATCAGGGGCCGCCGTCACCGCCCCAGGCCGAGGATGCCCATGCGCAGGCCGAGGCCGACGCGCAGCAGCGCCAGCGCATGCAGCAGGCCATCGAACAGGGGCGCGAGGGCCGGGAAAAGAATGATCCGACCGTGGCGGGCGACGACGGCCGCACGCCGCGCCAGCGCGAGGAACAACAGGCGGTGGAGGCCTGGATGCGGCGCGTGCCGGATGATCCCGGAGCGTTGCTGCGGGCCAAGTTCCAGCTGGAAAACGAGCGCAGGAAGAGGGAAGGGCGATGAACATGCACGGCCTACGCCGGTGTGCGGCAATGCTGCTGCTGTGGCTGCCATTGATGGCCTGGGCACAGCCGCGGGCATGGCTGGACCGCGATCGCATCGCGATGGGCGATACCGTCACCCTCAACGTGCAGAGTGATGCCGGTGCGCCCGACTTCGCGCCGCTGCGCGGTGACTTCGATCTCAGTGGGCAGACCAGCAGCCGCCAGGTGGAGTGGAGCAACGGCAGCATGCAGCAACGCAGTCTGTATGGCGTGGCACTGACGCCGCGACGCAGTGGCACGCTGAGGATCCCGGCCCTGCAGGTGGGCACTGCGCAGACCGCACCGCTGACGTTGCAGGTGGATGCCGCCGCCCCGGTCACCGCTGCCAACGGTGCGGCGATGGCGTTCATCCAGACCGATGTCGACGATGACACGCCCTACGTGCAGCAGAGCGTGGGCGTGGTCGTGCGCCTGTTCTTCGCCTCGCAGCTGGCCTCCGGCGAGCTCATCGTGGATACGCCCGCCGGTGCCTCGCTGCAGCGGGTGGGCGACGACCGCACCGACGTGAGGCAGGTCAATGGACGCCGCTACAACGTGGTCGAGCGCCGCTTCCTGCTGATTCCCGAGCGCAGCGGGACACTGCGCCTGGCCGGCGCGCGCTTCAACGGGCGCAGCGCAGGCGGCTTCTTCGATGACTTTTTCGGAGGGGGCGATGGCCGCATGAACGCCACCGGCGCCGACCGCACGCTGCAGGTGCAGGCACAGCCGGCGCAGGCGCCGCAGCCGTGGCTGCCGTTGCAGGGCCTGCAGTTGCGCTATACCAGCGCGCCGGGTACTGCACGTACCGGCGAGGCGGCCACCATCGTGGTCGAAGCGATCGCCGAAGGTGCCACCCGTGCCCAGTTCACCGACCTTCCGGTTCCGGACCTCGGCACGGCGGCGCAGGTGTTCGCCGAACCGGCACAGTACGAAGAGACCTTCAACGGCAGCACCCCGCGGTTGAAGATCACCCGTCGTTACTCCGTCGTGCCACGCCAGCCAGGTCCGCTGCAGGTGCCGGGGCCGAGGGTGTCATGGTGGAACGTGCGCGACGGCAGCGCGCAGCAGGCACGACTGCCGGACCTGGCACTGACGGTCAGCGCCGGTACGGGCACTGCCGCGCCCGCCGCGCCGCCGCCGATCGACACCGATGCAGCCTTGCCCGACGACGACACGCGCATTGCGGCCACCGATCCGATCGCCTCGGGGACGCCGAGCCAGCCCTGGCCCTGGATTGCCGCGGTGATCGGCCTGGCGATGCTGTGGCTGCTGACCCTGCTGTGGGGCTGGCAGCGCGGACGCGGTGGGCCGTCCACGCGCGGTGCGACCGGCCTGCCGGGGCCGTCGTCCGGGCCGGAAGCCAGCGAAGGACGCGGCAGTGTCGCCGAACTGCGCCGGGCGCTGGACGGCGAGGGCTTCGACCAGGTCGAAGCGCAGCTGTGCGCGATGGCAGGTGTACCGCGGTTGGAGCAGGTCATCGCCAGGCTGGGTGATCCGAACCAGCGCCAGGTGCTGCAGGAGCTCCAGCAGGTGCGATGGGGCGGGCAGGGAGAGCCGGCACCGCTGCGTGCGCGGTTGCGCGAGGCCTTCCGTGACGGACCGCACTGGTCGGGGACCGCCCGCGGCACCGACACTGGGCTGGCGCCGCTGTATCCGCAGCGTCGAACCTGAACCGGCGCCGCTTGCGCGCTTTGTTAGAGTGCATTCATTTTTCGAGGAAACCTGCGTATGACAGCAGCTGCCGCCGGCAAGAAGACGTTGCCCCTGCACTGGAAGATGGGCATCGGCTTCGCGATCGGCCTGATCCTGGGACTGACCGTGCACGCCCTGGGTGGCAGCGTCGATGGTCTGCAGACCGGTGCCAAGTGGGTCATGGACTACATCACCACGCCTGCATCGGGACTGTTCCTCAACCTGATCTTCATGCTCATCGTGCCGTTGATCTTCTCGGCGCTGATCATGGGCGTGTCGGAGATGGGCGACATCCGCGCCCTCGGCCGCATCGGCTGGAAGACGCTGGCCTATACCGTGCTGCTGTCCGGCATCGCCGTGGCCATCGGCCTGGTGCTGGTCAACCTGCTCAAGCCCGGCGTCGGCGTCGATCCGCAGACCGCCGCGCTGATGCTCTCGGAGAACGCCGAGCGCAGCAAGGAGATCGTCGCCGGCATCCATGGCACGCCGAAGGGCATGGACATGCTGCTGTCGATCGTGCCGAGCAACGTGCTGCAGGCGGCCTCCGACAACGGCGCGATCCTCTCGCTGATGTTCTTCGCGCTGATGTTCGGCATCGGCATGGTGCTGACCGATGACGAGAAGGTCGCCCCGCTGCGCCGCGCCATCGAAGGCGTGTTCGAAATCTCGATGACCCTGATCAACCTGGTCATCCGCCTGGCACCGTATGCGGTGGCCTGCTTCATGTTCAACCTGGCCGCGCTGTTCGGTTTCGAGCTGATCATCCGCCTGGGCGCCTATGTGGGCGTGGTGGTGCTGGCACTGGGCCTGCACATGGTGGTGACCTACGGCGCCGCCGTGTGGCTGTCGGGCCGTTCGCCGCTGTCGTTCTTCCGCGATACCCAGGAAGCGACGGTGATGGCCTTCTCCACCGCCTCCAGCAACGCCACCCTGCCGACCGCGCTGCGCGTGGCCGACCAGATGGGCCTGCCGCAGCGCGTGTCCCGCTTCGTGCTGACCGTGGGCGCCACCGCCAACCAGAACGGCACGGCGCTGTTCGAGGGCGTGACGGTGATCTTCCTGGCCCAGTTCTTCGGCGTGGACCTGAGCATCGGCCAGCAGATCATGGTGATGGCGGTGTGCATCCTGGGGGGCATCGGTACCGCGGGTGTGCCGTCGGGTTCGCTGCCGGTGGTGGCGATGATCTGCGCCATGGTGGGGGTCAACCCGCTGGGGATCGGCCTGATCCTGGGCGTGAACCATTTCCTGGACATGTGCCGCACGGCGCTGAACGTGACCGGCGATCTGGCGTTGACCACCCTGGTGGCCAAGGGCGAGGGCCACGAAGGCCCGGCGCTGGTTCCCGACCGCGACTGAGTCCTGGCGACCTGATCGGGGTCGGATTCCTTTCCGCAAGGAAAGGGCTCCGACCCCTTTTCACATGCGGAATCCGGCGGAGATCACGACGTTGCCGGCCAGCGGCCGCACGACCGGGCAAGTGGAACTGACCCCCACCCGGTGACTATGGGACAATAGGCCGCCCGCACGTCCGCGGCCGCCTCCCGATTCCGACAGAACCATGACGCAGCCTACCCGTCGCCAGTTGGCCAACGCCATCCGCTTCCTTGCCGCCGATGCGGTTGAAACCGCAAAGTCCGGCCACCCCGGCATGCCCATGGGCATGGCCGACATCGCCGAAGTGCTCTGGAACGACTACCTTCGCCACAACCCGAGCAACCCGCACTGGTTCAACCGCGACCGTTTCGTGCTGTCCAACGGCCACGGCTCGATGCTGCAGTACGCGCTGCTGCACCTGAGCGGTTACGACCTGCCGATCGAGCAGCTCAAGCTGTTCCGCCAGCTTGGCAGCCACACCGCCGGTCACCCGGAACGCCATGAAACCCCCGGCGTGGAAACCACCACCGGCCCGCTGGGCCAGGGTTTCGCCAATGCCGTGGGCTTCGCCCTGGCCGAGAAGCTGCTGGCGCAGCGCTTCAACCGTCCGGAGCTGGAAGTCGTCGACCATCGCACCTGGGTGTTCATGGGCGATGGCTGCCTGATGGAAGGCGTCTCGCATGAAGCCGCTTCGCTGGCCGGCACCTGGGGCCTGCACAAGCTGGTCTGCTTCTGGGACAACAACCACATCTCCATCGATGGCAACGTCGAAGGCTGGTTCACCGACAACACGCCGGAGCGTTTCGAGGCCTATGGCTGGAACGTGGTCCGCGATGTCGATGGTCACGACCCGGAGAGCATCAAGGCCGGCATCGAGGCCGCGCTGTCGCAGAGCGACAAGCCGACCCTGATCTGCTGCCGCACCACGATCGGCTTTGGTTCGCCGAACAAGGCCGGCAAGGAATCCAGCCACGGTGCCCCGCTGGGCAAGGACGAGCTGGAAGCCACCCGCAAGCAGCTGGGCTGGGAGTACGGCCCGTTTGAAATCCCGCAGGCGATCTACGACGGCTGGCGAGCCAACGGTGCCGGCACCCTGCGCCAGGCCGAATGGGAACAGCTGTTCGACAAGTATGCGGCCCAGTATCCGGCCGAAGCCGCTGAACTGACCCGTCGTTCGCACGGCGAACTGCCGGCCGACTTCGTTGCCCAGGCCGACGCCTACATCGCCAAGGTCGCGGCTGAAGGCCCGACGATCGCCTCGCGCAAGGCCTCGCAGCTGGCCATCGAGGCCTTCGCGCCGCTGCTGCCGGAAATCGTCGGCGGCTCGGCCGACCTGGCGCACTCCAACCTGACCCTGTGGAAGGGCAGCACCTCGGTCGCCAGCGACGACGCCAACGCCAACTACGTGTACTACGGCGTGCGCGAGTTCGGCATGACCGCGATCGCCAACGGCCTGGCGCTGCATGGCGGCTTCATTCCGTTCGATGCCACCTTCCTGGTGTTCAGCGATTACGCCCGCAACGGCGTGCGCATGAGCGCGCTGATCCCGGCCCATGCCATCCACGTCTACACCCACGATTCGATCGGCCTGGGCGAAGACGGTCCGACCCACCAGCCGGTGGAGCATCTGGCCTCGCTGCGCTACATCCCGAACAACGACGTGTGGCGCCCGTGCGATGCCGTCGAGTCGGCGGTGAGCTGGAAGGCGGCGATCACCCGCCAGGACGGCCCGAGCTGCCTGGTGTTCAGCCGTCAGAACCTGCCGCACCAGCCGCGCAGCGCCGAGCAGATCGCGCAGATCGAGCGTGGCGGCTACGTGCTGGCCGACGCCGCCGGTACCCCGGATGTGATTCTGATCGCCACCGGTTCGGAAGTCTCGCTGGCCACGGAAGCGAAAGCCCAGCTGGACGCGGCCGGCCTCAAGACCCGCGTGGTCTCGATGCCGTCCACCGATGTGTTCCTGCGCCAGGATGCGGCGTACCGTGAATCGGTGCTGCCGAACGCCGTGCGCAAGCGCGTGGCCGTGGAAGCCGGCGTCACTGGTTTCTGGCGCCAGTTCGTCGGCCTCGATGGCGCGGTAGTGGGTATCGACACCTTCGGTGCGTCGGCCCCGGCCGATGCGCTGTACAAGCACTTCGGCATCACCGCCGCGCACGTGGTGGACGCCGCCAAGGCGCTGTAAGCAGCTTCGCGATGCAATGAAGGAAGGGCCGGCGCAAGCCGGCCTTTCCTTTTGGGCTGGCGCCGGGTATGGCCTGGCGCTACCGGCTTCAGGCCGTGCGTGCCAGTGCCAGTCGCAGCAGGCGCGCGTCCAGCCGCTCGCCGAAGTCCTTCGGTGACTGCAGGCCCATGCGCTGCAGGTACACCGCATCGCCGTCGCCGGCCCGTTGCCGCAGTGCCGCCCACACCGTACGCAGCATGTCGCCACGCGTCTGCGTGTTGGCCTTCAACCAGCCCAGCGCCTTGACCAGTACCTGCTCGATCTCATTGAAATCGCTGCCCAGCGGGTAGTCGGGCAGGGTGCCGTCGGAGCGGAAGGGTGCCAGCGCTGCGGCCAGGGCCTGCGGTGTATTGCGCTGCAGCCGCTGCGGATCGGGCTGCGTTGCGGCCAGCAGCTTGCGCGCGACCTGTGCCTGCTGCAGCAGGCCCTGCTGGAACGGCGCCTCGGTGATCGCCGCCATCGCCTGCACGCAGTCCTCGTCGGTCAACCCGCGCAGGTCGGCGATGCCGTACTCGTCCAGGTAGATATCACGCAGATGGCGGGGAATGGTGGTGTGGCCATAGTTCCAGCGCACGTTCGATTCGCGCTGGCCCTTGTCATCGCGCGCGGCGCGGAACATCAGCACGCTGCGTGCTTCCGGCAGGGCATGGGCCATCGCCACGAAGTTGTACTGGCCGCCGACGCCGGACACCACGCGGCCATCGTCCAGGGCATCGGATACCGCCGCCCCCAGCGCAGTGGCCATCATGCAGGAATTGAAGAAGCGTGCATGGCGGCGCTGCAGGCGCTCCAGCGTCTCGTTGCCGCCGTAAAGCTGGTTGATCTCACTGATGCGGCGCATGCCGATGGCGCGACGTTCATCCGCCGGCAGCTCGCGCAGCCACTGGTAGAACTCCGGCGAGCCCAGGTAGAACGCGCCATGCAGGTATTCGCCTTCGGCGGCCAGCGTGGCATGGTCGATGGACAGCGTGCTGCCGTTCTCGATGCGCTGCATCAGCGCCAGATCGTCATGCACCTTGCGCTTGATCACGCCGGTCTGGACCAGCCGCCGGAAGCCCTCGTTGAGCATCTCGCTGCAGCCGTACAGGCCGATCTCGAACGGCTCCAGGCCGCCGATTTCCTGTACCAGCGGATGCCGCGCAAGCTGCGGATCCAGCGCGTGCAGCACGCGCCGGTAGCGCGCGTTGTCGGTATGCCGCAGCACCAGTGCATGGCTGAGTGCATCGGCCAGCGTGCCGATGCCGATCTGCAGCGTGCCGCCATCGCGCACCAGGGTGCTGGCATACAGGCCGATCGCATAGTCGGCGTCGGCGACCGGCTGCCGCGGCAGGCCGAACAGCGCCGGATACGGCGGCGGCGGGGTGATGACCAGGTCGAAGAAGGACACATCGACCGTGGCGGTGCCGCCCAGATAAGGCAGCTGCGGATCGATCTCGGCCACCATCAGCGGACGCGGCAGGCCGCGTGCGGCGATGGCATCGAGCGTGTCCTGGGTGATGTCGTTGTTGCAGGACAACGAGAGGCGGCGATCGTCCGGGCGCATCGCCACCTTCTGCACGATCACCTGCGGCGCGCGCTGGGCTACCGCATCAGCGGCATGGGTGTAGTTGAGGCTGGTGTAGCTGGACTGCGCCTGCCGGGAACCGAGCAGGGCGCCGGACTGCATGTAGAACTCCTCCACCTGCACATGGGCGGGCAGTGCGTCACGGGCGATCGCGTCGGCGTAGGCCAGGCGGGGGAAATCCTCGCCGAAATGGCGCTGCGCGAAGGGGCCCAGGAAGCGGGCCTCCAGGCCGCTGCCCCGCACCTTCGGCGGATTCAACGACAGGGCAGTGTAGAGCTGCAGGGGGTGCGAGGGATCGTTCTCGACCCGTGCATACAGTGCATTGAGCAACCGGTGTGGCTTGCCCAGCGCCAGCGGTGCTCCGATCCGCAGCGGCCCTTCCACGCGCGCGAACAGCCAATCGACGGCGGCGTCCAGGTCGGTGAGGTGTTCGGTCATCCGGGGCAGTCCTGCGTAAGGGGAGTTCCGGCATTACAGCATGTCGGGCTTGAACCGCCGTCGACGCGAGACTTCCGCACCGGCCACCATGAAGCGGCCATCGCCGCGGTAGTGCACGGTGCGCGGCAGTTTCGGCCGCGGCGCGACGTGGGCACGCACGATCTCCCAGATGAAAAGGTTGCTGGTCTCGATCTGGCTGTCGTCGTACAGGCGGCACTCGAAGCACGAATGGCACTGGCCGACCAGCGGCGCGCCGACCTCGCGGGCGGGCAGGGCATCCAGGCCGAAGTGCGCGAACTTGTCGACCTCCCGCCCGCTGCAGTTGCCGATGTCCACTACGGTATCGAGCAGCTCCACGCCCGGCACATTGATCACGCATTCGCCGCTGCCCCGCGCCAGCGCGAAGCTGTGGTTCTCGTTCCACAGATAGGTCGCCACCAGTGATGGCGAGAAGCCCATCACCATGTGCCAGCCCATCGTCATCAGGTTGCGCTGGCCACGCCACGCGCTGCTGACCAGCACGATCGGGCCGGGTTCGAGGAAGCGGCGGGCCTGTTCGACGGGGAAATCCTTCTTGGGCAGCGGTTTCATGCGCACTCCGGGGCCGGGACGGCCGATGCTGGGCCAGGGCGCATGAAGTGCAGGTCGATGGAAGGCTTGACAGCAGTTTTGATTACGTGCGTAATCGAATTGTCGATTACGAGCGTAAACAATGAATCCGATCAGTGAAGCCGAGGCGGTCGTGATGGACGTGCTGTGGCAGCAGGCGCCCCGCGGTGCCGATGAGGTGGTTGCCGCACTGGCCCACCGGGACTGGGCCGAACCGACCATCAAGACGCTGCTCAACCGCCTGCTGACCAAGGGTGCGATCGCTGCCGAACGCGACGGCCGCCGCTATCTGTATCGGCCGCTGCTGCAGCGCGAGGCCTGGGTGGCGGCGCAGAGCCAGGACTTTCTTGGCCGGGTGTTCGAAGGACGGGTGGCGCCACTGGTTGCCCATTTCAGTGAGCGCGGCCAGCTCAGCGCGCAGGACATCGCCGAACTGAAGAAGCTGATCCAGGAGCTGGACCATGAGTGAGGTGCTCGACAGTGTGTGGCGGGCCAGCGTGTGGCTGGCGCTGGCGGTGATCCTGCTGGCGGCGATGCGGCCGCTGCTGCTGCGGCTGGGAGGGCCCTCGCTGGCCTATCGCAGCTGGTGGTTGTTGCCCCTGCTGCTGGCAGGCCTGTTGCTGCCGTTGCCTGCGCTGCCCCTGCTGCAGCATGTGCCGACCCTGCCCCTGAACGTGATGCCTGTCGCGCCGGAGGGCGCGCCCACCCAGGTCATGCGCTGGCCGCAATGGGTGCTGCTGGCCTGGATGCTTGGCGTGGCGATCAGTCTGCTGCGCAGCCTGCGCGCGCAGCAGCGCTTCGAACGTGTCCTGGGCCGTCTGCAGGCGCGCGCCGACGGCAGCTGGCAGGCCAGTGCCGATCCCGGTCTGCCGGCCCTGGTCGGCCTGTGGCGGCCGCGCATCGTGGTCGGCCCCGGTTTCGACCAGCAGTTCGATGCACGCGAGCAGGGGTTGATCCTGGCACATGAACGCAGCCATCGCCGCAATGGCGATCACTGGGCAAACGGCGCGCTGCTGCTGGCACGCGCAGCGTTCTGGTTCCATCCGCTGATGCCGTGGGCAACACGCAGGTTCCTGCGCGACCAGGAACTGGCCTGCGATGCCCGCACCATTGCCACGCAGCCTGCGCTGCGCGGACTTTACGCCAGCACGCTGCTGAAGGCGCAGCTGGTTCACCCGGTTGCGCCGGCAGTGTGTCACTGGCGCAGCCAACCCGTGTTGAAGGAGCGAATCGCCATGTTGAAGCAGTCCAAGCGGAAGGCATTGCCGTGGGTGTCCGGGCAGGTGCTGGTGGTCGGGGTGTGCGCGGGCCTGGCCACGGTGGCGTGGGCAAGCCAGCTCGGGATGGCCGGCGTGTCGTCGATCGGCGTCGAGCCAGCCGAGTACGCGCAGGCCGATGCCGCTGCGGCCGGCCTGCAGCGTCCAGCGCAGGTCGAGAGGATGGCACCGCCGAAGTATCCGGAGTCTGCGTTCCAGCAGGGCCTGACCGGCGTCGTCACCTTGAAGGTCGAGATCGATGCCGAGGGCAGGCCGACCGACGTACAGGTGCTCAGTGCCACCAATCCCGGTGTGTTCGATGCGGTGTCGGTCACGGCCGCCAAGGGCTGGACCTTCCGGCCGGCCCTGAAGGATGGGCGTCCGGTGGCTTCCGCCGTGCGCATTCCGCTGACGTTCTCCATGAGTGAGGACGAGAAGGAAGCGGAGCGCGCGCGGTGAGGCAGGCCGCGCTGCTGTTGGCCACGCTGCTGGCAGGCTGTGCCACCCAGGAACGACTGGGCACGGTTGACACCCGCAGCGAGAGTGTCGGCCATCAGCGGTTGCAGCCCACGGCGGCGGGCGGCAGCGGCCAGGTGCAGGCCTATGCGCTGGCGGCGGGCGAAGGCTATCGGATGCCGCAGCTGTATGCGGCGCCTGATCCGAAGGTGGGCGACCGCGATCCGCGTACCGAACTGGCGCCCACCACCATCTGCCTGCAGGTAGTGGTCGATGCCGAAGGCGTGGTCGAGCGCAGCCTGCCGCTGACCGACCGCCCCGAGTGC
The DNA here is from genome assembly GCF_056757995.1 of Stenotrophomonas sp. STEN147. Classification (NCBI taxonomy): domain Bacteria; kingdom Pseudomonadati; phylum Pseudomonadota; class Gammaproteobacteria; order Lysobacterales; family Lysobacteraceae; genus Stenotrophomonas; species Stenotrophomonas sp. STEN147. The sequence goes on from NZ_JBRRCG010000008.1 coordinate 82,731, forward strand.
GCCGCCGGCGCTGCAGCGGAGAACGCGCCGCTGCTGCAGGCGGCGCAGGAGGCGGTGGCGATGTGGAAGTACAGCGCTGCCGCGGTCTGTCACTATCCGGTCGGCAAGGTCCCATCCGACCGCGGCGACTGCGGGAGCGCCGAGCGCATCGAGCCGGTGCCGGTCAGCCTGCTGTACGCCTTCACCTTCGAGATCGTGAAGGGCCGGCAGACGGTCCGCACGCAGGGAAAATGATCACGCGTGATGCCGGGTAGCGCCGGGCCATGCCCGGCCAGCACAGCGGCGTCGATCAGGCGCCGCCCTGGATGTTGGCCTTCACCGCCGGTTGCATCAGCGCCGGTTCGGCCAGCGTGGCGTCGCGGGCCTGGCGCACGCTGACGAAGTCGGCTTCGGCCACGCCGTCATGCACGTGGATGTTGCGCGCGCGCTGCTCGCCGATGGTGGTCTCGTTGGCGATGTCGCGGCCGCCCGGGCCATAGTCGTGGCAGACGAACACACGGGTGGACTCGGGCAACGCCAGCAGGCGCTGGATCGAGCGGTACAGCTGCGCCGCATCGCCGCCGGGGAAATCGCAGCGGGCGGTACCGCCGTCGGGCATGAACAGCGAATCGCCCGTGAACAGTGCGTCGCCGATCAGGTAGGCGATGCTGTCGCTGGTGTGGCCGGGTACGGCGATGACCTGGCCGCGCAGTTCGCCCAGCGTGAAGGTCTCGCCGTCGGCGAACAGGTGGTCGAAGATGTCGTCTGCGGCAGGAAGCTGCAGGCCGAACCGCGGCGCAAAGGTCGCCTGCACGGCGCGGATGCCCTCACCGATGGCCAGCGTGGCGTGAGGGAAACGCTGCTTGAGCCGCCGCCCGGCCGACACATGGTCGGCGTGGGCGTGGGTCTCCAGCAGCCACCTCAGCCGCAGCCCCTGCTGCTCGATCGCGCGCAGTGCCGGCTGGACCGGCGACTCGCTGCTGGCATCGGTGTCCGGGTCGTAGTCCAGCACCGGATCGATCAGCGCAGCCTCGCCGCTGGCCGGGTCGCTGACCAGGTAGCTGAAGGTATTGCTGTCACGATGGAAGAACGACTGGACCTGGACCGGCATCGGCAACCTCCTCAGCGTGCGGCGAGCACGCGGTTCAGCAGCTGCGCCAGATTCTCGCCGGCCAGCCGCAGCTGCGCTTCCGCCACCGGGCGGTAGCGCGCGGTGTATTCATCACCGATCTTACGCGAGGCTGGATAAACGCCGGCCTGCATCGAAATGCGGCAGCTGGCTTCAGCCCACGCCTGCGGATCGCGCTGCGGATTGGACTGGCGCGCCAGTTTCGGCGCCGGCAGCGACCGCAGCACCGGCAGATAGCCGTTGTCGTCCAGCTTGCGGGTATTGAGCATGCCGCTGTCCCACAGCGAATGGAGGTTGGTGCCGCGGTTGCCGTACTGCAGCTGGAAGTCGTTGCCGCCCTTGTCGTGACCGTAGCCGGCATGCATTGGCTGGTGGATGTCGCCGACCAGATGCACCACGAACTTCAGGGCCTGCAGCCGCTCGCCGTCGGTCAGGCTGCGATCGCCGAGGATCGCGCTCTGTGCCTTCAGCGCCTCGACGATGCAGTTGCCGTTGGTGCAGTGCCTCGGCGCTTCGTAGTGACAGCCGTCTTCGGCGATGTTGACGTAATGCCAGCCGGCGGAGCGGCGGCCGAGGCCCGGGTCCTTGGCGCGCAGCTGGTCGGCCCAGGGCGCCACGCTGGCGAGGGTGGCACCGGGTTCGGTGGCCAGCAGTCGGTCGACTTCGGCGCGTGCAGCGGGCGAGAGGCGGGAATCCGCTACCTCAGCGACAAGGCGATGACCTTGCGCGCCCCAGGCATGGGCAGGGGCGGAGGCGGACAGCAGAGCCGGCGCGATCGCGGCGGCGAGGAACAGGGAATGCAGGGCTTTCATACCGGCATTCTAGCGGGGCGGCGGCCGGACGCGTTTGATCCAGCATGGCCGCTCGCCACGCGCCCTTGATGCGCGGACCGTTACGGTGGCGCGGCCACGGGCGGGGACATCGCGATGAGCATCACGGACCGGCGCATCACGGCAGTACATGCGGACGACGGCCTTGCCCGCGCGTTCGATGAACAGGTGGTCTGGCGGATGCGCTGGGCCTGTGCCGTTGCCGGCATCTTTTCAATCGGCTTTGCCGTGCTGGACCATTTCTGGCTTCCGCCGGATGTGCATGCACAGGTGCTGCGCTGGCGGCTCGGGCTGCTGCTGCCGGTACTGCTGGTGGCGGTAGCACTCACCTTCGTCCCGGCGTTCCGCCGCCATCTGCAGTGGCTGGGGGGCGGTGCGGTGCTGATCAGCGGGCTGGCGCTGGTGACGATGATCTGGACGGCGCATCGCGCCGGCGTGGATTATCCCTATGAAGGCGTCAGCCTGTTCCTGCTGCTGAACTACTTCCTGTGTGGCCTGCGCTTCGGCGTCGCCACGCTGACCGGAACCCTGATCGCATCGGCGTTCGTGCTGGCGGAGCTGCAGGTCGGCCGACACTGGGCGCAGATGCTGCAGAGCGTGACGTTCGTGCTGGCCAGCAACCTGGCTGGCATCTTCGGCAGTTACATCCTGGAAAGGCAGGCGCGTGCAACCTGGCGCGCCGAGCAGCGGCTGGACGCACTGGCCAACCACGACGGATTGACCGGATTGCTCAACCGGCGCGCATTCGATCGTCGTGCCAACCAGATCTTCAAGCGTTATCTCCGCCGGCCGCACGCGCGTGGCGCCTTGCGCATCGCAATGATCGACATCGACTACTTCAAGCGCTACAACGACCATCATGGTCACCCGGCGGGCGATGCGGTCCTGCATGCGGTGGCGGTGACGCTGGCCGCGCAGCTTCGCGGCGCTGACTCGGTGGTCGCGCGGTACGGCGGTGAGGAGTTCGTGGCGCTGGGGCAGTGGTCGCCAGGCGAGCCGGAAACCGCGCCGTTCGAGCGGATGCGTCAGCAGGTCCAGGCGCTGGCGATCGCCCATGCCGATTCGGACGCCGCGCCGGTGGTGAGCGTCAGCATTGGTGTGGCGCGGTGGCATGACGATGGCGCCGATTCGCTGGAGCAGGCACTGGCGCGTGCGGATGCCGCGCTGTATCGGGCCAAGGCGTCCGGGCGCAACCGGGTGGAGCTGGCCACGGATGGGTAGGCCGAAAAAAAGCCCCGGCGATCACCGGGGCAACATGCTGCGGAGGGTTCAGCGGTTGGCCGGAGGGCGGGGCAGGCCCGCCACGCCGGAGGCCGCGCTCAGAACTTGAAGACGTAGGAGGCGCCGTAGACCAGCGGATCGATGTTGACCGTACCGATCTTCTGGCCGTCCAGCTTCACCTTGCTGTCGATGTCGATCCAGCGCATGTCCACGCGCAGCGCGCCCTTCTCGCCGATCGCGAAGTCCACGCCGGCGTGCGCGGCCAGACCCCAGGAGTCCTGCAGCTTCAGCCGGCTGTCCTTGAGCGCGCCCGTGGTGTCTTCGCTGAAGAAGGTCGTGTAGTTCACGCCCGCACCGATGAACGGCGACACCTTGCCCTTGCTGTTGAAGTGGTACTGCACGGTCACCACCGGCGGCAGCTGCTTGGTGCTGCCGACACGGCCGAGGCCGTTGATGTTGATGTCGTGCTTGAACGGCAGTGCCGCCAGCACTTCGATGCCCAGGTTGTCAGCGATGAAATACTCACCGGTGATGGTCGGCTTGACGTCGTTGTCGACGTCGACCTTCAGCGTGCCACCGGCCAGCCAGCCGTTGTTCGACTTCGGTGCCACCTGGTGCACGCCGGCCGAAAGGGTCCAGTCGCCCTTGGACTGGGCCATCGCCGGGGCGGCGGCGAGGGACAGGGCGGCGGCCAGGCTGGCCACGATCAGGGGAGAGGTCTTGCGCATGGGGGTGTTCTCGTTGCGGGGTGGATGGGGCCAGTCTCGGCCTCACGCCGCGCTAACGCTTTGATCCGGATCAAATCCGGCCAGCCCGCCCGCCACCGGCCCGGTCTGGCCGGCGGTGGCCAGGCCGGGCCTGCTAGACTTGTGGGCCCTATCCACCCCGCCGCACCCGTCGCGGCTGCAGGAGCTTGAGAAATGGCAATCAAGGTTGGTATCAACGGTTTCGGTCGCATCGGGCGTAACGTCCTGCGCTCGGCGGTGCTGAACTTCGGCGACGACATCGAAATCGTGGCCATCAACGATCTGCTGGAGCCGGATTACCTGGCCTACATGCTCAAGTACGACTCCGTGCACGGTCGCTTCAAGGCTGACGTGTCGGTGCAGGGCAACGACCTGCTGGTCAACGGCAAGAAGATCCGCCTGACCCAGGAACGCGATCCGGCCAACCTGAAGTGGGACGAAGTGGGCGTGGACGTGGTCATCGAGTCCACCGGTCTGTTCCTGACCAAGGAAACCGCGCAGAAGCACATCGATGCCGGCGCCAAGAAGGTCATCCTGTCCGCCCCGTCCAAGGACGATACGCCGATGTTCGTGTTCGGCGTGAACGACAAGACCTACGCCGGCCAGGCGATCATCTCCAACGCCTCGTGCACCACCAACTGCCTGGCCCCGCTGGCCAAGGTCATCAACGACAAGTGGGGCATCAAGCGTGGCCTGATGACCACCGTGCACGCCGCCACGGCTACCCAGAAGACCGTTGACGGCCCGTCCAACAAGGACTGGCGCGGCGGCCGCGGCATCCTGGAGAACATCATTCCGTCCTCCACCGGTGCGGCCAAGGCGGTCGGCGTGGTCATTCCGGAACTGAACAAGAAGCTCACCGGCATGAGCTTCCGCGTGCCGACCTCGGACGTGTCGGTGGTCGACCTGACCGTCGAGCTGGAAAAGGAAGCCACCTACGCCGAGATCTGCGCCGAAGTGAAGGCACAGAGCGAAGGCGCGCTGAAGGGCATCCTCGGCTACACCGAAGACAAGGTCGTGGCCACCGACTTCCGCGGTGAGACCCACACCTCGGTGTTCGATGCCGAAGCCGGCATCGCCCTGGACGGTACCTTCGTCAAGCTCGTGTCGTGGTACGACAACGAGTGGGGCTACTCCAACAAGTGCCTGGAAATGGCCAGGGTCGTCGCCGCCAAGTAAGGCCGGCGAAGATCGCGCACGAACCCCGGCCTGGCCGGGGTTCGTCGTTTGAGAGACCGGCCCTGTCGTAGCATGGGGCGGTCCGACCGCCGCCGCAGGGGCGCGGGATCGCATGGGAAGGCACGCAATGGAAGCACTGATAGCCCTGGTCGTATTGATACTGCTGGCGATTCCGCTGCTGCTGGTGGTCGCGCTGGTGATGATCGCCGGCCTGCGGCGCCGGGTCACCGCGCTGGAGAGCGCACTGGCCGATGTGTCGCAATCGCCGCGCGCTGCCGCGCCACCGCCCGGGCCCGCCCCCGTTCCGGCAACGGACGCGCCCGCCATGGAGCGACCGCGGGCTGCGGCAGCACCTTCTCCCGTGGCGGCCCATGCGCCGGAATCCTCCGTGCCGGCGCCGCCGCGGCAGGCAGCGCCGCCACCACCACCGCTGCCGGCCACGCCGCCCCCGCCTGCGCCGCCGGTCGAGCCGGCCGGGCCGGGCTTCTTCGAGCGTGGCATCGGCGCCGTCAAACGCTGGTTCACCGAGGGCAACGTGCCGGTCAAGATCGGCATGCTGGTGCTGCTGGCCGGTGTTGCCGCGCTGCTGAAGTACGTCAGTGACCAGGGCTGGCTGGTGCTCCCGGTCGAACTCCGGCTGGCGGCCGTCACCGCTGGTGCGCTGGGCCTGCTGGCCTTCGGCTGGCATCAGCGCGAACGCCGGCGTCTGTTCGCGCTGGCCCTGCAGGGCGGCGCCATCGGTGTGCTGCTGCTGACCATCTTCGCGGCATTCAAGCGTTTTGAACTGCTTGCGCCGGGATTTGCGTTCGCCAGTTCAATCGCGCTGGTCGCCGGCCTGTGCGTGCTGGCAGTGCTGCAGAACTCGCGCACCCTGGCGGTGCTGGGCATCCTGGCGGGCTTCATGGCCCCGCTGTGGCTGTCGACCGGCAGTGGCAACCATGTCGGCCTCTTCAGCTACTACGCAGTGCTCAACGCCGGCATCTTCGCCATCGCCTGGTTCCGTCCGTGGCGCGCGCTGAACCTGCTGGGCTTCGCGTTCACCTTCGGTATCGGCACGTTCTGGGGCGTGCTTCAGTACAGGGCCGAGAAGTTCTCCAGCACCGAACCGTTCCTGCTGCTGTTCTTCGCCTTCTATCTGCTGATTCCCCTGCTGTACGCGCGCAGGCAGCCTGCCGGTCGCCGCGATCTGGTCGATGGCAGCCTGGTGTTCGGCACGCCTTTGATCGCCTTCTCGCTGCAGGCGGCGATGCTGCACGAACAGCCGATGACACTGGCGCTGTGCGCGCTGGGCCTTGCGGTGATCTACGCGGTGCTGGCGCGTGCCTTGATCGCCCGGGCCTCGTATACGGTGCTGGCGCAGTCGCACGCGGTGCTGGCGGTGGGTTTCGCCACGCTGGCCGTGCCGCTGGCCTTGTCCGCCCGTGCCACCGGTGCGGTGTTCGCGCTGGAAGGTGCCGGGCTGGCCTGGCTCGGTCTGCGCCAGAGGCGCTGGCTGCCACAGGTGTCCGCTGCGCTGCTGCAGATGGCGGCGGCATTCGCCTTCGTGGCAGGTGGCAACCACTGGCACGAGGACGCGCGCCTGCTGCTCAATCCCACCGCGATCGGTGCGCTGCTGCTGGCCGTGGCGGGGTTGGCGTCGGCGTGGAGCTACCAGCGCCGGGCACGTCATGAGATCGCCCTGGTCTACTACCTGTGGGGCCTGCTGTGGTGGCTCGGCGGCTGGGTGCACGAGATCGGTCGTTTTCTCGCGCATGCTTCGCAGGCCGATGCACTGCTGGTGCTGGTGGCGGCGACCGCCTGGCTGGCAGCCGAGGTGCAGCGCCGGCAACCGGCACGTGCGCTGGGGATGACCGCACTGGCGATGCTGGCGATGGCGTTCCCATTGGCATTGGCGCAAAGCCATGCACACCAGCAACCGTTCGCGGGCCACGGCGCCCTGGCATGGGCGCTGTTCGCCGTGCTGGGGGTGCGCACGTTGCTGTGCCTGCGCCAGGGCGGCGACACGGTGGCGCGCATCGCCCAGTTCCTGTGGTGGCTGCTGTGGCCATCGCTGCTTTCGCTGCTGGCCCTGTGGGGAGGCGGCGAGGCTGGCTTGGCACAGGGCTGGACGTTGTTGCTGGTGACGCTGCCCTGGCTGCTGCTGGCCGCCCTGTCACTGTGGCGCTGGGGTTGGCTGCGCTGGCCGCTGGGCCCGGCATTCGATGCCGCACGCGTGCCGCTGCAGTGCGTGCTGTTCGCGCTGCTGGCGACCGGATGGCTGCTGGGCCAGCTGCTGCCGGGCACTGCGGCACCGCTGCCGTGGCTGCCGGTGCTGAACCCGGCCGAGATGGGGCAGTGGCTGAGCCTGTTGCTGCTGGCGCGCTGGCTGTACAGCGATGTGGCACCGCCCGCGCTGCGCAGGCGGCGCCTGCCGGTGCTGGCACTGGCGGGCTTCATCGCCCTCACCAGCCTGGTCCTGCATGGCGTGCACCACTGGGGGGGACTGGCCTGGAGTACGTCGATGGCGCGCTACAGCTTGGCCCAGACCAGCCTGACCGTGCTGTGGAGCGTGCTCGGCGTGATCGCCTGGGTGTGGGGCTCGCGTCGTGGCCAGCGTGTGTTGTGGATGGTCGGCGCGGTGCTGATGGGCGTGGTCCTGGCCAAGCTGGTCCTCATCGATCGCCAGCATCTGGGCAACCTGCTCGGGATCGCATCGTTCATCGCCTATGGCCTGCTGTGTACGGTCGTCGGTTATCTGGCACCGGCGCCACCGGGCGCGGTGCCATCCGTGGAGGAAAACCAATGAGAATGTGGAGCAGGGGGGTGGTGCCGGCGATGCTGGGCCTGTTCGCCACCATGGCCGTACACGCGTCCGACTACCGCACGCAGTACGCCGAGCAGTGGCCGCTGACGCTGTCCAGTGCGCAGTCCGGCGCCTATCGGGTGGTGCTGGAACCGGCGATCTACCGCCGTGCAGGCGCAGCAGACCTGGGTGACCTGCAGGTGTTCAATGCGGCCGGACAGGCCCTGCCGTCGGCATTGCTGGCCCCCGACGCGCCGCTGGCACAGCCGCCGGTGCAGCGTGAGCTGCCCTGGTTCGCACTGCCGCCGCTGGCCGATGCGCAACGCAACGACCTGCAGCTGCTGACCGAGCGCGATACCGACGGCCGTGTGCGCAGGGTCGAAGCACGCGTGGGCGCCGGCACGGTGAACGGGCAGGGCGGCTGGCTGATCGATGCCAGCGTGCTCGGCCAGCAGCCGCTGGCGGCGCTGGTGCTGGATTGGGCCGACAGTGGCCAGCCGCTGCAGGCGCAGGTGCAGCTGGATGCCAGCGATGACCTGCAGCATTGGCGCGCCATCGGCCGGGACATTCCGCTGGTGGACCTGCAGCGCGCCGGCAAACGCCTGCTGCAGCGACGCCTGCAGGTTGACGGCAATGCGCGCTATCTGCGCGTGCTGCCGCAGGGCGACGCGCGACTGCCTGCCCTGCATGGCGTGCTCGCCGAGCTTCCGCCGGCACCGGCGACGTTGCCGTGGGAGTGGCTGTCACTGACGCCGACAGCGCAGGGCAAGGGCGAATACACCTTCGAACTGGACGGCCGTTTCCCGATCGCGCGCGCCGATGTCGCCAGTACCGACAACAGCCTGGTGCAGTGGACGCTGTTCAGCCGCGACGATGAAGGCGCGCAGTGGCAACGACGCAGTGCACCGTGGATCGCCTATCAGCTGCAGCAGGGAACGCAGGGCCCGCGTCAGCAGTCGGCGGCGCAGGTGCTGGGCGATGTGCACCGCGACCGCTACTGGAAGCTGGTGGCAAGCCCGGCGGAGATCGCCGGCGCCCCCACCCTGCGCCTGGGCTACCAGCCGGAAGTGATGGTGTTCCTGAGCCAGGGCGCTGCGCCCTATGCACTGGCGGTGGGCAGCGCGACGGCGCGCCGCGCGGAGGCGCCGATCGGGGTGCTGATCGAGGAACTTCGCCAGCGCAACGATCCGGCCTGGCAGCCGACGCTGGCACGCCTGGAGGGCCGCCCCGAGCCGCTGGCCGGAGACGCAGCGCTGGAACCGCAGCGGGACTGGAAGGCCTGGCTGCTGTGGGCGCTGCTGGGCGTGGGGGTACTGGTTGTCGGCGGTCTGGCGGTCAGCCTGCTCAGGCAGAAGCCTGCGCCTTCGGCGTAGATCCCGACGAATCCCGGCCGCGCATGGAGCGGCGCTGCGGCCGGCGCCATCCGTTCTGCCGCAGCCGATACAATGACGGTCTGCCGAACGCCGGCACCCCGTCCCTGAGCCCAAGAGTTGCCCATGTCCATCGTCCGCATGACCGACCTCGACCTCTCCGGCAAGCGCGTGCTGATCCGCCAGGATCTGAACGTGCCGATCGAGAATGGCCGCATCACTTCCGAACAGCGCATCACCGCTTCGCTGCCGACGCTCAAGCGCGCACTGGAGCAGGGCGCGGCGGTGATGGTCACCTCGCACCTGGGCCGGCCGAAGGAAGGCGTGTGGAGCGAAGCCGATTCGCTGGCACCGGTTGCCGCACGCCTGTCCGAACTGCTGGGTCGCGAGGTGCCGCTGGTGCGCGACTGGATCGACGGCGTCGAGGTGCAGCCGGGCCAGCTGGTGCTGCTGGAAAACTGCCGGATGAACGTCGGCGAGGGCAAGGATGACGAAGCCCTGTCGAAGAAGTACGCCGCGCTGTGCGATGTGTTCGTGATGGATGCCTTCGGTACCGCGCACCGCGCGCAGGCGTCCACCCACGGCGTGATCCGTTTCGCCCCGGTCGCCGCGGGTGGCCCGCTGCTGATGGCCGAGCTGGATGCCCTGGCGCAGGCGCTGGACGCACCCGCCAAGCCGCTGCTGGCCATCGTGGCCGGCAGCAAGGTCAGCACCAAGCTGGAACTGCTGGCCAACCTGGTGGGCAAGGTCGACCAGCTGATCGTGGGGGGCGGCATCGCCAACACCTTCATCGCGGCTGCCGGCTACAAGGTCGGCAAGTCGCTGTACGAGCCGGACCTGCTGGACACCGCCCGGAAGATCGTTGCCGACGCCAAGGCGCGGGGGGCCGAGATTCCGCTTCCGGTGGACGTGGTCACGGCCAAGCAGTTCCTGCCCGACGCCATTGCCGAAGTGAAGGCCGTGGATGCGGTCGCCGAAGATGATCTGATCCTGGACATCGGTCCGCAGACCGCTGCCCAGTACGCGCAGCTGATCGCGAATGCCGGCACCGTGGTCTGGAACGGCCCTGTCGGCGTGTTCGAGTTTGAAGCCTTCAGCAAGGGGACCGAAGCGCTGGCGCGTGCCATCGCCACGTCCCCGGCGTTCTCCATCGCCGGCGGTGGCGACACCCTGGCAGCGGTCGACAAGTTCGACATCGCCAAGGATGTGAGCTACATCTCCACCGGTGGCGGCGCGTTCCTGGAGTTCCTGGAAGGCAAGACCCTGCCGGCCGTGGCCGCGCTCGCCGCGCGCGGCGCATGAACCGGGACGGCACCCAGGCCGGTTCTGCCCACCCGGCACCGGAAGAACGCGCGACGCTCTTCTTCGACCTGGACGGTACGTTGATCGATTCGCAGGTGGGCATCACCACCTGCATCGCTTATGCGCTGCAGAAGATGGAGCATCCGGTGCCGGCACGGGAAACCCTGCTGGGCTGGATCGGGCCTTCGCTGCGCACCACGTTCGCGCCGCTGTTCATCGAACCGGCGCGGGTGGAGCAGGCCGTCGGGTACTACCGCGAACGCTTCGATGCCGAGGGCTGGCGCGAGCACACGGTGTACCCCCAGGTAGAGGACGCCCTGCGCACCTTGCATGGGCGTGGCCACCGCCTGGCGGTGGTCACTGCCAAGAACGAGCCGCACGCGCGCCGGATCCTGGCCCATCTGCCGTTCGGCGGATTGTTCGAGGACATCATCGGCTCGACCCTGGATGGTTCGCGCAGCCACAAGCCCGAGTTGGTCGGCGAAGCGCTGCGCCGGTTGCAGGTGTCGCCCACGCAGTGCTGGATGATCGGCGACCGTCGCATGGATATCGAGGGCGCGCGTCACCACGGCCTGCGCAGCATCGGTGTGCTGTGGGGGTTTGGTGGCGAAGCGGAACTCACTGAAGCCGGTGCGGGCCAGCTGGCACGCGAGCCGGTCCAGCTGACGACACTGTTGGCCTGATGCCTCTTCGACCGGTCGCGGCGTGCCATGCCCGGCGGCTTTGCCCGAAGCCCGCCAGCCATGGCCGACGCTACCGGGCACCCTGCGCCGGCGTATGTCCGGGCGATGTCCGTTAGATGTCCCGCAGAGTCAGGCAGCACAAGGTTGTAACCGCATACATGGGGCGTGAAGGATGTGCTAATTTCCGTGCTTTAACGGGAGAGGCCCATTCACCATGTTCGAGCGTCAGCGTCGCACCAAGATCCTAGCCACCCTCGGTCCGGCCACCGATCCGCCGGGCGTGCTGGAGGATCTGTTCCGCGCCGGCGTCAACGTGGTGCGCCTGAACTTCAGCCACGGTGACCCGTCCGGCCAGGCCAAGCGTGCCGCCGACGTGCGCGCTGCCGCGCAGCGGGTGGGCGTGGAAGTGGGCATCCTGGCCGACCTGCCGGGCCCGAAGATCCGCATCGAGCGCTTTGCCGAAGGCAAGATCCATCTCAAGGCGGGCGACCGTTTCGATCTGGTCGCCTCGCCCAATGCACCGGCCGGCGATGCCACGCAGGTGGGCGTGAGCTACCTCGGCCTGCCGCAGGACGTCGGCCCCGGTGATGTCCTGCTCCTCGATGACGGCCTGATGCAGCTGCAGGTCGTCGAGGTGCAGGGTGAGCGGATCATCAGCACCGTGCTCAACGACGGGGTGCTGTCCGATCGCAAGGGCCTGAACAAGCAGGGCGGTGGCCTGTCGCTGGGCGCGTTGACCGAGCGCGACAAGGAGCTGATCGGGATCGTCGCCAAGATCGGTGTCGACTTCATCGCCGTCTCCTTCTGCCGCAATGCGCAGGACATGAACGATGCCCGCGCGATCGCCGAATCGCACGGCTGCTACGCCGCGCTGGTGTCCAAGATCGAGCGCACCGAAGCGATCGAGAACCTGGAAGAGATCGTCGAGGCCAGTGACGTGGTGATGGTGGCGCGCGGCGACCTCGGCGTGGAAATCGGCGATGCCGAGCTGCCGGGCCTGCAGAAGAAGATCATCAAGGCTTCGCTGGCGCAGAACAAGGTGGTGATCACTGCCACCCAGATGCTGCAGTCGATGGTGGAAAGCCCGATCCCGACCCGCGCGGAAGTGCTGGACGTGGCCAACTCCGTGATCGACGGCACCGATGCGGTGATGCTGTCGGCCGAAACCGCTGCCGGTGCGTATCCGGTCAAGGCCGTGGAGGCGATGGCGCGCATCTGCCTGGGCGCCGAGCGCCAGTTCCAGACCGAGACCGACTTCAATGCGTCGCCGCGCAACCTGGAGCGCGCCGACCAGGCCATCGCGATGGCGACCATGTTCCTGTCCCAGCACGTGGGCGTGCGGGCCATCGTGGCCATGACCGAGTCCGGCGGTACCGCGCGCTACCTGTCGCGCTTCCGCGCCAAGGCACCGGTGTTCGCGGTGACCCGACATGACGGCGCACGCCGGCAGATGGCGCTGATGCGCGATGTGTTTCCGATCAATTTCGACAGCCGTGGCCTGACCCCGCGCGAAGCCGCACGTGGCAGCATCCGCCTGCTGGTCGAATCGGATCTGCTGCAGGCCGGCGATCGGGTGGTGTTCACCAGCGGTGAGCATATGGAAACCCACGGTGCGACCAACACCCTGCGCCTGCTCCAGGTGGGCGAAGACGGTCGCGCCAGCGGTCTGGGCGATCTGTAACCGCTGCGGAACCGGGTCGGAGCCCCGCCGGGGCTCTGACCGGAACACCGCAGGACAGCGCCTGTCCTGAATGGACATTGGAATCGTTTCCAGTCTGGCCTCCACGTCGAGGCCACGGGCTGCGGGGCTATACTTACGTTTTTCCCGCACCCGCCACAGGAAGTACATGAGCATCGAACAGCTGGCTGAAACCGCCCAGGCCATGGTTGCCCCGGGCAAGGGCATCATCGCGATCGACGAATCCACCGGTACCATCGCCAAGCGCTTCGCCGGCGTGGGCATCGAGAACACCGAGGAGAACCGTCGCGCCTATCGCGAACTGCTGCTGACCACGCCGAAGCTCAACGAGCACATTTCCGGCGCCATCCTGTACGACGAAACCATCCGCCAGTCGACCAAGGATGGCGTGCCGTTCGCCAAGTACATGGCCGACCACGGCATGATTCCGGGCATCAAGGTGGACAAGGGTGCGCATCCGCTGGCCGGCTGCCCGGGCGAACTGGTCACCGAAGGCCTGGACGGCCTGCGCGACCGCCTGCAGGAGTATTACAAGCTGGGTGCGCGCTTCGCCAAGTGGCGTGCGGTCATCAACATCGGCGAGAGCATTCCGTCGGGCACCTGCATCGAATCCAATGCCCATGCGCTGGCCCGCTACGCCGCGCTGTGCCAGGAATGCGGCCTGGTGCCGATGGTCGAGCCGGAAGTGATCATGGACGGCGACCACGACATCGAGACCTGCTACGAAGTCACCGAAGCCACCCTGCGTTCGCTGTTCGACGCCCTGTACCAGCAGAACGTGCTGCTGGAAGGCACCATCCTGAAGGCTTCGATGGTCATCTCGGGCAAGGACTGCGAAGAGCAGGCCGACGTCGAGGAAGTGGCCGAGTCCACCGTGATGTGCCTGAAGAGCACCGTGCCGGCGATCCTGCCGGGCGTGGTGTTCCTGTCCGGTGGCCAGAGCGATGAACAGTCCACCGCCCACCTCAATGCGATGAACCAGCTGGGCAACCTGCCGTGGCCGCTGAGCTTCTCCTATGGCCGTGCCATGCAGCAGGCGGCACTGAAGCTGTGGGCCAAGGACATGAAGGGCAACTACGCCGCCGCGCAGAAGACCGTGTTCGAGCGCGCCAAGGAAAACGGCCTGGCTGCACTGGGCAAGTGGAACGGTTGATCGGTTCCATTGCAGGATGAACAGGGCAACGCCGGCCTCACGCCGGCGTTTGCTTTTGCGGGTATCTTTTCCGCCTCCCGCGGGCCCGGCCGGCCCGGGGGACACACATGGAAGGCCAAGGAGAAAAACATGCGTTTGGCAGCAATCACGCTGGCCGTTGCTACGGTCCTCGCCGCAGGAGGTTGCAACCGTTCCGGCAGCAATGCGGATGTGGGCAAGGCCCCGTCGCTTGAGTTCGACAAGCCCGTTTCCGGCGAGATCACCTCGCGCAGCGGCATCAATTTCAATGACGGCAGCCATCACCAGCTGTACCAGATCACGCTGGAGGACAAGCAGCTGGTGGGCATGAAGCTGACCGGTGCCCTCAGTGGCTCGATTGCCGTGTTCAGCAATGGCAGCCTGGTCGCCAGCAGCCGCACCGGCTATGAGCGCAGCGGGGATGTATCGCTGGCGTTCCGCGCCAACGGTGCCGGCACCTACCAGGTGGCGGTCAACGCCGACAGCCCGACCGCCTACGGCCCTTACCGCCTGCGGGTGGAGAAGCTGGTGCCCTACGACGGCAAGCCCATCGCAGGCAGTGGCGAAGTCGTGGACATGCTGGTATCCGGATCGCAGGACTACACCCTGCAGGTGGACAAGGCCGGCCTCTATGAGGTCAATCTGTCGTCCGACGCGTTCGATACCGTGCTGAAGCTGAAGGGCGGCGACATCGATGCGGAGAACGACGATGGCGGTGACAGCACCAATTCGCGCCTGTCGCTGCCGTTGCAGCCCGGCAAGTACACGCTGGGCGTGCGCGGGCTGGACGACGATGCGTCCGGCACCTTCAAGCTGACCGTTGCCCGCACCGAGCTGCCGGGCAACATCGTCGAGCGCGACGGTACCCAACTGCCGCAGTCGGGCAGCGTGTTCACCATGCTCGACAGCGAAGGTCGCCGTCGCTTCCTGCTGACACTGGAGCGTCCGGGCGAGGTTCGCCTGGATGCGATCTCCGGTCAGGTGGACACCGTGCTGCGTGTGGTCGGCGGTGATGTCGAGCTGGTCGACGACGACGGCGGCAACGGTACCAACGCGCGTCTGCAGGAATCGTTGCCGGCCGGTCATTACACCGTCGATGTTTCCAGCCTCAGCGACGAGCAGGGTCTGGTCGAGGTGCGCGTGCAGATCGATGGCGCCAGCGCTGCCGGCGCCGCGGCGTCGGCGGCCCGCGCGGCGGCGGATGCGGCGGCCGTGCCGGGTGACGCCGCGGTCGAGGCGGCCAGCCGCTGACGCGTCCAGGGGCACTGCCGCAATGAAAAGGCCGGGCATTGCCCGGCCTTTTCTTCAGTGCCGCCGCCCCGTGCTCAATGCGCGGCAGCGAAGCCGGTATCGCCCAGCGGCGGCAGCAGCGTGCCGCGTACTTCGTTGTCCGCGTTCTGCCCGGCGCTGGCCAGAGCCTGCTGATAGGCCTTGGCCGTGGCGGTATTGAAAGCAACCAGCACGATCCGCATCGGCTGTGCATGGCTGCGTTGCCACGCCAGGGTTTCCGTCACGGCGATCTGCGCGGCCTGGTACAGCGGATAGCCGTACACGCCGCAGCTGATGGCCGGAAACGCGATCGACTGCACCCCGAGCGATTCGGCCAGCTGCAGCGATTTCCAGTAGCAGTTGGCCAGCAGCGCGGGTTCATCGCGCAGGCCGTCGTGCCAGACCGGGCCCACCGTGTGCAGCACGTGCCGCGCCGGCAATGCATGGGCGCCGGTGGCGCGCACCTCACCGGTCGGGCAGCGCACGCCTGGCCGCAGTTCCGGCAGTTGCCGGCATTCGGCCAGCAGGCCGGGCCCGGCGGCACGGTGGATCGCACCGTCCACTCCGCCGCCGCCCAGCAGCGATTCATTGGCCGCGTTGACGATCGCATCCACCGCCAGGGTCGTGATGTCGCCCTGCCACACTTCGATCTTCATGCGTCCGTCTCCTGCCTGTCGGATGTTCCGCGCAGTACCTGCGGCGGCTGTACCCAGCGTAGGGGACAGGCCATCGATGCTGCGTCATGACCGTCTCACGCGCTGCGATCCGACGGTCTTCACGCACGATGGCGGTCGCCACCTTCATGCAGGCTGAAGCAGAAAGGGGTCAGATCCTTTTCCGTATGGAAAAGGCTCTGACCCCATGTTTCCGAGGTGCGCCGGCAGGGCCAGAGCCCTTTCCCGGACGGGAAAGGGATCCGACCCTGTGCATCACGGCAGGCCGGCCAGCCACTCGTCGTCGGAACCTTCGTTCACGTCGGCGAACAGGGGCGTGGAGAAGTAGCGCTCGCCGGTATCCGGAAGCATCGCCAGGATCACCGAACCCGGCTCGGCACGGCTGGCCACATCCAGCGCGCTGGCGACCGTGGCGCCGGCGGAGATGCCGACGAAGATGCCTTCCTCGGCAGCCAGCCGGCGCGCGGTGGCGATGGCGCGGTCATCTTCGACCGACACCAGTTCATCCACCACGTCGCGGTTGAGCACGTCCGGCACGAAGTCCGGCGTCCAGCCCTGGATCTTGTGCGGCTTCCAGTCATCGCCCTTGAGCAGCGCGGCGCCGGCTGGCTCGGTGGCGATGATGCGGGTCTGCGGCCGTGCGACCTTCAGTACCTCGCCGACACCGGTGAGGGTTCCGCCGGTTCCCCAGCCGCTGACGAAATAGTCCAGGCGCCTGCCGGCGAAGTCGCGCAGGATCTCCGCCGCCGTCGTGTTGCGGTGGTAGGCCGGGTTGGCCGGATTGGCGAACTGGCTGGCGAGGAACCAGCCATGCTGTTCGGCCAGTTCGCGCGCCTTGCGCACCATGCCGCTGCCACGTTCCGCCGCCGGGGTCAGGATCACCTTGGCGCCGTAGGCACGCATCAGCTTGCGGCGTTCCACCGAGAACGTCTCGACCATGGTCGCCACGAACTTGTAGCCACGGGCGGCGGCCACCATCGCCAGCGCCACGCCGGTGTTGCCCGAGGTGGCTTCGACGATGGTGTCACCCGGCTTGAGCAGGCCACGGGCCTCGGCGTCGAGGATGATCGCCAGCGCCAGGCGGTCCTTGACCGAACCGCCGGGATTGAACGACTCGACCTTGGCGTAGAGGCTGACCTGCGGCGGCGCCAGGCGCTGCAGCTTGACGATGGGGGTGTTGCCGACGGTGTCGAGGATGGAGTCGTACAGGGCCATGGAAGCGCTCCGGAGGCGGGGCCGCGCCAGGACGGCGGGCGGGAAGAGGGAGAGCTGGCTGTTCACGCCAGCGGCTGCCGGCTGACCGTAGCGCCGGCATATGACGCCCGGAAATGACCAGATGCCTTTCTTAAACAACCTTTGGTTATAAGCTGGTGACGGTAATTGACCCTAGAGTGGACCTCCGCCCCTGCTGCCTGCCCGCCCATGACGCTGACCCAGCTGCGCTATCTGGTCGCCATCGCCGACGCCGAGCTGAACATCACGCTGGCTGCCTCGCGCGTGCACGCCACCCAACCCGGCCTGTCCAAGCAGCTCAAGCAGCTGGAGGACGAGCTGGGCTTCCTGCTGTTCGTACGCAAGGGTCGCAGCCTGGAGTCGGTCACCCCGGCCGGCACCGAGGTGATCTCCCGCGCGCGCGCCG
Source organism: Stenotrophomonas sp. STEN147 (assembly GCF_056757995.1). NCBI lineage: Bacteria > Pseudomonadati > Pseudomonadota > Gammaproteobacteria > Lysobacterales > Lysobacteraceae > Stenotrophomonas > Stenotrophomonas sp. STEN147. The sequence continues at coordinate 100,404 of NZ_JBRRCG010000008.1, forward strand.
TACTGGCCGAGGCCAACAACATCCGCACCTACGCGGCCAACCAGCGCCGCGAAAGCCAGGGCCAGCTGATCCTGACCACCACCCATACCCAGGCGCGCTTCGTGCTGCCGCCTGCGGTGGCGGCGATCAAGCAGGCGTATCCGCAGGTCAGCGTGCACCTGCAGCAGGCCGCCGAAGCCGATGCGCTGGATCGGTTGAACCAGGGTGATGCGGACATCGCCATCATCAGTACGGCCGGTGGGGAGCCTGGCGATGGCATCGCCGTACCGTTGTTCCGCTGGCGGCGGCTGGTGGTGGTGCCCAAGGGCCATCCGCTGGATCGCGCGGGCCGCGCACCGGACCTGGCGGCGCTCGCCCGCCAGCCCTTGATCAGCTATGAATCGTCCACGCGCCCGAACTCGTCGCTGCAGCGTGCCTTTGCTGCCAACGGGCTGGTTCCGGATCTGGCGCTGACTGCGCTGGACGCCGATCTGATCAAGACCTATGTGCGTACCGGCCTGGGTGTGGGCCTGCTGGCCGAAATGGCGGTCAGTTCCCTCGACGAAGACCTCAAGGCATGGCCGGCACCCGCTCCGATCGCCGAGTGCATCGCCTGGGCGGTGCTGCCGCGTGACCGGGTGCTGCGCGATTACGCGCTGGAGCTGGTGCATGTGTTGGCGCCGCAGATCGATCCGCGCGACCTGCGCCGGGTACTGGACGGCAACCAGGTGGCCGCGTGGCCGCTGCCGCCGACCTGGGAATCGCTGACCCAGACCATCACGGTGTGAGGGTGCTCGGGCAGGGCAGCGCCCTGCACCTGCGAAGAACTGGCGCAACAGCAACAACGCGGCCAGGCCCCGATGGATCGGCCGCAGAGAGGAACAACCGGATCGGATCCCCGCCAGGATCCGACCCGATCCGACGCCCTCCGCCGGACCTGTCCGACTCTACGGCAGCAGCACGCCCAGCGGTCGCCCGGATACATCCCGACATACGCCGACACCGCCGCACAGACCCTTGCATGGAACGGGTTCAGGCCGCTATCGCGACGCCGGTTCCACGCCGGTAAACGCTTGGCATATACCGCCTTCGCGGGGGGATGCCTACACTCGGCGGCCGTGGATCAATCAGGACCGTTCATGTTGGCTCGTATCGCTTCGACCCTGGCCCTTGGCCTCAGCCTGGCCGTCCTGGCCGGGTGCGCAGGCAAACAGGAGGCCGCCGCGCGACGGCAGGGGGAAGCGGTGCCGGTCACCGCGCAGATCGTGCAGCCCACGCAATGGAACGACACCCTGCAGGCACTGGGTACGGCCAAGGCGCGGGAGTCGATCAGCATCACCGCCAAGGTCAGCGAGATCGTGGAGAAGGTGCACTTCGAAAGCGGCCAGCAGATCGCTGCGGGTGCGCCGATCGTGACTCTGCGCGGCCAGGCCCAGGAAGCTGCGCTGGTGCAGGCGCAGGCCACCTTCCACGAGGCCGACCAGCTGTACCGCCGCCAGCGCGAGCTGGCCACGCAGCGGCTGGTGTCCAGCGCCACGCTGGATACGCAGAAGTCGATCCGCGATGCTGCCGAGGCCCGTGTCGCGCAGATGCAGGCCGACATCGGCGACCGTCGCGTGCGTGCGCCGTTCGCAGGCGTGCTGGGTATCCGCCAGGTCAGCCCTGGTACGCTGCTGACGCCGACCACGGTGATTGCCACCCTGGACGACATCGAGCGCATGCACGTCGATTTCCAGGTGCCCGAGGTGGAACTGGCCGCGCTTTCGGCGGGCGACAAGGTCAGCGCGACCAGCGTCGCGTGGCCGGGGCGCACGTTCGAAGGAGAGGTCACCACCATCGATGCACGCATCGACCCGGCCACCCGCGCGGTGACCGTGCGGGCCGACTTCGCCAATGCCGACCATGCGCTGCGCCCGGGCATGCTGCTCGATGTGCGCCTGTTCCGCCCCGAGCGCCCGGCGCTGGTGATCCCGGAGATCGCGGTGGTGCAGGTGGGCCGTGACAGTTTCGTGTACCGCATCGGCGCCGACGACAGCGTCGAGCGCGTGGACGTGGTCACCGGCGCGCGCCGTGCCGGCGTGGTCGAGATCAAGCAGGGGCTGGCCGCCGGCCAGCGCATCGTGGTCGACGGCACCGGCAAGCTGCGCCCGGGTCTGAAGGTGGCCGCCCGTGATGCAGCGCCGGCCAGTGGCGCCAAGCCTGCCGATGCGCCTGCGCCGGTCGCGACCGAGGAACAGGGCGGATGAAGCTGTCCGACGTTTCCATCCAGCGGCCGGTGTTCGCCGTGGTGATGAGCCTGCTGCTGGTGGTGCTGGGCATCATGTCCTTCACCCGCCTCACGTTGCGCGAACTGCCGGCCATCGATCCGCCCATCGTGTCGGTGTCGGTCGACTACACCGGTGCCTCTGCGGCAGTCATCGAAAGCCGGATCACCCAGGTGCTGGAAGATGCGCTCGCCGGCATCGAAGGCATCGATACCATCAACGCGCGCAGCACCAACGGCCGCTCGCAGGTCAGCATCGAGTTCACCTCCAACCGTGATATCGAGGCCGCGGCCAATGACGTGCGCGATGCCGTCAGCCGGGTTGCCGACCGCATGCCGGAAGAGGCGCGCCCGCCGGAGATCGCCAAGGTCGAGAGCGATGCCGATCCGATCATCTGGTTCAACATGGTCTCCTCGACCATGGATACGCTGGAGCTGAGCGACTACGCCGACCGCTATGTGGTCGACCGCTTTTCCAGCCTCGATGGCGTCGCCCAGGTCCGTATCGGTGGTCGCCAGCGCTATGCGATGCGCATCTGGCTGGACCGCGATCAGCTGGCCGCGCGTGGACTGACCACCGGTGATGTGGAAACCGCGCTGCGCAACGAGAACGTGGAACTGCCCGCCGGGCGCATCGAATCCACCGACCGCGATTTCACCCTGCGCGTGGAACGCAATTACATCAAGCCCGAAGACTTCGCGACCATCCCGCTGGGCAAGGGCAGCGACGGTTACGTCGTGCGCATGGGCGACGTGGCGAAGATCGAGCTGGCGTCGGCCGAGCGCCGCGCCTATTACCGCAGCAATGGCGAGCCGGGCATCGGCCTGGGCATCGTCAAGACCTCCACCGCGAACTCGCTGGACGTCGCGCGCACCGCGCGCGCCGAAGCCGAGCGGGTCGCGTTGACGCTGCCCAAGGGCACGCAGATCTTCGTTGCCTTCGACAACACCACCTTCATCGAAGCGGCCGTCGATCGCGTCTATGCCACATTGGTGGAGGCGATGATCCTGGTGCTGGCGGTGATCTGGCTGTTCCTCGGCAGCTTCCGCGCAGCGCTGATTCCGGCCGTGACGGTACCGGTGTGCCTGGTGGCCGCATTCATCGCACTGTACGCGTTCGATTTCTCGATCAACCTGCTGACATTGCTTGCGCTGGTGCTGTGCATCGGCCTGGTGGTCGACGATGCGATCGTGGTGGTGGAGAACGTGCAGCGCCGGATCGATCTCGGGGAGCCGCCGCTGGTGGCGTCCAAGCGCGGCACCACGCAGGTGGCCTTCGCGGTGATCGCCACCACCGCGGTGCTGGTGGCGGTGTTCCTTCCGGTCGGTTTCCTCGAGGGCAACACCGGGCGCCTGTTCCGCGAGCTGGCGGTGGCGCTGGCCGCGGCCGTGGCGCTGTCCGCGTTCGTGGCGTTGACGCTGACACCGATGATGGCCTCCAAACTGCTCAAGCCGCATACCGGGCAGGCGCCGCGTGGCCTGCATGGCTTCGTCAACCGCAACCTGGAGCGGCTGGCCGGCGCGTATGGCCGCATCCTGCAGCGCCATGTCGACCGCACCTGGATCTACCTGCTGGTGATGGCGGCGGCATTGGCTGCCAGCTGGCTGCTGATCAAGGTGCTGCCCTCGGAACTGGCGCCAGCCGAAGACCGTGGCTCGTTCCAGATCATGATCGACGGCCCGGAAGGCGCAGGCTACGACTACACCGTGCAGCAGGTGCAGCAGGTCGAAGCGATGCTGGCGCCCCACGTCGGAGCGGACAAGCCGATCGTGCGCGCCAACCCGCGCGTGCCCGGTGGCTGGGGCGCGAGCGAGGAAATGCACACCGGCCGGGTGAGCATCTTCCTGCAGCCGTGGCGCCAGCGCAGCGAAGGCACCCCGGAGGTCGCCAATGAGCTGCAGAAGGAGCTGGACACCATCCAGGGCGTGCGCGTGCGCACGCAGGTCGGCGGTGGCCTGGTCCGCAGCGGCGGCCAGCCCTTCCAGATCGTGCTGGGAGGCCCGGAGTACGCCGAGATCGCACAGTGGCGCGACCGCATCCTGCTGCGCATGGCCGACAATCCCGGCCTGGTGGGCCCCGATTCGGACTACAAGGAAACCCGCCCGCAGATGCGGGTGAACATCGACCGCCAGCGCGCGGCCGACCTGGGCGTGCCGGTCACCGCGATCGGCTCGGCGCTGGAAACGATGATGGGCTCGCGTCGCGTCACCACCTTCGTCGACAACGGCGAAGAGTACGACGTGCTGGTCCAGGCGGGCCGCGACGGGCGCGCCACGCCGGCCGATCTGGCCGCGATCCGCGTGCGTGCCACCTCCGGTGAACTGGTGCCCTTGTCGAACCTGGTCACCCTGAGCGAGGTTGCCGAGGCTGGCACGCTGAACCGCTTCAACCGCCTGCGCTCGATCACCATCAGCGCCGGCCTTGCGCCGGGCTACCCGTTGGGCGAGGCCATTGCCTGGGCACAGAATGTGGCGCGCGAGGAGTTGCCGCAGTACGCGCAGGTGAACTGGAAGGGCGAGTCGCGTGAATACCAGAGCGCGGGCGGTGCGGTCCTGCTGACCTTCGCCATGGCCCTGCTGGTGGTGTACCTGGTGCTGGCCGCGCAGTTCGAGAGCTTCATCCATCCGCTGACGATCATGCTGACGGTGCCGCTGGGCGTGCTCGGCGCGCTGGTCGGCCTGTGGTTGAGCGGGGGTACGGTGAACCTGTTCAGCCAGATCGGCATCGTGATGCTGGTCGGCCTGGCGGCCAAGAACGGCATCCTGATCGTCGAGTTCGCCAACCAGCTGCGCGACGACGGCCGCAGCGTACGCGAGGCGATCATCGAGTCATCGATGGTGCGCCTGCGTCCGATCCTGATGACCTCCATCGCCACCGTGGTCGGCGCGATTCCGCTGGTGGTGGCCGGTGGACCGGGTTCGGCGAGCCGTGGCACGATCGGCATCGTGATCATCTTTGGCGTCACCCTGTCCACCTTCCTGTCGCTGTTCGTGGTGCCAGCGTTCTACGCACGGCTGGCCCCGTACACCCGCTCGCCGGAAGCAGTGAAGCGCGAGCTGGAAAAGCAGGAAGCAGCGTCGCCGTCGGTGGGCGGGCATGCCTGACCGTCGCGCCGACGGGGGCGGATCCCTTTCCCCGCAGGAAAGGGCCCCGACCCCAGTGCTGCGCGGCGACGGTTTCCAGCTGCGTCCATGGCGCGGCGGCGACCTCGAATCGCTGCTGCGCCATGCCAACGATGCCGAGGTGTCACGCGGCCTGCGCGATCGCTTCCCCTATCCCTACACACGTGAGGACGGTGAGGCGTTCCTTGCCGGTCGCGTGTTGACCCCGGGCACCCTGGCACTGGCCATCGAGATCGACGGCCAGGCCTGCGGCAGCATCGGTGCCCAGCCGGGCCTGGCCGAGCGTGGCCATACTGCCGAGCTGGGTTACTGGCTTGGGCGGGCGTACTGGGGGCGGGGCATCATGACCCGCGTGGTGGGCGTCTTCGCGCCGTGGGTGATGGACGAACTGCGCCTGTTCAGGCTTCAGGCCACCGTGGTGGACTTCAATCTGGGGTCGGCCCGGGTGCTGGAAAAGAACGGTTTCCAGGAAGAGGGCGTGGAGCGCTGCGCCATCTACAAGCGCGGCACCCTGCATGACCTGCGCCGGTTCGCGCGGGTGCGCACCGAGCTGCCCTGAACGGCGCCGGGCATGGCCCGGTGCTACCCGCGGCGGAACCGGTAGCGCCGGGCCATGCCCGGTGGATGCCTTCCGGCGCTATCGCAGCGACCTTCGATCAGGGAGAATCGACCGGTCCCTTCCAGCCGACGGGACGTCCATTCACCCCGCCGACTGGAGAGAGCGCGCGTGGAAGCTACCGTACATTTCGTCAACAGCATCATCTGGAGCAAGGCACTGATCTTCGTGTGCCTGGCGGCCGGCCTTTACTTCAGTGCCCGCACCCGCTTCATGCAGATCCGCGGCTTCGTGGAAATGTGCCGCCTCACGGTCAAGGGTGAAAAGTCCGACGCCGGCGTTTCTTCGTTCCAGGCCCTGGCCATGTCCATGGCCGGGCGCATGGGTATCGGCAACATCGCCGGCGTGGCGACGGCCATCGCCTTCGGTGGCCCCGGTGCGATCTTCTGGATGTGGGTGATGGGCTTCCTCGGTGCATCCACCTCGTATGTGGAATGCACCCTGGCGCAGATCTACAAGACCAAGGATGCCGAAGGCCGCTACCGTGGTGGCCCGGCCTACTACATTGAAAAGGCGATGGGCCTGAAGTGGTATGCCATGGCCTTCGCCATCGCCACGATCATCGCCGCCGGCTTCCTGATGCCGGGGGTGCAGGCCAATGCCATCGCCGACAGCATCATCAACGCTTGCCGTGGCGGTGCGCTGTGCGGTCCGCTGGATGGCCAGGCCTTCGGCATGGAATCGGTTGCCGCGCTCAAGCTCGGCATCGGCATCGTGGTCGCACTGCTGCTGGGCGTGGTGATCTTCGGCGGCGTCAAGCGCATCGCCAGTTTCGCCGAAGTGGTAGTGCCGTTCATGGCGGCGGCTTTCATCCTGACTGCCGTCGTCATCATGATCATCAACTACGAACGCGTCCCGGAGATGTTCGGCATCATCTTCAACAGCGCGTTCGGCACCCATGCGGCGTTCGGCGCGATGATGGGCCTGGCGATCGAATGGGGCGTCAAGCGCGGCATCTATGCCAACGAAGCCGGACAGGGCTCGGGCCCGCACGCGGCGGCGGCCTCGGAAGTCTCGCATCCGGCCAAGCAGGGCTACGTGCAGGCGTTCGCGATCTACTTCGACACCATGATGGTGTGCACCGCCACCGCGTTCCTGATCCTGGCCAGCGGCACCTACAACGTGTACTCGCCGGTGGAAGGCGCGGCTCCGGTGTTCCAGGGCCTGGCCGGCATTCCGGAAGGGGCGGGCTATGCGCAGGCCGGCGTTGAAGCCGTGCTGCCGGGCTGGGGCGCGTCGTTCGTCTCGCTGGCGATCTTCTTCTTCGCCTTCACCACCATCATGGCGTACTACTACATGGCCGAGACCAATCTCAGCTATGTGAACCACAACAAGCACCGTCCGCTGACCGTGTTGTGTCTGCGCCTGGGCATCATCGCCATGGTGGTGTTCGGTGCGTTCCACAACGCGACCCTGGCCTGGGGCCTGGGTGACATCGGCGTGGGCCTGATGGCTTGGCTGAACATCATCGCCATCTTCATCATCCAGAAGCCCGCGATGCTGGCGCTGCGCGATTACGAACGACAGAAGAAGCTGGGCCTGGATCCGACGTTCGATCCCGATGCACTGGGCATCCGGAACGCCGATTTCTGGCGCCAGCGCAAGCAGGAGAACGTGTAAGTGAACAACCCCTGGAACAACCGCCGCCCGTCCGCTCGTCCGCCGCGCGCCACACCGTTGCCGCGCACGGACCTGCCGGCAACGGGCGGCGGTGGACGCGGAGGCAGCGATGAGCTGCGCCTGTACGGCCTGAATGCCGTGCTGGCCGCGTTCGCAGCGCGGCCGCAGGCACTGCGCAAGCTGTACCTGCTGGAGGCCCGGATTCCGCGCCTGCAGCCGCTGTTGAAGTGGTGCGTGGCCAACCGCGTGGGTTACCGCGTGGTCGAGGAGGGCGATCTGAACAAGCTGGCCGGCACCACCCACCACGAAGGCGTGGTGGCCGACGTGCTGCGTGCGCCGACCGTGCCGCTGGCGCAGTGGTTGCAGCACATCGGCGAAGGCCCGTCACTGGCGCTGTGGCTGGATGGCGTAGGCAATCCGCACAACCTCGGCGCGATCCTGCGTTCGGCGGCGCACTTCGGCGCGAAGGCGCTGCTGTTGCCGGCCGGCAGCACGCTGGCGCTGTCCGGTGCGGCTGCCCGCGTGGCCGAAGGCGGTGCCGAAGCAGTGCCGCTGGTGCAGCTGCCTGCGACCCCGCAGGCGATGGCCCAGCTGCGCGATGCCGGCTTCGGTCTGGCGGCCACACTCGTCGATGGCGGTGACGATGTATTCCGCACGTCGCTGCCGGCGCGTCTGGTCTACGTCATGGGTGCCGAAGGCGAGGGGATGGACCGCGACCTGGCCGGTGAATGTGACCTGCAGGTCTCCATTCCCGGCAGTGGCGCGGTGGAGAGCCTCAATGTGGCCTCGGCCACCGCAGTGCTGCTGGCGCAGTGGGCGAGCCGTCGCGACGGCTGACGGACAGGTCGCCGCCATCGGCTGCCAGGACCCGGCCCCCGTGGCCGGGTTCTTTTTGCGCGATGTGCCGGCGGGACCGCCGCGGACGTCGTGCAGCGTCAAGGCGGCTTAAGGCGGATTGCGTCGTCTTGCGTTGCGTACAGCCTGATTTTTCCGATCAAGCATGCTTTTGAAACTTGCCTCATTGTTGCGCCCTCTTGCTCGACGCAGGTTGGAGTTCCATTCCTGTCAGGCAAGGTGTTCCACATGCATGGTCGTCATCGTTGCGCCCTCGGCGCGCTCCTCTCGCTGTCAAGCCTGCTTGCGTCGGTCGATGTGCATGCCAGCGCACGCAGTCTGGAAGGCGTCAATTTCACGGGTCCGCTGATCACCCCGAATCCGGCCGGCATGCCGAAGGGGCACGGCTACATCGAACCCTATCTGGTACGTGTCGACAGCCGCGATCACTTCGATGACCGTGGCCAGCGCCAGCGCAGTGGCGAACGCAGTGGCGGCTGGACGGTGGTGGTGCCCATCGCCTATGGATTGGGCGAGCGGATCACCGGCCAGGTCAACCTGAGCGCGTCACGCGCCGAATCCGGTGCCGCGCACAGCCGGGGTTTCCGCGCGGGTGACACCACCGCGCGCCTGCAGTATCTGCTGCAGGCGGCCAATGCGGATGGCACCCGGCCCGCGGTTTCAGTAGCGCTCGTGCAGCGCTTCAGCACGGGCAGCCATGACCGCATCACCGGCAATCCGCTCGACGCGCAGGGTGACGGCGTGCAGCGTACCGTCGCCGCGCTGGGCGTGCAGCAGGTGGTGTGGTTGGGCAACGAGCGGCCGCTGCGCTGGCGTGCCCAGCTCAGCGCAGGTCCGGCGCCTTCCCGCACGGCCCTCACCGGTGCCAGCGTGTACGGTACCGCCGCGGGCTTCCAGGGCCATATCGCGCGTGGTTCGGTACTGGGCCTGTCGATCGGCGCCGAATACAGCGTCAACCCCCGCTGGGTAGCGGTGATGGAAGTGGCAGCCAGCCGCGAGACCCGGCAACGCCTCAGCGGTTTCGCTCCCGGCGCCGACGGCGCCATCGCGCGCGTCGACGAATGGCGCCCGGCCAGCCGTACGCTGACCTTCGCCCCCGCGTTGCAGTACCACTTCACCCCCTCGCTTGGCCTGATCGCCGGCGTGGAGGTCACCGTGGCCGGCCGCAATGCCGCCCGCCTCATCAGCCCCCAGGTCGCCCTGGGCATGTCCTTCTGAGGGGGCGCGATGAACGTCGAATCGATCGTCAATGCCCTTCTCGGCGTGGTGTGGAGCCCTTATCTGGTGGTGCTGTGCCTGCTCGCCGGCCTGTACTTCAGCGTGCGCACCCGCTTCATCCAGCTGCGCGCGCTGCCGGACATGCTGCGCCTGGTGTTCCGCCATGAGCGGTCCGATGCAGGGGTGTCCCCGTTCCAGGCGTTGTCCCTGTCGCTGTCCAGCCGGGTGGGCGTTGGCAATATCGCCGGTGTGGCGATGGCCATCGCCTTCGGTGGTCCCGGTGCGATCCTGTGGATGTGGGTTGTCGCTTTCCTGGGTGCGTCCAGCGCCTTCATCGAATCGACGCTGGCGCAGATCTACAAGGATCGCGACGCCGGTGGCCAGTATCGGGGTGGCCCGGCCTACTACATCGAGAAGGGACTGGGCCAGCGCTGGTATGCGGTGCTGTTTGCACTGGTCGCCGTGCTGGCCGGCGCGATGCTGGCGGGTACGCAGTCCAATGCGATCACCAGCGCGGTGAATGAAGCCTGGGACGTACCGGTCGTGTTCACCACCGGCGCACTGCTGGTTGCACTGGGTGCCATCCTTGTCGGCGGTGTACGCCGCATCGCCGGTGTCGCCCAGTGGCTGGTACCGCTGATGGCCATCGCCTATCTGCTGGTGGCCGCGATGGTGATGGTGCTCAACGCGGACAAAGTGCCGGAGGTCGCAGGGCTGGTGCTGCGCAGTGCCTTCGGCATGGATGCGGCGTTCGGCGCCATGATCGGCACGGCGATCCAGTGGGGCGTGCGCCGCGGCGTGCTGTCCAACGAAGCCGGCATGGGCAGTGGTGCGCACCCGGCGGCCGCAGCGGAGGTCTCCCATCCGGTCAAGCAGGGCCTGGTGCAGTCGTTCTCGGTCTATATCGACACGATGGTGGTGTGCAGTGCGACCGCCTTCCTCATTCTTTCGACCGGCCTGTACAACGTCTACGACCCGGCGGTGAACGGCATTCCGGATGATGCGCGCCTGCTGCTGGGCAATCTGCCGGGCGTCGAGGCCGGACCGCGTTTCGTGCAGTACGCGGTGGAATCGGCATTGCCGGGCTTCGGCCGTTCATTCGTGGCGCTGGCCATCCTGCCCTTTGCATTCACCACCATCCTGGCGCTGTACTACATGGCCGAAACCAACATCAGTTACCTGTGCCGGGACCGCCGGATGCCGTGGGTGATGGGCGGGTTCCAGCTGCTGTTCCTGCTGGCCACCGGCTACTCGGCGCTGAACAGTGCCACGGTCGCCTGGTCGCTGGGGGATATCGGCGTCGGCCTGATGAGCTGGTTGAACATCATCGCCATTCTGCTGCTGCAGAAGCCGGCGCTGGCCGCGCTGCGCGATTACGAACACCACCGTCGCATCGGGACGGATCCCCTGTTCGATCCGCACCGGCTTGGTGTTCGCAACACCCGCGCGTGGGAACGGTAACTGTCCGGGCAGATGGGGTGACCCAGCCGGGCGGGCGCGATCCCCTCTGGTGGATGCGATCCCTTCTGGTGGGTGCGGACCTTGGTCCGCACCTCCTTTCCCGCTGCGCTCGCCGGGCATGGCCTGGCGCTGCCGCATCACTCGTTCGGCGGTGTCGTCGCTTTGGCTTCACTGCCGAAGTTGCCGTCGGCCTCTGCGGCCAGATAGGCAAATACGGTGTATGCCGCCACATTCTGCGCCAGCGCCTTCGGGTCGATCTTGTCCAGCGTGTCGTCGGCGGTGTGGTGCAGGTGGAAGTAGTCCGAACCATCCTGTGCCAGCCACGCCCAGGCGCCACCCTTGGCCGCCAGCGGGCCGATATCCGGACCCGGGCCGCCCTTGTCGGCTGCGTACTCGATGCCCAGCGGCTTCATCACCTCGGCGATCTGCCGGGTCGCTTCGCGCGAGCCTTCCGGGTTTGGCGAGCCGGTATTGAACGCATAGATGCGGCCGGCACCGAAATCGCTCTCGGCAGCCAGCTGGTGCAGCGCCACGTCCTTTGCATGTGCTTCGGCGTAAGCCTTGCCGCCGTACAGCCCCTGCTCTTCGTTGGCGAACGCGATCACCCGGATCGTGCGCTTGGGGGCCTGCTTGAGCTGGCCGATCAGATGCCCCGCGGCCATGGTGATGCCGACACCTGCGCCGTCATCGACGGCACCGGTGCCCAGATCCCACGAATCCAGATGGCCACCGATCACCACGACTTCCTTGGGCAGGGTGCGGCCAGTGATCTCGCCGATCACGTTGTAGGAGGTCGCAGTACCGTCCCAGCCGCAGTCCAGCGCGACTTTCACCGTAGTGCTGCCACGTGCCAGCAGACGTGCCAGCTGGTCGGCATCGGGCACCGACAGGGCCGCGGACGGTACCGGGGTCAGGCCGTCATCGAATCGGGTGATGCCGGTGTGCGGTACGCGATGCGAATCGGTGCCGGCCGAGCGCATCAGGAAACCGACGGCGCCCTTGCGGATCGCCTCGGAAGGTCCCTTGCTGCGGATCGCGCCACCACGGCCGTAGTCGCGGCCATCGCGGAACGGCAGCATCTGGTAATCGACGAAGGCGATCTTGCCCTTCAATGAACCGGCGGGCGCAGCCTGCAGCGCGGCCAGGTCGGCGAAGCGCACGACCTCGGCTTCAACGGTACCGCCCGGGCTGCCACCCAGTGCGGTGATCTGCAGCGGCTGCGGGTTCCTGCCGGTCACGGCGGCGTGTTCGCTGCGGCGCTCCCACTTCGGGAAGGTCACCGGTTCTTTCCAGACCTTGTCGAAACCCAGGGCCTTGAACTTGGCTTCGGCCCAGGCGACCGCACGCGCGTCGGCTTCGCTGCCGGCGATGCGTGGACCGATTTCGGTGGTCAGCGACTCGACCACCTTCCAGCCGGTGTCATCGGCCAGGGCCTGATCGCGCAGCTGCGCGGCCGTAGCCAGCGACGCCGGGGGCAGGGTGGTGGCGCGCGGTGCTGCGAAGGCCGGGGCGGCCAGCAGGGCAAGGGAGGATGCGATGGCAAGGACGCGGCGACGCATGGACAACTCCGGGAAGGGACCAAGCCTTGGAGCTTAACAGTCGTTCAGACGCGCGCATGGGCGGGAGGTCATGTCCGGAGCGAACGCTGTTTTCCGCCACGTCCGGCAAAGCGAAAGCCCCGCCGGAGCGGGGCTTTCACATGCGGCAGCCTCGCCGGGTACGGCCCGGCGCTACGCCTTATTTCTTCAGGCTGTCGCGGATCTCGCGCAGCAGCACCACTTCCTCGGCCGGGGCGGCGGGAGCGGCTTCCTTCTTGCGCGACAGACGGTTGATGACCTTGATCACCAGGAAAATGGCGAACGCCACGATCACGAACTGGATCAGGGTGTTGATGAAATCACCGTAGCCGATCACCACCGCCGGAATCTCCTTGCCGTCCGGCCCGATGCGTGCCGGCGACAGCGTCCACGCCAGCTGCGAGAAGTCCACCTTGCCGATCAGCAGGCCCAGCGGCGGCATGATGATCTTCTCGACCAGTGCAGTGACGATCTTGCCGAAGGCGGCGCCGATCACCACGCCGACGGCGAGGTCGATGACGTTGCCGCGCATCGCGAATTCCTTGAATTCGGTGAGCACTCCCATGTGTTTTCTCCTGTGGGGGATGTGGACAGCGCGCAGAGTAGCGCAGGTGGTGTCAGCCGGCGATCACGCCGTGGCGCTCGGCCACGTTTTCCAGGCGCGCGCTGAAACGGTCGCCCGGTTTCAGTGCGGCCACTCCGGACGGCGTGCCCATGAACACCAGGTCACCGGCGCGCAGCTGCCACAGCTTGGACAACTCGTGCAGGATTTCCGGCACGTTCCAGATCATCTGGTCCAGCAGGGCCTGCTGGCGCACTTCGCCGTTGACTTCCAGCGACAGGTTCAGCGCCGCCAGATCGCCCACTTCGCCGGCATGCACGATCTCGCTGATCGGTGCGGAGGCATCGAAGCCCTTGGCGGCATCCCAGGGATGGCCCTTCTCCTTGGCGGCCGCCTGCAGATCGCGGCGAGTCAGGTCCAGGCCGACGGCGTAGCCGTACACCAGCGCTTCGGCATCGGCCACGGGAAGCTCGCCGGCCGGGGCGTCACGGCCGATCGCCACCACCAGCTCCACTTCGTGATGCAGGTTGGCCGTCGCGGGCGGGTAGGGGATGGCATCGTCATGGCCGACCACCAGCGCATCGGCAGGCTTGCTGAAGAACATCGGCCGGCCGCGGTCGTCGGCCGCCGGCACCGCGGCTCCCATTTCGCGCGCATGGTCGGCAAAGTTGCGACCCACGCAGTAGACGCGGTGCACGGGGAAGCTGCCACCGCCCACCACCGGAACGCGCGGCGTGGCAGGTGCAGGGATCACATCGGAAACATCGGACATGCGGGCATCCAGAAAGGGAGTGCCCGCAGTCTAGAACGCATGGCGCCCGCCGTCAGCGGGCACGCCGGCCGGCAGGGCTCAGCGCGAGGCCGGCAGCACCGGCTTGCGCACCACCCGGTACTCGCCCTCGACCACGGTCGGGTCGGCCGGTCGGGCTGCACCCGTCTTGCGCGAGGCCAGCAGCTTCCACGCCAGGCCGACCAGGATCATCGCCGCACCGACGAACACGCCGATGAACACCATCGCGGCCAGGATCGCCAGGCCGAGCAGGCCCACGGCAACACGCACCAGCGGGTGGCGCGGCTTGCGCGGCGCGAACAGGGTGCGGAACTGGTTGAAGGCGGAATCGCGATTGAACATGGCGGCTCGATTAGGCTGGGAAATCAGCGAAACCAGAGTATCCGGAGCCGGCACTGTCATTGAGTGAAAAACTCGTTAAATATAGCCTGTGCTTATTACGAATCAATGACTTGTGTTCATCCTGCAGCCAGTCACCTGAGCAGGCGTGCGACAATGCATCTTTACTGTCCGAGCCTTCGCCATGACTTCCGCTGTTGCCCTGATCGCCCTTGATGCCATTGCCGATGGTGCGTTTGCCGAGGTCGAAGCAGTGGTCGAGGGCGATGCCGAGTCGTTGCTGCTGTATCGCGACGGCGCACAGGTGCGCGCCTTCATGAACATCTGCCCGCATGCCGGCCGTCGCCTGGACTGGGCGCCGGGGCAGTTCCTGAAGAGCCGCGAGGGGCATCTGGTCTGCGCCGCCCACGGCGCCTCGTTCGCGCTGGACAGCGGCGACTGCATCGCCGGCCCCTGCAAGGGCGACCGCCTGCGCGCGGTGCCGGTGGACGTGCGTGATGGGCAGGTCTACCTGGCTTGAAGCCGGCTAGGGGGCGGCTCCGTTTTCCGTAGGAGAACGGCTCTGACCCATCAAGCCAGGAGCAGTCGAGCATGGCTCGACTCTACAAAGGCATCCACGCATGGCGTGGATCTACCGTGTCGACCAAGGTCGACACCTACCAAAGCGGTGCACGACGCCGTTCTGGCAGATCGCAGAAATCTGTCGAAGGCGGGGTGGGTCCGGTTGCGGGGGTGTGAGCGGCATGGATGCCGCGACCAAGCCCCCATGGACGGGTAGCGGTGGTCTAATCAACTTGGACACTCGACAGGATCAATTTCGAGCACCGAGGTGACCCGTGGCAAAGCAGATCACGCAAGGGATGAGGGACGAAGCTGTCCGCCTTGTCGTTGTGGAAGGGCAGACAGTGAGAGATGTCTGCCAGTTGATGGATGTCGGCCCGACGGCGTTGAGGCGTTGGATCGAGCAATGGCGTCGAAAGCACGATCCGCAGGCGGAGGCCCCTCCTATCGATGCTCAAGCCCGCATTGCCGAGTTGGAGGCACAGAATCGCAGGCTAAAGGAGGAGCGTGATCTACTAAAAAAATCCATTGCCTTCTTCATTCGGGACAGCGATCACCGGAACAAGTGATCGAAGAATTGGGGAAGGCCGCTCCGATCCGCTTGCTGTGCCAGCTGATGGATTACCCCCGTAGCAGCTACTACGCCTGGCTGCAGCGGCAGGCACGGATTGACCATACCCTGCTGGACCAGGTCGCCTTGGTGCGCCGTATTCATGCGGCCCACCGGGGCAGCTGCGGCTCGCGAAGGATGGCCAAGGCACTGGCAGACAGTGGGCTGCAGGTGGGGCGTTACCGGGCCCGAACCTTGATGCGCCGGGCGGGGGTAAGAGCGCGGCAACATCGGCGGCACAAGTACCACAGCCTTGGACCGCAGGCGTTGACCATTCCCAACATCCTGGACCGTCAGTTCAATCCGCAGGCCCCCAATCAGGTATGGGCCGGTGACATCACCTATATCCCCACCCAGCAGGGCTGGCTCTATCTAGCCATTGTGGTGGACCTGTTTGCTCGCCGGATCGTGGGCTGGGCCCATTCGCACGAAGCCGACGCATGGTTGGCAGTCAGAGCCCTGCGCGGAGCGCTGAAACAGCGCTGTCCCAACGCCGGGCTGCTGTTTCACTCTGATCAAGGGCGGCAGTACACCAGCCACGCCATTGCCGAAATCCTGCGCGACCACGGCATTACCCAGAGCATGAGCCGGAAAGGCAACTGCTGGGACAACGCTGTGGTGGAGCGGGTTTTTGCCACCCTTAAAGGGGAGTGGCTGTACTCCAAATACCCTTCCCGACAGGAGGCCGCAGCGGACATCGAGAAGTTTGTGGACTGGTACAACCACCGTCGGCTTCATAACGCCAACGGCCTTGTGCCACCTGCGCCCCACGAAGCGCAGGTGGCCTAACCCCCCCTGGCGAGTGTCCAGAAATACTTGACCACCACAGGTTTACGGCGTCCCCCGCAACCGGACCCACCCCGCCATCCCACGAAATGCACGCTTTTGCCGTTGAGGTTGCCGGCCAGCGGCCGGCACTACTGGGGTGCAGGGCGCAGCCCTGCCGATGAACCCGACCCTCAGAACATCAGGTTGATCATCAGCACCACCACACAGGTGTAGATCAGCGACAACGGTCCGCCGACCCGCCACATCTCGCGCGGGGTGTAGTTGGCCGGGCCGGTGATCATCGAGATGACCGGATTGGAGGCCGTCATCAGATTGTTGGAGGCCGACAGCGCCACGATCAGTGCGAACGCGGTGGGGTTGCCACCCGCCGCCAGCGCCAGATTCACCGCGATGGGCACCATCACGATGGTTGCGCCGACATGGCTGATCACCAGCGAGAACACCGTTGTCAGCAGCGCCAGGGCCAGCTCCAGCACCCACACCGGTATGCCGGTGGGGAGCTTGTCGATGGTGTGGCCGGCGACCCAGGCCGCCGCGCCGCTGGAGTCCATCGCCCAGCCGAGCGGGATCAGTCCGGCCATCATGAACACGGTTTTCCAGTTGATCGAGGCATAGGCCTCGTCCATCCGCAGCACGCCCGTCAGCAACATGCCGGCCACGCCGGTCATCAGGGTCAGCGCCACCGGCAGCTTGCTGGTCAGCGCGATCAGGATCGTCAGCGCGAAGATCGCCATGGCGATCTTGAACTTGTGCGGGCGCTGCTCGCCGGTCGGGTAGTCGGTGACCACCACAAAGTCACGGCTCTTGGCGGCCTGCGCCAGGTCGGTCCAGATGCTGTGGAAGACCAGCATGTCGCCAGCGCGCAGCTGCACGTCGCGCACGTCCTCGCGGATCACCTGTTTGTCGCGGTTGATCGCCAGCAGGCTGATGCCGCGCTCCTTGCGCAGGCGCAGGTCGGCCGCACTTTTGCCGATCACGTTCGAGGTCGGCGGCACCACCGCCTCGGAAATGCCCGCGCGGCTGGGATTGAACAGGTCGCCCAGATGCTTCAGCCGCGAGGACATGCGCAGGAACTGGTTCTGGGCGAAATCGCCGATCTGCTCGCGCGGACCCATCGCGCCCAGCACGCTGCCCACCCAGATGCGCATTTCCGCCGGTGGCGCAAGCCGCGTATCGTTGCCGGTCTTCAGCGCCAGCAGCAGCGGCGCGTCGTGCAGGCTCTCGGCCTCGCCCAGGGTCATGCCGACCAGCGGGCTTTCGGCGGTGACCACCAGTTCGAACACATCGCCTTCGATGCCGTAGGTTTTGGCGAAGTAGCTCTCGGTACGGGCCGGGGTGACCCCATCGTTGACCAGGGTCTCTTCCTCGATCAGCTTGCGGTCACCGTAATAGCGGAAGTACAGCAGCGAGGCGATCAGCAGCGCCACGCCGATCGGCAGCGGCGCGAACATGCGCAGCGGCTCGATGCTGGCCAGGCCGGAGGGCAGGTTGTTGTTGGCCGAGGCCAGCAGGTCGTTCAGCAGGATCAGCGGCGAGTTGCCGACCATGGTCAGCGCACCGCCCATCACGATCGCCGCCGAGATCGGCAGCAGCAGCCGCTGCATGGTCAGCCCGGTGCGTGCCGCCAACCGCGAGGCGACCGGCAGGTACAGCGCCATCACCGACGGGTTCTGCATGAAGGACGAGTTCAGGCCGGCGATGGCCGTGGTCATCATCAGCAGGCGCTGCTCGATGCCATGTCCGCGCCGCAGCAGCCAGGCCGCGAGCCGGTTCAGTGCGCCGGTGCGGTCAAGGCCCGCACCGAGGATGGTGGTGGCGATGATGCTCATCACCGCGTTGCCGGAGAAGCCGCCGAAGATTTCCTCCGGGGCGATCAGGCCGGTGACACCCAGTACCACCAGCACCACCAGCGCGACGACGTCGGCGCGGATCCGCTCGAACAGGAACATCGCCATCGTGAAGCCGACCAGCCCGAGTACGAGCTTCATGTCGTTGGTCAGCGTCAGCGCGGTATCCATGTGGGGCGCGGCGTCCTCGGGCGATCGTCAGGTGCGGTCGTACAACAGGTCCCAGACGCCATGGCCGAGCTTCTGGCCGCGGGTCTCGAAGTGGGTCTGCGGCCGCCATTCCGGGCGCGGCACGCTGCCCCGCGGACCGGCCCGGTTGACCAGGCCGGCGGTCGCATCGAGCACGTCCCACATCTGTTCGGCGTAGTCTTCCCAGTCGGTGGCGCAGTGCAGGCGGCCGCCCGCACGCAGCTTGCGCACCAGCAGCGCTGCGAAGGCCGGCTGCAGCAGGCGGCGCTTGTTGTGGCGCTTCTTGTGCCACGGGTCCGGGAAGTAGATGCGCACTTCATCCAGCGCGCCATCGGCGATCTCGTTCTGCAGTACTTCCACCGCGTCATGGTGGTACAGGCGCACGTGGTCGGCGTTGTCGTCGGCCAGGGCGTTCAGCAGGCGGCCGACACCGGGCGCGTGCACTTCGATGCCGATGTAGTCGCGCGACGGGTCATGCTGGGCAGCAAAGCGCAGTGCAGCGCCGTTGCCGAAGCCGATCTCCAGCACCTTGTGCGCCGGGCGACCGAAGGTGGCGTCCAGGTCGCGCGGCTGGCCGCTGTAATCCAGGCCGAAGCGCGGCCAGCGTTCGTCGAACGCGCGCTGCTGGGCAGGCGTGAAGCGACCCTGGCGCAGCACGAAACTGCGCACCTCGCGGCGCCCCTCGCTGACGGTGAACGGCTTGGGCGGGGCCTTGGACCCAGCGCTGTCGAAAGGATTGGTCATCAGCCGATCAACCCATCCACCGGCGACGACGCGCTGGCGTAGCGCTTGCGCGGGATGCGCCCGGCCAGGAACGCCTCACGGCCGGCCTCGACCGCCTTGCGCATCGCACTGGCCATCAGCACCGGGCTGCGCGCGCCGGCAATGGCCGTGTTCATGAGCACGCCATCGCAGCCCAGCTCCATCGCGATCGCCGCGTCCGATGCCGTACCGACGCCGGCATCGACGATGATCGGCACCCGGGCGTCCTCGATGATCTGCAGCAGGTTGTACTTGTTCTGGATGCCCAGGCCCGAACCGATCGGCGCGGCCAGCGGCATCACCGCAGCGCAGCCGATCTCTTCCAGGCGCTTGGCCAGGATCGGGTCGTCGGAGGTGTAGACCATGACCTCGAAGCCATCCTTGACCAGCTGTTCGGCGGCCTTGAGGGTCTGCATCACGTCCGGGTACAGGGTCTTCTGGTCGCCCAGCACTTCCAGCTTGGTCAGGTTGTGGCCGTCCAGCAGTTCACGGGCCAGGCGGCACGTGCGCACCGCGTCTTCGGCGGTGTAGCAGCCGGCGGTGTTGGGCAGGATGGTGAAGCGCTCCGGCGGCAGCACGTCCAGCAGGTTCGGCTCGCCGGGGTTCTGCCCGATGTTGGTGCGGCGGATGGCCACGGTGACGATCTGGGCGCCGGCGGCCTCGGTGGCCAGGCGGGTTTCTTCCAGATCCTTGAACTTGCCGGTGCCGGTGAGCAGCCGCGAGCCGTAGGTCTTGCCGGCGATCACCAGCGAATCGGGGGAGACATGAACGTTCATGGCGCGATTATCGCTTATCCGCCTGAAGATGGGGTCGTCACTTCGATGCCGCCGGGAGGCAGGTGCAGGGGCAGCGCCGGGCCATGCCCGGCGAGCGCGCAGCGTGGGCGTCGTGCCTCAACCCCCACCCAGGGCGTGCACGATCTCCACCACGTCACCTTCGGCAAGGCGATGCTCGCCATGGCGGCTGCGGCTGACGATCTCGCCATTGACCTCGACCGCCACCCGGCGCTGCAGCAGTTGCTCGGCCTCGAGCAGGTCGTGGAGGGTTGCCGAAGCGTGCAGGGTGCGGGGTTCGCCGTTGAGCTGGATGTTCATGGCGGCATTGTCGCGTATGGCCCGTCAGGACGGAAACCATCCGTTCCTCCGCACGGCGCCCGCATCGGCGCAGCCTGCGATTGGCGGGCTGCGCGGCAATTCATGCGGCGGCGCAGCGTGAGCAATCGTCGGTGCGGTGAAACCATTCACCGTGCGCCGGCGTACGCACGCCGGGTCCTCAATGACGTCCCCACAGGAGTTCTTTACATGCTGCTCAGCAAACGCCCGATCCGCTCCCTGATGGCGGCCGCGATCGCACTGGCTGCGGTTCCGGCCATGGCAGGCGAATCCCCTTACTCGCACGCGGTGTTCTTCGGCGACAGCCTGACCGACGCGGGCTATTTCCGGCCGCTGCTGCCCCCGGCAGCACAGCCGGTCACCGGCCAGTTCACCACCAATCCGGGCTGGGTCTGGTCGCAGCAGGTCGCCAACTACTACGGCCTGAACGGAACGCCCAACGGCAACGGCCAGAACGGCGACAACTACGCCGTCGGCGGTGCGCGCGTGTCGGTGGAGGTCAGTGGTGCCCTGGGGCCCATTCCGTCGCTGAAGACGCAACTTGCCCGCTACCTGGCGGCAAATGGCGGCAAGGCCGATGCCAACGCCCTGTACACCGTCTGGGGTGGCGCCAACGACCTGTTCGCGGCCGCTGCGGCGCCGGCACAGGCGCAGGCCATCATCGGCGCGGCCGTCACCGACCAGATCGCCCTGGTCGGCGCGCTGAAGCAGGCCGGCGCCCAGTACGTGCTGGTGCCGAACCTGCCCAACGTCGGCCTGACGCCGTCCTTCCGTGGCCCCAATGCCGCCGCCGCCACCGCGCTGTCGGCCGGCTACAACAACGCCCTGTATGGCGGGCTGAAGCAGGCGGGCATCGAATTCATCCCGCTGGATACCTTCACGGTGCTCAGTGAAGTGGCCGCCAATCCGGCCATGTACGGTTTCACCAACGTCACCAGCACGGCCTGCACCATCGATCCGGCCAATTCGACGCAGAGCATCATCGGCTGCAACCCGACGTCCTACGTCAGCCCGGATGCCGCGAAGACCTACCTGTTCGCCGACGGCGTGCACCCGACCACGGCAGGCCATGCACTGCTGGGCCAGTACGCGGTATCCGTGCTGGAAGGTCCACGCCTGCAGCAGGTCCTCAGCCATTCGGCGCAGACTGTCGGCCGTTCGCGCGCCGACCAGGTCGGCATGCATCTGGGCGGTCGTCCGGCTGACGGCCTGTCGTGGTGGGGCGGTGTGCGCGGCGACATGCAGCGTTATGACCACGCCGATCTCTACGACGGCCTGGCGCCGGCCGGCCTGTTCGGTGTCGACTGGTCGCGTGACGGCATGGTCTTGGGCGGCTTCGGTGGCTATGGCCGCATGGATGCCGATTTCGGCAACAGCCGCGGCGACTTCACCCAGTCCGACACCACGCTGGGCCTGTTCGCTGGCTGGTACGGCGAGCGTGCCTGGGTCAACGGGCAGGTCAGCTACAGCTGGCTCGACTACGACGTGACCCGCAAGGTGCAGCTGGGTCCGGCCACCCGTGAGCATGGCGGTTCCGCAGATGGCAGCAACCTCACCGCCGCCATCAACGCGGGGTACGAGTTCGGCACCGAGGGCGGCTTCCGCCACGGTCCGGTGGCTGCCGTGATCTGGCAGAAGGTGAAGATCGACGGCTATACCGAGAGTGCCGACGCCGGCACGCTGGCCACTGCGCTGGGTTACAACAACCAGGAGCTGGACTCCACTGTCGGTCGCATCGGCTGGCAGGCGCGCTTCGATGGCGGCACCTTCAAGCCCTACGTGCAGGCTACCTACGACCACGAGTTCGAAGACACCAAGCAGGCCAGCGCCTGGCTGCAGTCCCTGCCGGAGCTGGGCAGCTACCGCGTGCCGGGCCTGAAGTTCGACAAGGACTACGCCACCGTGGTGCTGGGCGCCCGCACGGAGCTGTTCGGGCTGCAGAGCAACATCGGCCTGAGCACCTCCACCGCGCAGAAGCGTGCACGTGACGCGACGCTGTTTGCCAGCTTCAGCGGCAGTTTCTGATGAACACACCTTCCCAGGCCCCGCAAGGGCCTGGGAAGGCTGCATGGCAGCGCCGGGCCATGCCCGGCGCATGCGGTGGCCACCATTGCGCAACACCGGCCCGACCGCATAGACTTTCACCGCGCGACGCGGGCGTAGCTCAATGGTAGAGCTGTAGCTTCCCAAGCTACTGACGTGGGTTCGATTCCCATCGCCCGCTCCATCTTCCGCAATGATGCGTGTGTTTTCCGGATCGGCCGCGGACCTGGATGTTTCCCCTCTTGCATCTTTCTTTGCCTGCCGACTCTGTGAGTTGGTGAAGCGTGGGCGCTTCCCGTGCTCGCCGATGGTCTGGCGGGGCGATAAGCCGGTACAGTGCGGCAACATTCAAGCCAGTGGCAGGGGGGGGATATGCGGAATCGGGTTCTTGCGGTTGCGTTGATGGGTATTGCGGCGGCGTGCACGCCGACCGAAGAAGACGCAAGAAAGCAGAAGGTCGAGGCTGATCGGACCATCGCGGAGGCGGGGGTCCGTCGGGCGCTGAAGGATCCTGACTCGGCAAAGATCGTCATCCGTCAGGCGTTTGCGATGTTCGACGGTACGATTGTCTGCGGGATGGTCAACGCGAAGAACAGCTTCGGCGGCTACACGGGCGACCGCGCGTTCATGATCAACGTCAATGCGGATGGCAGTACCGGTGCGCCGTCCATTGCGCAGGACGACGTCAGCAGTGCGCTGTCCGTGGAAATGTGCGATTTCCAGCGGGACTATGCCGCACAGCCTGGCCACGTCGGCAAGGCGGTCACGCCGGAGCAGTCCAGAGAGCTTTTGGCGGCCTACACCAAGCGGGTGCGGGAGGTCGTTGCACGGATCAATACGGGCCGATAGCACGCGGCAGCCGCAGTCCGACGGCATCGCTGTCGGGCTGTTGCTGGCTGGACTGTGGCCCCCTGTCCCGGCAACCGCGGGGCATCATCCGCCCGCCACACGGCCGCGCTATGCTGCGCGCCTGCCGACCGATCCCGCCGCGATGAAGCTCGCCATCCTGTACCGCAACAGCTCCCTGTATTCCACCCGCCGGCTGGTCGAGGCGGGGCGTGCGCGCGGCCACACGGTGCGCATCCTCGGTCCGCTGCGCTGCTGAACGCTGAATACCGTGCGATGAACTTCCGGATGATCCCGCGGTTTCCAGGTGAAGGCGGTTTCTGTCGCTTTTGACCGGAACCGCCCGTGTCCATCGGACACCGGAAGCCGGCCAGAATCGCGTCGGCGGCATACGGTGAAGGAGAAGATAGCAATCACCTCCTGCTTCCCGTAGTTTGCGGATGCACACACACGGAGTCATGTGATGGAACACAATGAGCAGTCGAAGCAGGAAGCTGGCCGTGGCCCCGATCCTGTTGTACCGGTTCGGCCTGTCGGCGTGATTGTGTTTGCGTTTCTTGCCGCCATCGCGGCGTTTCTGGCGGGCGCGAACATCTTTCTTGGCTTTTTTCCCCCACATCTTCTGGGGGGCGCAGCGGTCGCATTCGGGCTTCTGGCATTCGTGCTGGCCAAGAGAGCCGGTCTTCGATAGCTGCCGGCACCCTGAGGCCAACCTGCATGGCCCTGGTTCGTACCGGGTTGCGGCTCATCATCAAATGGCTGCCGTTGCTGACGTTGGCGGCGGTGTGCATCGTGTGGTGGTCGCCGCTGGGCGTGGTGGCTGCACTGGCGGCCGGCGGCGTCGTCGGCAGCGTGCTGCAGCGTTTTCCGCTAATGGGTGCTGAAGCCGGAGGCGCGGCGCTGCGCTCCGAGCCGCTGCAGCCCTTTGCCACGGAGCCGCCCGCCGACGATGTGTTGCTGAATTGCGGAGAGCTTGGTATGGGAGGGCCCGTATCCAGCATGCAGATGCTGCGTGACGGTGCCATCGTCGATGATATTGATGTTTCGGGGGGGCAGAGCTGCAGCGCCGGGTGGTTTGATCTGGAAGGCACATCGTTGCGTATTGCGCAGGCCTGGATCCACTCTTGCCGGGTTGTGATGGTTTATGACGAGCAGCACAAGGTGCTGGGGCGGCTGTCAGCTCTTCTGCCACATGAGTTCCACCAGGCGCTGAATGAGCGCCGGCATCAGCACGATGATCGCGCTGCCGCCGACTGGGTGTGCAGCCTGCCTGGCGAGCGGACGCAACTGCAGCCCTACCACGGTCTGTGGCTGGCGCCCGATCATCCGGCGCTGGTCGACCCGCCGCAGGCGGAGCTGCGCCACGTGCTGCCAGACGGCCGCATTCTGCTGGCCACGCTGCTGCTGCCGGACGATCTGCGCCTGACGGTTGATCCTGAGCTGTTCTGCAGGATACGGCCCTATGCGCTGCAGCTGGACGGTGTCGACAGCGAACGGCATGTCTGCAGCTTGAAGCAGATGATGGTCAGTCCCGGCAACCAGTGCCTGGTAGTGCGGGGTGTGTTGTTGGGCGCAGATATGCGTCTGCAGGGCAGCGTCTGGCTGGTCCACCGGGAAGGTCGATGGCGAGCCGTAAGCACGAGCGCATGGGCAAGGGTGGGGACGTCCCGTGAACCCGTGTGGGTGGACGTGCTGGCCGTGAGCGATGATGGTGACGTGCAGTGCGAGGCCTACACGGAGACGTGGGATGGCAGTACGCCGAATCGCCAACCTACCGCCCACACCTGCCTGGAACTGGCGTTGGAGTGGCGGGAGACAATGCTGATCGTGCGTGCACGTAACGGACGCTTCACGCTGCACGTACCACGTCGCTGATCGGCGGTCCCCTCTGCGCGCCTCCGAGGCGATCATCCGCCGGCCACACGGCCGCGCTATGCTGCGCGCCTGCCGACCGATCCCGCCGCGATGAAGCTCGCCATCCTGTCCCGCAACAGCTCCCTGTATTCCACCCGCCGGCTGGTCGAGGCGGGGCGTGCGCGCGGCCACACGGTGCGCATCCTCGATCCGCTGCGCTGCTACATGCGCATCGCTGCCGACGGATTCTCGATGCACTACAAAGGGCGGCCGATGACCGGTGTGGACATGGTCATTCCGCGCATCGGTGCATCGATCACGCGATATGGCACCGCGGTCCTGCGCCAGTTCGAGCTGATGGGCGCGCGTACGCCCAATCCGTCCGACGCGATCCTGCGCTCGCGCGACAAGCTGCGCGCGCATCAGCTGCTGGCGGCCAAAGGCATCGACATGCCGGTCACGGTGTTCGGTGACAACCCCGATGACACCGTCGATCTGCTGTCGATGCTCGGGCCGCCGCCGCATGTGGTGAAGCTCAACGAGGGAACGCAAGGGCGCGGCGTGATCCTGACCGAAAAGGCCAGTGCCTCGCGCGGGATCGTCGAGGCGCTGCGTGGCCTGTATGCCAACTTCCTCATGCAGGAGTTCATCGGTGAGGCCAAGGGGGCCGATATGCGCTGTTTCGTGGTCGGCGACCAGGTGGTGGCCTCGATGCAGCGGCAGGCGCCCGAAGGCGACTTCCGCTCCAACCTGCACGCCGGCGGCACCGCCGTGGCGGCCAAGGCCAGTCGCGCCGAACAGCAGGTCGCGGTGCGCTCGGCCAAGGCTCTGGGGTTGTCGGTCTGCGGCGTCGACCTGATCCGCTCGCAGCGGGGCCCGCTGGTGCTGGAGGTCAACTCGACCCCGGGCCTGGAAGGCATCGAGGCAGCCTGCGGGGTGGACGTGGCCATGCGCATCATCGAGCATGTCGAGAAGCTGAAAAAATCCTGATTTTTCAGTCATTTGAGATTCTCTTTGGGCGGCGAGACGCTGCTTTAACATGCCTTTAATCGGTGCGGGCGTAGGCTTCAGCGAACCGCAGCTCTGCCTCTCAGCAGGATCGGTATCGGGATACGACTTCAGGCCCAGGCGGGTGCACCGCCTGGGCCTTTTTTATGGGCATCCGTAGGCCACGCGCCACTTGTGGCGGCCTGGATGCGCTCGTAGAGTTGGGCCTTCGTTCCGATGGACCGGGAGGTAGGCGATGTATCGCGTCACGATGATCGCGTTGTTGCTGTGCCTGTCGGGCGCTGCTGTCGCCAAGACAGAGAAGAGCGCCCTGCAGATGGATCGCCAGGCTCCGGTTGCCGGCCAGGTCCAACAGGTCGAGCAGGCGCTGCAGGCGCCGGAGTACGCCGAACTGAGCGCCGATGACCGCAGCCAGATCCAGCAGGCGCTGGCCCGCATCACCCAGCGCATGGGGGACCGGCAGCGGGTCGATGAGCTGCCGCCGCAGGTGCAGGCGCAGGTGTTCAACGACCAGGAGCGGGTCAACCAGCTGCTCGCCCGCGCGCACGACGACAGCCGCCAGGTCTGTACCTACCAGCGCACCACCGGCAGCAACATGCCCAAGGGCCGTTGCCTGACTGTCGCCGAACGTCGCCGCATCGAAGAAAAGGGCAAGGCGCTGATCAATGACCAGCGCACGTTCAACAATCTCAACCCTGCCAGCAACCGGTAGGCCGTCCGCCGCCCCCACGCGTGGCACTTGCTGGCGTGAAGGTGGTGCGAATACAGTCGGCTCTCAACTCAGACAAGGATCCGTTTGCCATGAAGTCCCTCCTTTTGCCCGCGCTCCTGTTTTCCGGCTTGGCCCTGGCCGCCACCGCCTCTGCGTCCAAACAGGGCGACGAGGTCTTTGCCTCCGGCAAGCCGCTGCAGCAACAGCTCCAGCGCATCGATGTCGAACTCAACGACGGCGAGACCTACAGCGAGCTGACAGTCGCCGACCGCAGCCGGGTCCGCGAAGCGCTGGTGCGCCTGCGGGCTGCTGTGGAGCAGTACCCGAACCTGGATCTGATGCCTGAACGGGTACGAACCGATGTCATCAACGACCAGCAGGTCGTGAACACGGTTTTGACACAGTCACGTGAAGATAGTCGTCTAATATGCCAACGTGAGAAAGCCACGGGTTCGAACCGGCACACGACGCAGTGCATGACTGTCGCCGAGCGCGCCCGGCAGAAGGACAAGGCACAGCGTGATATGGGCCAGGCCCAGCGCGTCGGAAAATTCGTCAACTAGAGGTGACAGTGAGAATCCTGGTAATCGAAGACAACAGCGACATTGCGGCCAATCTGGGCGACTACCTCGAGGACCGGGGCCACACCGTGGACTTCGCCGCCGATGGCGTGACCGGACTGCATCTGGCCGTAGTGCACGAGTTCGACGCGATCGTGCTGGATCTCAACCTGCCGGGAATGGACGGAATCGAGGTCTGCCGCAAGCTTCGCAACGAAGCGCGCAAGCAGACCCCGGTGCTGATGCTGACCGCTCGCGACTCGCTGGACAACAAGCTGGCGGGTTTTGATTCCGGTGCGGACGACTACCTGATCAAGCCGTTCGCGCTGCAGGAAGTGGAAGTGCGTTTGAACGCTCTGTCCCGCCGTGGCAAGGGGGTGCAGACCCGCGTGCTGGAAACCGGCGACCTGGAGTACAACCTGGACACACTGGAAGTGCGCCGCCAGGGCAAGCTGCTGCAGCTCAACCCGACCGCACTGAAAATCCTGCAGGCGCTGATGGAAGCGGCGCCGGCCGTGGTCACCCGCCAGGAACTGGAAACCCGCGTGTGGGGCGAGGAACTGCCCGACTCGGATTCGCTGCGCGTCCATATCCACGGTCTGCGTGCCGTGGTCGACAAGCCGTTCGAAGTGCCGCTGATCCAGACCCGCCATGGCATCGGATACCGCATCGCCACCCCGGAAAGCTGATCCCGTGGCAACCAAGGGGGAGCGCCGGCGCACGCCGTATCGGCGCCGCCTGCGCAGTCGAATCATCGTGTCATTCGTGTTGTTGGGCTTCTGCCTGACAACACTGTTCGCGTTCGCTACCAACTGGGCACGCCTGCGCGTGGAGAACCAGCTGGTGGAGGAGCTGATGAACCGCAACATCGACGAGTATGCGCGGCGCTATTACGAGCATCCCGGGCACAACCCGGATGCGCCGGTGCTGCAGATCCGGGCGTACGCGTATTCCAAGGACAAGTTCGACCGGGTGCGCGAAGAGCGCGCGCAATGGGCGGGCTTTGCCGATGGCATCCACAGCGTCAGTGGCGATGAACACGGAGAGCCCTATTCCTACAAGCTGGCCGTGCGAAAAACGCCCGACGCTTGGTTCTTCCTCGCCTATGACATGACCGACAGCATGCGCGGTGGCAAGCAGCTCAACCGCGCCCTCGTACTGTCGGTGCTGGTGTTCAGCCTGCTGTCGCTGGTGCTGGGCTGGTGGTCGGCCTCGAAGGTGATGAAGCCGGTATCGGACCTGGCGGCCCGCCTGCGCGCCTACCGGGGCGGCACCAGCGAGCCTGAACCGCTGGCGCCGCGCTTCCCCGACGACGAAGTGGGCCAGCTGGCCCAGGCGCTGGACGACTACTCCTCGCGATTGACCGAAGTGGTGCAGCGCGACCGTGAGTTCAATGCGGATGTCAGCCACGAACTGCGCACGCCGCTGGCGGTGATCCGCGGCGCCACCGAGCTGCTGCTGACCCGTCCCGGCCTGGATGAAAAGGTGCTGCAGCGCCTGCAGCGCATCCAGCGTGCCGAGCAGCAGTGCAGTGATCTGATCGGTGCTTTGCTGCTGCTGTCGCGGAACGAGCGGGGGCAGGGCACCAGCAATGTTGCCCGCGTGGCCGAGCAACTGCTGGACGCGCACCGCGCGCAGCTGGGTGGCAAGCCGCTGGAACTGGCGCTGGAGGGCGAGCGCAACCTGGTGATCGACGCGCCCGAGGCCGCGCTTTCGGTGGCCCTGGGTAACCTCATCGGCAACGCGGTGAAGTACTCGCAGGATGGCGAAGTCCGCGTGCACGTAGGGGCCAACTCGGTCTCGGTCACCGACAGTGGTCCGGGCCTGAGCGAGGAAGATGCGGCCAAGCTGTTCCAGCGCGGTTACCGCGGTACGCACGCGGGCCACTCGCAGGGCGGCGGCATCGGCCTGTCGATCGTCAGCCGCCTCTGCGACCTGTACGGCTGGCAGGTCAGCGTGCGCCCGGGGGGCGAGCGAGGCGTGATCGCAACGCTGACGTTCTCGCCCAGGCCGCTGTAGCAGATCCTTTGCCTGCGGAGCAGGGCCCGGCCCTGCAGGGACGCCTCTTCCAGGGCGTCGCTGTCGCTAACGGCATGAACGCATCTGTTCTGCATGGCCAGACACCCGGCGCGCGCACGCCCTGCCGCGTCCGCGGCGTGTCCGATCTCACGGTTCCGGATAGTTATAGGGCAGTTGACGCTTTTACCTCCTGATTGCCGGACGTGCAGATGGCCAAGATGCCAGTCCGCGCACTCTGCCGGCTGCCAGGAGCATCGCCATGTCGCATCGCATCCGTTACCCCAACCTGCATCAACTGGTCGGTGATTCGATCAGCCAGTTGTCTCCGGACGTCGCCCAGCGCGTCGAGGACGTACTGTCCCGCTGCGACGGCCAGATGCCGGCCCAGCAGACGCCAGTCGACGCCGGCGGCGTCAGCGCCGACGCAGCGCAGCCTGCCGATCTCAGGCGCGCCGTCGAAGGTCTCGGCACCCTGACCCGGATGATGTACGCCGCCCACATCGCGCGCACGCGGGGTGGCCAGCAGAACGTGCTGCCACCGGGCGCGATGGAAGGCCTGATTCTGGCCGCGCGGGAACTGACGTGTCACGTGCAGCAGCAGCTGCAGGCCGAGAGAATCAGGGGGACAGCCACATTGCAGTGATGGTCGGGGGCACTGCCACGACGATTCTGCAACGCCGTGCGCGTGCCCGGCAGGTCAGCTCCCGGCCAGCGCCAGGCGCAGCAAACGTCATCGCAGGTCATGCCTGCCGAGGGAGCTGTCATGCATCATCGATCATCATCATTCACTGCCGCATGCGAAGCGTCTTCGCGTGTCCATCGGTTCTGCGGGCCGACCACCACGCGGCTGATTGTCGAGCGATGGCATGGGCACGAGTCGTTGTCTGGGGAGTTGCGCTGCCAGATCGACCTGTTGGGTGACGAACACGAACAGGATCTGGACGACTGGTTGACGCGGCCCGCAAGCATCACCACCCGCCTTCCGGATGGAGGAGAGGTCGTCCGCGTCGGACTGATCCGCAGCGTTGAACGTGTGGCCTGTGTTGGCAGTCTGGTGCGTTACCGCGTCCATCTGGCGGACTGGACAGCCTGGCTGCACGACAGTCGCCACAGTCGAGTATTCCAGGATGAGGACGTCGCCAGCATCATCGATACCGTGCTTTCGGAACACGCACCCCTTGCACACTGGTGCTGGCACGCTGGCAGCCCGAGTACGCTGGACCGGCGGTGCCGGGGGTATCGCGTGCAGTATCGCCAGTCGGACATGGCGTTCCTGCAGCAGCTGATGGCTGAGGAAGGACTGGGCTGGTGCATTCGAGCACTGCCTGAGGCGCCGGGTGGACATACGCTGATGATCATTGGCGACAGTACGCAATGCAGCGTCCTCCCGGGTCTTCGGCGGGTGCACCGGACGCAGCGGGTGGTGGACAGCCCGGGCATCGCGTTCCTGCATGAGTCCCGCAGGGTGGTGCCAACCCGAATGACACGCGTGACGGACAATGACGATGCGTTCCGTGTGATATCGGCAAGCCTGCCCGTGCGTGACGCGGCGGATGGTCCTTTGGAAGACTACTCGCCAGCACGCCACGCGGCGTGGCAGACCACACGTGAAGCACTGGCCGAGGTGATGCGGGAGGCTGAAGCGGCACTGTGCGACCAACGGCGCTGGACGGGCGAGGGGACCGAGCCGGACTTCGAGCCGGGCGAGGCATTCGAGGTGCTGCCGGTGCCGGGTCAGAGAGCGGCGCCCGCGCTGTTGCTTACGGCAGTGAACCATGCCGGAGTCAATTTGCTGCCGTCGGTGGCCGAACTGCAGCAGGACCTGCCGGCCTGCACGCTGCCCGATACCGTGCCCGCAGCACGCGCGCAGGCACTGGGGTACGCAAACCGGTTCCAGGCCATCCCGCTTGAGCAGCGGTGGCGACGTCGGTTGGAGGACCCGGACTATCGTCCCACCGCGCCTGGACCACAGTTGGCCACCGTAGTGGGCGGCGATGACGGCGCACCGTTGCACATGGACAGCGCAGGACGCATCCGTGTGCGGTTTGGCTTCGCCACCGATGGCAGGGCGGAAAGTGGATGGCTGCGTGTCGCCCAGCGCTTCGCCGGTCCTGGCGTTGGCAGCCAGTTCCTGCCGCGCGTGGGTCAGGAGGTAGTGGTGGACTTCATCAACGGAGACATCCGCAGGCCCCTCGTGGTCGGTGCGCTCTACAACGGTCGCGGGGAATCGCGTCCGGATGCCTTGGCACTGGCCAGTGATGCGGCCACCAGCGCCCAGAACAATCTGGCCGGAGGTCAGGCGCCACGTTGGCATGCCGCTGGCGCCGGCGAATGCGCCCAGCGCAACGCGGGTGCAATCTGGGGCATCAGTTCGCAGAGCTGGGACGGCCAGGGGGGCAGCAGCCTCGAATTCGATGACAGCGACAACCAGCTGCAGGTCAGGCTGGGTACCACCCAGCGCCACAGTTCCCTCAGTTTGGGCCAGTTGCGTCACCAGCAGCACAACTTTCGCGGCAGCCTGCGCGGAAACGGATACGAGCTGCGTAGCGACGCATGGGGATCGGTACGTGCCACGGCAGGTCTGTGGCTGGACAGCACGGCGCGAACTTCCAGTGATCCCGCGGGTCTGCGGATGGCACCGGTTGCGCTGCTGCGGCAGACCCTGGTGCTGGGACAGACGTTTGATGACGCAGCGCGGCGGCACCAGACGATACGACTGCGCGGTTGTGTCCGGCAGGCCAGCGGCTCATCGGTGTTGCAGGTTCTGGCCGACAGCGTGGCAGCGTCGCGGAGCATCAGCACCGCCGGTGAGCAGGTCCCCGCCACACGGTCGCCCGTGCTGGGCCTGTCGGCACCGACTGGCATCTGCCAGGTGGCCGGTCAGGCGTTTCAGATGGGAGTTCGGGACTGCACGCTGTTGGCCAGTGGCGGCAGCTCCGCGGCCATCGTCGTCGGCCATGCCCGCTGGCAGGGACGCCAGGCCATCGGTGTATTGGCCGGTGCGGCGCACCGCGCGGATCAGACGGGTTTGAGCGTAGTGGCCGGCGAACAACAGCTTGACCTGCAGGCCCAGGCCGACGCGGTGCTTCTGCAGTCACGGGCCCGTCTGCGGGCGACAAGCGGCCAGGGCGAGGTGCAGCTGGCGGCCGGTCGCGCCCTGCACATCGCCACTGCGGAGGGTGCCGCGATCACGCTGACTGATGGACATCTGCGGGTGACGTGCCCGGGTACGCTGACCTTCAGGGCGGGCCGGCGGACCTTCGTCGGTCCGGCGCAGGAACTGTTTCCCCTGCCGCAGTTCCCGCAGACGATCTGTGTGGAGTGCCTGCAGAAGGCGATGCAGGCCGGATTGCCATGGTCCTTGAAGAATGGTTGAGCCTGCCTGGATTGACCCATGGCAGCACACCGGGCTGCCGTGGCAGGGCACTGACGAAGAGACGGCAAACGCCCTGCCTGCACATGTTCTAGTGGACAGGGCATTCGCGCCGACTGCCTGCGAATCGCTGCACGCGCTGTCAGCCAGCATCCAGCCACTGTTCAAGCATCGCTACGCGGGCGAGGGCCTGGACCGCTTGTCGCCCTGCCTGCTCACCCTTCCCGATGATGCCCGTGCACGCGAGCGTTGCTGGCAGGCGCTGTTGGCCCTGAGCCGTGGTGCGCCAATGCTGTCTGTCCTGCGTACTACGGCCGATCCGGGGGCGCTGATTCACCACCTGCGACGGATCTGGGAAGGCGAGTCCAGCGTGGGAGAGCCCTGGCTGCTGCGTTGGGCTGACGGGAGAGCGGCAGCCATCCTGCTTGAGGCGTTGGATGGGAATCAACGCAGACGCGTGCTGGCCGGACTGCAGGACTGGTATCTGCCCACCCGTACAGGAGGCTGGATGCGCGTGGCAGGCGCCGGGGGGGCACTGTTCGCTATCGATGCCAGCCCCTTGATGTTCACCGCCGTACAGGAAGCGGCACTACGCCGGCAGAGCCAGGCCGATGCCATCGCCCGCTTCGTGCTGCAGCGGCCATCACTGCGACCGGACAACATGATGCCTTCACATGTACATCGTTGTGCGGAAGTCGTGCTTGCGCGCTTGGCGCGGCGCGGTATCGACCACCTGGCGCTGGCGCACCGGATGACGGTCAGGGCCGTTACCGCGTGGGATGCGCGCTCTGCTGGAGAGGACGCATGAGCCCTCGATCAGGATGGAGGGCGGCGATTGTGCGCCGTTCCGTGCCAACCCTGGGCGCGCATGAAGTGCGGCTCATTCCCGGCGAGTCTGGTGGATGGTGCGGACTGCGAGCGGATCATACCCCGCTGTGCGCCCATAACCTGGGACACAATTGAATGACACCCCCTGATCAAATGAAGGTCGTGAGGAAGTTGTTGACGAGGCTTGCGCTGATCGGCCTTGCAATGCTGGCCCTGGGAGGTGTCGTGCTCAAGTTCATGGAGTTCAGGATCGGGCCGCCGCCTCCGGATCCTACGAAGCCGATCATCATTGAGCCTGATACTGGGCACGACATCACCGAAGCTCCTCCGGAGATGCACCTGAAGATCGGTGTGGCCAACTACTCGGATGACGGGCTGGGCACGGTGTACATCGATGATGCGTGGGCAGGGGGGATGGAGCCACGGTCGAGTGGCAATGCAGCCACCTGCTGCGTGACCTTGCCCCGCCTCTGGCATCGGGGGCTCAAGGTCACCGTGGCCTACCGCACCAGCAGCATGTTCTTGAAAGATCCCACAAGCTACGTTGAAAGGGAGGTCCTTGTGGCGCCCTACAAGCCCTTCCTGGATGGCTTCATCTATTTCATGTACTTCCCGGATGACCAGGTTCGAGTGGTGGCTACACCATATACTCCGGGCTATCCTGGATTCGCATATGACATTCAATTTGCCGGGCGAGAGCGTGACGAGGCCCGAATTTCACGGTTCCTTGCGGAGACGGGCTCCGAACAGGTGATTGAATGAGGGTGTCGACGCCTTTTCCTGTTTCTCGGGATCCATTGTCTTTGAATCCACGCGAGGCGGCTCGCGGTGCTGGTGCGGTCGCGGGACCTGTTTCCGACTGTGGAAGCGACCTCTTCATCGGTTGCTTCTTCGACGGAACGCGAAATCACAGGCTGAATTCTCGCCGTCTGAGTAATCAAACGGAATCGAACATTGCACGACTTTTTGACGTATTTGATCGTGATCAAAGTCGTAGCCAAGGTAAGCGGGCCGTGCGATTTGCCAGCTATATTCAGGGCGTAGGCACTGAGGCGCTGAAAGAAATCGGCGACACCGGCACCGGCTGGCACGCCCGAGCCGGGGCGGCAGCAGGCTGGGGTGGCGAGGGCCGGGTGAACTGGATGCTGATGCAGGTCCAGGACCACCTCCTCGATCATTTCACAGGTATTACCGTCACCAAAGCAATGGGCTTCGACTCCACCGTTCCCGTCGCGCGGAAGATGAGTGCCGATCTCCGCCTGAGCCTGCAGGACGTGGAGCGCCTGGCTCAGGCAGCACGAATGCCGCTGTCCAACTATCTGGCCGTGAACCAAGGCGAGAAGGAGCTCGATCTGCGCAACTCGCTCAGCGGCGGCTTCTGGAACATGGTCGGTGCCTTGCAGCGCGTGCGTGGCACCCACTTGGCCCGCGCCGATCACTCATCGCGCCGGGCAGTATTGCAGGAACGCCGCGCGTTTCTCGCGAAGAAGGTGGCCCCGTTCCAGGCCCAGAATCCACGCGTGGACCGCATCCGCCTGTCGATCTTCGGCTTCTCGCGGGGCGCGGCAGAGGCACGCGTATTCTGCAACTGGCTGGGTGATGCCTGCGATCCGGGGCGGGGTCCCCTGCGCCTGTGTGGCATTCCTGTGCAGATCGATTTCATGGGCCTGTTCGATACGGTCGCTTCGGTGGGTGCCGCGCAGAGCTTCTTTGAATCGGTGTTCGACGGCCACGGCGGCTGGGCGGCAGCCGAAGACCTGCGCATTCCCGCTGATGTACGCCGCTGCGTGCACATGGTGGCCGCACATGAAGTACGCGGTTCATTCCCGGTGGACCTGGTGGATGGCACGAACTGCGAACAGATCATCTACCCTGGGGTGCATTCGGACGTAGGTGGTGGGTATGCACCGGGCGAACAGGGGCGTTCGCCGAATGACGCAGACAAGCTCTCGCAGATTCCGCTGTGCGACATGTACAGGCACGCCTTGGCGGCAGGTGTGCCACTGTTGCCTATCGCAAAGGCACGCGTGGAGTTGCAGCGCCAGTTCGAGGTCTCTCCCGCCTTGCGCCAGCACTACAACGCCTATCTGCAGACGATGGCGCCATTCCTGCCGGGCACGAATCCCGCGTCCAAGGCCAATCGCACGGCGGCGCTGATGTACGCGCACTATCGCCAGTACCTGTTGTGGCGGCGCCAGCATCTGGATGATTTTGCCAGCCTGCCTGCCTTCCAGCGGGCGTCGGCACAGGACCGTGCGGATCTGCGCGGCGGAAACACCGAGCTGGCAATGGAAGTGAGGGGGATGCGCAACAACAACGCGACACAGCGCATCCGTAATGCACCGGTAAGCACGCCGCACCACGGCATGCTCGCGTTGCCGCCCTACAAGAGCATTCCGGCAACGGACTTCGTGCAGGCGACGCTGCGCGGCCAGAAGGAGCAGCAATGGCTGGATGGTCATATCGAGCAGATATGGGCATCGCGGCAGGTGCCGCCAGAACCCGTGGCAACGTTTCTGGATGGTTACGTGCACGACTCGCGGGCCTGGTTCAAGCCGTTCGGCCTGGACGATGACGAGTGGCTGCACGTGCAGCAGCGCGAACGTGATACCTATCGGCAGCGGATGCAGGAGTTGGACGCGATGGAGCGAGCCCACCGGCAGGAGCGGGAGCGCATGCAACGGGCTGGGCAACTGTTCCAGCCGCGGGTGCCGTTGGCGATGTCGGTGCAGGAGCTGGAGGAACTGACGGCATGGCGCAAGCACCCCGAGAATTATGACGACGCCCTGCAGCTGACGGGGCGCGAGTACTACTGGCAGTGGGGCTACCTGCGCTGGCGCACCTGCTATCTCAACCCGCCCGGTGTGGCCGTTGCGGAAGCGGCATTGCGCAGGGGGAGTGCTGTGGAAGATGCGGCGGCCTAGAAGGTCAGGCAGCGCGTGCTCGGCCTGACGGATGCTCCGCGTCGCGCGGGTTGTCGCAACCGGCGCGCACGATGCGGCGCTATCACTTCATCAGCAAGGCCCATCACGACAAGTGCGTGATGCGTGCCGCGCCCCCGGCGTGCACCACTGCGCGAATCGCTACAGCCACCCGTAGCTTGGCAATTCCCTTACAGAAAAGCGCTTCGCTGGATGGCGTGATGGCGGGGCCGGGGCGGGTGCCCCGGCC
Source organism: Stenotrophomonas sp. STEN147 (assembly GCF_056757995.1). NCBI lineage: Bacteria > Pseudomonadati > Pseudomonadota > Gammaproteobacteria > Lysobacterales > Lysobacteraceae > Stenotrophomonas > Stenotrophomonas sp. STEN147. Next base: position 137,091 of record NZ_JBRRCG010000008.1, read on the forward strand.
GGGATTGGCGTCCTGAAAAAGACCGACATTCAGCAATCCATCGGTGGGCGAAGGTCCATCGTGGAAAATGCACCGCATGCCTAGTCAACGGCGGGCGGTGCGTGGGGATTCATCAGAATCCGCTGGAGCTTCTTTGCTGAATGTTGGTCTCCGGTACGCCAACCCGCACCGTCCGCCACCTTGCATCTGCAGGTGGCCTGCCGTCTGCGAGGAGCCTCACCATGTCCGCACGTCCGCTGTTTCCCCATCTCTGCGCCCTGATCGGCGAATCTGCCGACCGGCTTCCTGCCGATGCTGCCGAGCGGCTCGAAGCCCTGCTGGATGACCCCCAGGACCTGCTTCCCGCCTTGCTGGCCCGCATGGATGGTCGCGACGGCGCTGATGGCAGACGGCTGGACGTAGAGGGTCTCAGTCCGGTACAGGTCGCAACCCAGGCAGGACTCGGTCGTACGTTGGCGGGTCTGGACGTGCTGGTTCAGGTGCTGCACGCCGCCGCAGCCGCGCGTGAGCAGGGGGGCGTCCATCAGCAGCTCAGTCCGGATGTGGTCGATGGCCTGTTGCTGGGCGCCCGTGAACTGGTCCGCCACGCCCGCCAGCAGGTGGAGTAGGTCACGCTGATGATCCTGGCAGAGCCGGGCTCGCGCTCGGCTCACCGCGCAGCGCAGCCAGGAAGCCGGGCACGTGCCCGGCGGGTCAGCCCGCGGCCAGTGCCAGATAGCGCTGGTGCAGCGCCTCCACCTGCGCCTGCAGGTCGTCCGGCTGCCCATCGTTGACCACCACGTCATCGGCCAGTGCCAGGCGCTGCGCGCGGCTGGCCTGGGCGGCGATCATCCGGTCGGCCAGGGCGGCGTCGATGCCATCGCGCTGCATCAGCCGGGCGTGCTGTACGGCTTCGGGTGCATCCACCAGCAGTATCCGGTCCAGCCATGGATAGGCCTGGAGGCCGCCCACCTCGGTCAGCAGCGGAATCGCAGCAATGGCGTAAGGGCTCGGCGCCTGCGTGCACTGCTGCTGCATCAACAGGCGGATGGCGGGGTGGGTGATGGCTTCCAGTGCCGTCCGTTCGGCCGGGTCAGCGAAGACATGGGTGCGCAGGCGCGCCCGGTCCAGGCTGCCATCGGCCAGCAGCATGTCCGTGCCGAACCGGTCGGCAATGCGGGCCAGTGCCGGGCTGCCGGTGGCTACCACCGCGCGGGCGGCCAGATCGGCGTCGGCCACCACGATGCCCAGCGCTTCGAAGCGCCGCGTCACTTCGCTCTTGCCGGCCGCGATGCCGCCGGTCAGGCCGACCACGTAGCGGCTCACGGCGGCGCCCTCAGCGCAGGCCGCTCAGGGCCAGGTAGCGCTCCACCAGCGGTTCGCCCCACATGAAGAACAACCAGCCGGCGATGGCCAGGTACGGGCCGAACGGAATCGGCGTGGCGCGATCGCGTCCCCGGCTGTAGAGCCAGATCGAACCGACGATGGCGCCGATCACCGAGGACAGCAGGATGATCGGCAGGATGCCCTTCAGGCCGCACCAGGCGCCGAGCGCCGCCAGCAGCTTGAAGTCACCATGGCCCATGCCCTCCTTGCCGGTCAGCTGCTTGAACAGCCACCAGACCGTCCACAGCGACAGATAGCCCACGGCCGCGCCGACCAGGGCCGGCTTGGCGGGCATGTACAGATTGTCGATGCTGCCGATCAGGCCCAGCCACATCAGGGGCAGGGTCAGCTGGTCGGGCAGCAGCTGGGTGCGCAGGTCGATGCCGGACAGCGCGATCAGGAAACAGGTCAGCACGATGGCGCCGAAGCCCTGCCAGCCGAAGCCGAACTGCCACACGCAGGCCAGCACCAGCAGGGCGGTCATCGCTTCCACCAGCGGGTACTGCAGCGAGATCGGCGCCTTGCAGTGGCGGCATTTGCCCCCCTGGATCAGCCAGCTGAACAGCGGGATGTTCTCGTACCAGGACAGCTTGTGCTTGCAATGCGGGCAGTGCGACGGCTCGACCACGATGCCCGGCGGCGGCGGCTCGTAGAAGTCCGGTTCCTCCAGCACTTCGCGCGCATCGCGCTTCCACTGCCATTCCAGCCGCTTGGGCAGGCGCAGGATGACAACATTGAGGAAACTGCCCAGCAGCAGTCCCAGTCCGGCCGCGGCGGGGTAGCCGAGGCCGGGGTGCTGGTCGAGAAAAGCCATGTATTTTTATCCGACGACGGCGCCCAGTTTGAAGATCGGCAGGTACATCGCAATGACCAGGCCGCCGACAATGGTACCAATGAACACCATGATCATCGGTTCCAGCAGGCTGCTCAAGGCATCCACGGCGTTGTTGACCTCCTGCTCGTAGTATTCGGCGACCTTGAACAGCATGGTGTCAAGGGCGCCGGCCTCCTCGCCGATGCCGGTCATCTGGATCACCATGTGCGGGAACAGGTTCAGCTGCTTCATCGCCATGTTGACCGGATAGCCGACCGAAACGTCGTCGCGCATGCGCAGCACCGCCTCGCCGTAGACCTTGTTGCCGGTGGCGCCGGCGACGATGCCCAGAGCCTCCACCAGCGGCACGCCGGCCTTGAAGGTCACCGCTGTGGTGCGGGAGAAGCGGGCGATCGCACTGTTGTGCATGATCTGTCCGATCACCGGCACCTTCAGGATCAGCCGGTCGACGGTGTGCTGCATCTTCTCCGATCGCCGGTAGGTCATGGCGATCGCCACCACCGCGCCGATGGCGACGATGGCCATCAGCCACCACCACGACACCATGAACCGCGACAGGTTCACCACCATCTGGGTGAATGCCGGCAGGTCGGCACCGAAGCTCTGGAAGACTTCCTCGAACTGCGGGACCACCCAGACCAGCAGGATCGTGCTGACCAGGAACGCCACCACCAGCACCATGGCCGGGTAGAACAGCGCCTTCTTGATCTTGCCCTTCAGCGCCTCCAGGTTTTCCTTGTAGGAGGCGATGGTGTCCAGCACGGTCTCCAGCACACCGGCGCTTTCGCCGGCCCTTACCAGGTTGCGGTAGAGCTCATCGAACTGCACCGGATGCTTGCTGATGGCCTCGTACAGCGACGAGCCGCCCTCGATGTCGGTGCGGATCGTGTCCACCATCTTCTTCATGCGCGGGTTCTTGTGCCCGCTGCCGATGATCTCCAGCGCCGACACGATCGGTACGCCGGACTTCATCATCGTGGCCATCTGCCGGCTGAAGAAGGCGATGTCCTTCGGCGAGACCGGCTTGCCGGCCGCACCGAACAGCGGCTTCGGTTTGGGCTTGACCTGGCCCGGGCTGATGCCCTGCCTGCGCAGTTCGGCGCGCAGCAGGTTGGCGTTTTTCGCCAGCTGCTCGCCCTTCATCTTTATGCCCCGCTTGTCGGTCCCCTCCCAGACAAACGGCTGCAGCTCCATCGTGGCACGGGCCACGGGCTCCTTCTTGATCGCACTGCGACTCACAGACATGTTGGCTCCCCAGGCCCGCCATCCCCAGGCGGGCATCCTGAGCGGCGATGGTAGCCGGTTCAGGCCCGTCCGGGGAGCCTGCCGGCGTGACGGCGTGCAGGGTTTTCGACGCGTCGAGGCCGAAGGTGACGCGCTGCGTCACATTGCCGCGTCCATCGCAGATTCGGCGCAGGGGGGGTTCCCATCCGCGAAATAGCTGCCATCATTGGCGCGGGGAAATCGGGGGAGGCGTGGCCATGGGAGATTGGCACGCAACCTGCGTTGATCCACCCGCGGGGACGGGCAGCCTGCTCATCCGGTCATCTGGCCGGCCGGTTGCCGCACCCGGAAAATCAACCACCACTACTTGGGGACGTACCACCATGAAGAACCAGAAGGGCTTCACCCTGATCGAACTGATGATCGTCGTTGCGATCATCGCCATCCTGGCCGCCATCGCGCTGCCGGCTTACTCGAACTACACCAAGAAGGCCAAGGTCTCGGAAGTGATCCTTGCGGCTTCTTCGCTGCGTACCGACGTGTCGGAATACGTGGCCAGCAACAATGCCCTGCCGCCGGCCACCTGGGAGCCGGATTTCCAGCAGACCCAGTATGTGGACAAGCTGGAATGGGATGCGGGCACCAAGACCATCACCGCGACCGCGCGTAACATTGCTGACGACATCAATGGCGATACCATCACGCTGAAGGCCGACGACAGCAACGTTGAGAACGGCGTCATCCCGAAGTGGACCTGCGAAGGTTCCATCGCTTCGAAGTACCGCCCGGGTTCGTGCCAGGGCGCTCCTGCTGCCGGTGGTGACGGCGGCGGCGAGTAATCAGCGCTTGCTGATCGCAGTATGAGAACGGGGAGCCCAGGCTCCCCGTTTTCGTTTCAGCGCTCCGGGTTGACCGGATCCCGTCTGGCGACACGCTTGCATTGAGTCCGCGAAGTTTGTTCTTCTGTTGAAATCGACCGTGCGACTGGGGAGTTCGCAATGCGCCGTCCTTCATTCAGCCATGGCCCATGGCTGCTTCTGATCTTCGTGCTCTCCGGCTTCGCCGGGCTGATCTACCAGTCCATCTGGACGCAGTACCTGGGGCTGTTCCTGGGGCATTCCTCGCACGCGCAATCGCTGGTGCTGATCCTGTTCATGGGCGGCATGGCGCTGGGGGCGTGGCTGGTCAGCCGCCGCAGCGCGCTGCTGCGCCGGCCGCTGCTGGCCTACGCGATCATCGAACTGGTGATCGGGGTGCTGGGCATCGGTTTCGACGGGTTGTTCCAGGGCGTGACCGGCTGGGCGTACACCCACCTCATGCCGGGCATGGAGGGCACCTCGTCCACGGCGCTGCGCTGGGCGCTGGCCACGGCCCTGGTGCTGCCGCAATGCATCCTGCTGGGCGCGACCTTCCCGCTGATGAGTGCGGGTTACATGCGCCTGCAGCCCGGATCGCAGGGTGAGGTGCTGGCCGGGCTCTATTTCTCCAACAGCCTGGGCGCGGCCGCCGGTGCCCTGGTGGCCACCTACGCGCTGCTGCCGGCGGTAGGACTGCCGGGCACCGTCCTCAGTGCCGGCCTGCTCAACATCGTGGTGGCCATCCTGGTCTATCCGCTGGCCCGCGACGGCAGCGCGCCTGCGGTAGTGACCTCCGCCGCGCCGGCCGCCGGCGGCGTACGACCGGAGACCGCAGTGCCGGTGCGGCTGGTGCTGCTGGTCGCGGCGGCGACCGGCGCGTCATCCTTCGTCTACGAAATCACCTGGGTGCGCATGCTGTCGCTCGCACTCGGCACCACGCTGCATTCGTTCGAGCTGATGCTGGCGGCGTTCATCCTCGGCATCGCCTTCGGTGGCCTGTGGCTTCGCCGCCGCGCCGACCGGATGCCGTCGCCCCTGCGCGTGGCCGGCTGGGTACAGGTGTGGATGGGGCTGGCCGCGCTGGCCTCGATGTTCGTCTATGCGCAGGCCTTCGATTGGGTCGGCTGGCTGATGCGGGTCATCGTGCGCAGTGCGGATGGCTACCTGCTTTACAACCTGGCCAGTGCCGCCATTGCCGGCCTGGTGATGTTCCCGGCGGCGTTCTTCGCTGGCATGACGCTGCCGCTGCTGACACTGGCGCTGCTGCGCGCCGGGCAGGGCGAGCGCGCGATCGGCCAGGCCTATGCGTTCAATACGCTCGGCGCGATCGTCGGTGTGCTGGCGGCCATCCATCTGCTGATGCCGCTGCTGGGGCTGAAGTACGCGCTGCTGGTCGCGGCGGTGGTCGACATCGTGCTGGGTCTGGTGCTGCTGCAGCGCCTTCGGCTTGCGGCCCCGGGTCGTCTGCGCTCGCCACTGTGGCAGGCTGGCGCGCTGGGTGTCGCTGGCGTAGTGGCGGCCGTCGTGCTGGTCCGCTTCGATCCGCTGGTGCTGAATTCGTCGGTGTATCGCCATGGCACGGCCCGTCTGGCGGATACCGCCACGATGCTGTTCTCGCGCGATGGGCAGACCGCCACCGTGGCGGTGTATGAGAGCACTCAGCCGATCGGCCGCATGCGTGCCATCGCCACCAACGGCAAAGTGGATGCAGGCATGGCCGTGTCGATGGCACAGGCACCCACCAGCGACGAATCGACCATGATCCTGCTGGCGGCTCTGCCGTTGGCGCTGCGCGATGATTACCAGCGCGTCGGTGTGATCGGTTTCGGATCCGGGCTCAGCACGCACACGCTGTTGGGCGACCAGCGCGTCGGGCGGGTGGAAACGGTGGAGATCGAGCCGGCCATGGTGGAGGGCGCGCGCCTGTTCGGCGAGCGTGTCGAGCGCGCCTTCAACGATCCGCGCTCGCACGTGGTGATCGACGATGCGAAGTCCTATTTCGCCGCCAGCCCGCGCAAGTACGACCTGATCATTTCCGAGCCGTCCAATCCGTGGGTGGGCGGAACGGCGGCGCTGTTCAGCGATGAGTTCTATGCGTTCGTGCCGCAGCAGCTCAACGAAGGTGGCGTGTTCGTGCAGTGGCTGCAGCTGTATGAGATCACCCCCGAACTGGTCAGCTCGGTACTGGCGGGGCTGCTGGAACAGTTCTCCGATGTGCGCGCTTACCTGGCCAATCGTGGCGACCTGATCCTGGTGGCGACGCCGAAGGGCACGTTGCCGCCGATGAAGGGCAGCCTGTTCCAGCAGCCGCAGCTGCGCGGGGAACTGGCGCGGATCGGCGTGCATTCGGTGGCCGATCTGGAGAACGCCCTGTCCATGGATGACGCAGCGCTGCGCGCCTTCGTTCCTCTGTATCCGGCCGCGCGCAATTCCGATTACTTCCCGACCTTGAAGTTGAATGCTCCGGTAGCACGTTTCCAGGGGGCGTTCACCCGTGATTTCCAGCAGGTGATGACGGCCCCCTGGCGGATCGTCAGTGCGCCGCCAACGGGGCAGGTGACGGGTGCTGCGGCGGGTCTGCCACAACCGGCGTCCAGCCGGGATGACAAACGTCCGACCGCACGGGCCGTGGCAGCTTTCCTGCAGGGCGAGGCGCCCACGGATGCGGCGGATGCCGATTGGATGAGTGCGCAGGCGCTGCGTGGGTTGGCAGCGCGCTGCGAACTGGACGGATCTCCGATGGAAACCACCCGACTGCTGTTCGTGCTGGCCGGAGAAACGATCCCGTTCCTGCCGGCAGCGCAGCGGGCGGCCCTCTGGGCGCAGCGCGACTGGATGGACTGCACCCCGGTAGATCCCGTCGTGTCCGCCAGCCTCGCCCTGGTTGCCGCCGCGGCCACCGACGACCACCACGCTGTACTCACGGAAGGCCGGCGATTGTTGGGCAGCGAGCATGCGCCGACGCTGCTGGCCGACCCGGCCACCGGCTATTATCTGTTCGGTGCAATGCAGCACGCTGCGCGGCAGCTGGGGGATACCACGGCGTCGCGGCAACTGACGGACCAGTACTGGAAGGCGCTCGCGCCCGATGCGCGAGGAAACGGACCGCTGCGTTTGCTGAGCTACCTGGCCGCTATGGGCCGGCAACCCGTTTCTGAAACTGAATTCCGGCCGTCAGGGCACGAGTAACGAGGACTCCCATGAGCGTTGTTTCATCCCCCAACCTTGTCGGCATCACCGGGCTGGCGCGCCGCCTGGTCCAGGATGGTGCACTGGACGAGGCCACCGCCCGCGACGCCATGACCCGGGCCGCCGCCGCGCGGCAGCCGCTGCCGCAGTGGTTCGCGCAGAACAAGGTGGTGGGGGCAGCACAGCTGGCCGCGGCCAATGCGGTTGAGTTCGGCATGCCGCTGTTCGACGTCTCGACCTTCGATGCCAGCCAGAACGCGATGAGCCTGGTCAGCGAGGAACTGCTGCGCAAGCACAACGTACTGCCGCTGTTCAAGCGTGGCGGCAAGCTGTTCGTCGGCACCAGCAACCCGACCCACGCACTGGACGAGATCAAGTTCCACACCAACCTGGTGGTGGAGCCGATCCTGGTCGACGAGGACCAGATCCGCCGCACTCTGGAACAGTGGCACGCCAGCCACGACACGCTGGGTGACGCGCTGGGCGGTGACGATGAGGGGATGGCCAACCTCGACGTGGGCCTGGGCGATGAGGATGGCGCGGGCGGCGACTCCGGCATCGATGCCAAGGGCGACGACACCCCGGTGGTGAAGTTCGTCAACAAGGTGCTGGTCGATGCGATCCGCAAGGGCGCGTCGGACATCCATTTCGAGCCGTACGAAGACGATTACCGCGTGCGCCTGCGCATCGACGGGCTGTTGAAGATGGTCGCGCGCGCGCCGGTGAAGTTGAACCAGCGCATCGCCGCGCGCCTGAAGGTGATGGCACAGCTGGACATCGCCGAGAAGCGCGTGCCGCAGGATGGCCGCATCAAGCTCAACCTGTCCAAGTCCAAGCAGATCGATTTCCGTGTGAGCACGTTGCCGACCCTGTTCGGCGAGAAAGTCGTGCTGCGTATCCTCGACGGCAGTGCCGCCAAGCTGGGCATCGACAAGCTCGGCTATGAGCCCGACCAGCAGAAGCTGTTCCTGGAGGCGATCCACAAGCCGTATGGCATGGTGCTGGTGACCGGGCCGACCGGTTCGGGCAAGACGGTGTCGCTGTATACCGCGCTGGGCATTCTCAACGACGAGACGCGCAACATCTCCACGGCGGAAGACCCGGTGGAAATCCGGCTGCCCGGCGTCAACCAGGTGCAGCAGAACAACAAGCGCGGCATGACGTTCGCCGCTGCGTTGCGCTCGTTCCTGCGCCAGGATCCGGACATCATCATGGTCGGCGAAATCCGTGACCTGGAGACCGCCGAGATCGCCATCAAGGCCGCGCAGACCGGCCACATGGTGCTGTCCACCCTGCATACCAACGACGCGCCGCAGACCATCGCGCGCCTGATGAACATGGGCATCGCGCCGTACAACATCACCAGCTCGGTGACCCTTGTGATCGCCCAGCGTCTGGCGCGACGGCTGTGCCCGAACTGCAAGCGCCCGGCGCAGCTGCCGGAGCATGCATTGCTGGCCGAGGGCTTCACCCAGGCCCAGCTGGACGAGGGCATCCAGCTGCATGAGGCGGTGGGCTGTGAAGAATGCACCGAGGGTTACAAGGGCCGCACCGGCATCTACCAGGTGATGCCGATGACCGACGAGATCGCCACGATCGTGCTGGCCGGTGGCAATGCGCTGCAGATTGCCGAAGCCGCGCAGGCGATCCGGGTCAATGACCTGCGGCAGTCGGCATTGAGGAAGGTCGCGGCGGGCGTGACCAGCCTGGCCGAGATCAACCGCGTTACCAAGGATTGACGCGGTTGTGCTGGCGGGGTCAGATCCCTTTCCTGCGGAAAGGGACCCGACCGCTGGGCCTTGCGGCCCTTACTCCATGCCCAGCTTCTTCAACTTGTAGCGCAGCGCGCGGAAGGTGATGCCCAGCTGCGCGGCGGTACGGGTCTTGTTCCAGCGGTTTTCTTCCAGCGCGCGCTGGATGGCGCTGCGTTCGAGCTGTTCGATGTACGAGGGCAGGGCGGCACTGCCCGGCTGCAGATCGACCACGGCTTCGGCGGCCGTGCCGTTGCCGGGCATGCGGGGGGCGTGCTGCGGCAGGCGCAGATCGTCGACACCGATGCGGTCTTCCTCGGCCAGGGCCAGCGCGCGCTCGAGGATGTTCTCCAGTTCGCGCACGTTGCCGGGGAAGGCGTACTGCGCCAGTGCCTCCAGCGCCGAGGGCGCCAGCAGCGGCGTGGTGCGGCCGTGGCTGCGGGCCAGCCGTGCCAGCACGGCAGCGGCCAGCTCCGGCAGATCCTGGCGGCGTTCGCGCAGCGGTGGCACCTTCAGTTCGATCACATTGATGCGGTAGTACAGGTCGTGGCGGAAGCGGCCGTCCTCGACCAGCTCGGCCAGATCCTTGTGGGTGGCCGACAGGATGCGTACATCGACCGGTTCCTCGCTGGCCGCACCCACCGCGCGCACCGACTTCTCCTGGATCGCGCGCAACAGCTTCACCTGCATCTGCAGCGGCAGCTCGGCGACCTCATCCAGGAACAGGGTGCCGCCATGGGCGGCCTGGAACAGGCCGGGCTTGTCGGCGTGGGCGCCGCTGAAGCTGCCCTTGCGGTGGCCGAAGAACTCGCTCTCCATCAGTTCGCCGGGAATCGCGCCGCAGTTGACCGGCACGAACGGCCCGGCAGCACGTGCCCCCTGGGTGTGGATGGTCCGCGCGACCAGCTCCTTGCCGACGCCGGATTCGCCGAGGATGTAGACCGGGGCCTGGCTGCGCGCCACTTTGCCGATGGTGGCACGCAACACGTCCATCGCCGGCGAGTTGCCGAGCAGCCGCGCGCCCTGTTCGGCGACGGGGCCCGGTACGGTCCGCTCGCTGTTGTTCAATTCCAGCGCGTGCTTGACCAGCCCGCGCAGCACGGCGATGTCCACCGGCTTGCTGACGAAGTCGAAGGCGCCTGCCTTCAGGGCTTCCACTGCCAGATCCATGCTGCCGAAAGCGGTGATCATCGCCACCGGCGTGCGCGGGTAATGCTGGGCGATCTCGCTGACCAGCTCGATGCCGTTGCCATCCGGCAGGCGCATGTCGGTGATGCACAGGTCATAGGGATTGCTGGCCAGCAGCTCGCGCGCTTCGGCGAGGTTGGCTGCAGTACTGATGCGCAGCCCCATGCGGCCGAGCGTCAGCACCAGCAGTTCGCGGATGTCGCGTTCGTCGTCGACGACGAGGGCGCTGCGGGTTTCGTTCATGGGCGGAAAAGATAAACGAGGGGGCTGAAAGCGACAAATGTTTGACGCACAGAATCAGGATCCATCGGGCAGCAGGGTGTGCGGACCTGGCAGGACCAAGCGGAAACACGAGCCGCCTGCCGGCACCGGGATGTAATCCAGCCGTGCCTGGTTGGCCCTGCACAATTCGCGGGCGATGTACAAGCCCAGGCCGGTGCCGTGCTCGGAGGTGGTGAAGAACGGCCGGAACAGCTGCGCCGCCACGCTTTCGGGAATGCCGGGGCCACGGTCCATCACATCGATCACCGCGCTGCGTTCGTGCCGGGCCACACGCAGCCGCACGCGGGCCGGCTGCTGGCCGATGCGGCCGTACTTCAGGGCGTTGTGCACCAGCACGGTCAGCACCTGGTAGAGGTGGCGGGTGTCGACCTGCGCCGGCACCGAGGTGTCGCTGACGATCGGTTCGATGCTGTCGGTTTCCAGCGTCTGGCCCTGCTTGTACTCCAGCACGAAGCGGCGCACGAAGGCGACCAGATCCACGTTCTCCGGCGTGGCACGTTCGCGCCGGGCCAGGCCCAGCACGCTCTCGACGATGCCGTTGGTGCGCTGGCACTGCTGGCGGATGATCTGCAGCAGGCGGCGGTCGCTTTCGTTGAAGCCGGTACCTTCTTCCAGCAGCTGCACGGCATAGTTGATCGCCGCCAGTGGATTGCGGATCTCATGGGCCAGGCTGGCCGAGAAGCGGCCCATCGCCGACAGGGTGAGCGACTCGGCGCGCCGCGACACCACGCTGGAATCATCCAGGAAGACCAGGGCCAGTTCGCTGCCGGCCAGCAGGCGCGCGAAGCGCGGTTGCACTTCGGGCTGGTCCGGGTTGAGCTGCAGCGGCAGTTCGTCCTGGGTCCAGCCGTTGCGCCAGCGCTGCAGGCGACGGGCCAGCTCGGGTGCAACGCTGGCCAGATCGAGGCGGCCGGTTCCGCCCGCACCGTCGCTGTCGCCGAGCAGCATCGAGGCAGCCTCGTTGGCCAGCGTGATGCGGCTGTCGGCATCCACCACCAGCACGCCGGTGCGCATGCGGCGGATGATCAGTTCGTTGATCTGGAACAGATTGGCCACCTCGTCACCGCGCTGGTTGGCCAGCTGCTGGTTGCGGCGGGCGCGGCTGCCGACCTGGTAGCTGATGAAGGCCAGGGCCAGGTAACTGGTGGTGAACATCGCCAGCTCGGCCAGGGTGCGGGTCGGGTCGCCGCCCTCCAGCAGCTTCCACAGGTATTCGCCCACCGTTGCCAGGCTCGCCGCCAGGGCCAGCCCAAGGCCCCAGCTGAGCGGCAGCAGGGTGGCGGCCGCAGCGATGTTGAACAGCAGCGACATCGAGATGCCGGCACTGGCGCCGGGCAGGGCGTGGGCCAGCAGGATGGCGGCGATGATGTCCACCAGCACGCCGGTGACCACGATCGGTCGCAGCCAGCGTTCGTTGCGGCCGATCGCCAGGGCCAGCAGCGACAACGCCAGGTAGGCCGCGCCGACGGTGTAGGCCAGCCGCGGGTGGTGGGCCTCGCCGACCATCATCGACAACGGGCTGTACAGCAGGGCGGCGATGACGGCTGCGATCAGCACCCGGTACAGGGCGAAGAAGTACAGCTCGCGCCGCGGAATCGATTCGATGCGGTCGATCAATGAAGCACTGGGTGACACGCCGGAACTCCCCTTCTGGCTGCCTGGATCTGGGTTGTGCGACGGGCATGCCCGAGCGGACGCAGATGCCCAGTATACGGTCGTGGCGATGCCCGGCCGCGGGTCCGCGTCGCGCAATCGGCCTGTGGCGAGGGTGGCCGGGCGGCTGCCGGCGATCCGCAACTGCCTGAATGACGGCGGAAATCCGCCCGGATCCGGTACTCCGTACAGACTTCTTTGCGCCCCGGCGCCGGCTCGGCCACAATAGTGGGCCCGCCGCGGTCCGTGCCGGTGCCTCCCCCGGAGGCCCTGAGGAATTGCGTGCGGTCGTTCCTATTCCCACGGTGACGCATGAATTTCCACGAATACCAGGCAAAACAACTGCTTGCCGAATACGGCATCCCGGTCCCGGCCGGCAAGGTCGCGGCTACTCCGGACGAGGCGGTTGAAGTCGCCCAGTCGCTGGGCCAGGGCCCCTGGATGGTCAAGGCGCAGATCCACGCTGGCGGCCGCGGCAAGGCTGGCGGCGTCAAGTTCTGCAAGACCGTCGATGACGTGAAGGCCGCAGCGGCCAAGATGCTCGGCACCAAGATGGCCACCTACCAGACCGCCGGCGTCGAGCTGCCGATCAACCTGGTGCTGGTGACCACCGCCGGTGAGATCGTCAAGGAACTGTACCTGTCGGTCCTGGTGGATCGCGGCACCCGCACCATCAGCTACATCGCCTCCTCGGAAGGCGGCATGGAAATCGAGCAGGTGGCTGCCGAGACCCCGGACAAGATCCACACCCTGAATGTGGACTTCGTCGAGGGGGTGCAGGGTTACCACGGCCGTGACATCGGCTTCAAGATGGGCCTGACCGCCAAGCAGGCCGGCCAGTTCGCCAACATCATGGTGAACCTGTACCGCATCTTCAACGAAAAGGACCTGGCGCTGGTTGAGATCAACCCGCTGGCGATCCTGGACGACGGCAACCTGTACGCGCTGGACGGCAAGTTCAACAGCGACGACAACGCCAACTTCCGCCACAAGGAACTGGTCGCGATGCGCGACAAGTCCCAGGAAGATGAAACCGAAGTGACCGCTTCGGAGCTGGACATCAACTACGTCACCATGGACGGCAACATCGGCTGCATGGTGAACGGCGCCGGCCTGGCCATGGCGACCATGGACGTCATCAAGCTCAACGGCGGCGAGCCGGCGAACTTCCTGGACGTGGGCGGCGGTGCCAACAAGCAGCGCGTCATCGAAGCGTTCAAGCTGATCCTGTCCTCGGACAAGGTGGAAGGCATCTTCGTCAACATCTTCGGCGGCATCGTCCGCTGCGACATGATCGCCGAGGGCATCATCGCCGCCGTGAAGGAAGTGGGCGTCAAGGTGCCGGTCGTGGTGCGCCTGGAAGGCACCAACGTGGAAGAAGGCAAGCAGCTGCTGCGTGACAGCGGCATGGCCATCATCCCGGCTGACAACATCAACGACGGCGCCAAGAAAGTCGTTGAAGCGGTCAAGAACGCCGCCTGATCCACGACACCGAAGGAAATTCCCATGTCTGTTTTGATTAACAAGAACACCAAGGTGATCGTGCAGGGCTTCACCGGCCAGCAGGGCACCTTCCACGCGACTCAGATGATCGAGTACGGCACCCAGGTTGTTGGCGGCGTGACCCCGGGCAAGGGTGGCACCACCCACATCGACCTGCCGGTCTTCAACACCGTTGCCGACGCCGTGCAGAGCACCGGCGCCGATGCTTCGGTCATCTACGTGCCGCCGCCGTTCGCGGCCGACGCGATCCTGGAAGCCGCAGCTGCCGGCATCAAGGTCATCGTCTGCATCACCGAAGGCATCCCGGTGCTGGACATGCTGCGCGTGGACAACGTGCTGAAGGCTTCGCACCCGGACACCGTGCTGATCGGCCCGAACTGCCCGGGTGTCATCACCCCGGGTGAGTGCAAGATCGGCATCATGCCGGGCCACATCCACAAGCCCGGCAAGATCGGCATTGTGTCGCGTTCGGGCACGCTGACCTATGAAGCGGTCAAGCAGACCACCGAAGTCGGCCTGGGCCAGTCCACCTGCATCGGCATCGGCGGCGACCCGATCAACGGCCTGAACTTCGTTGACTGCCTGAAGCTGTTCAACGAAGACCCGCAGACCGAAGGCATCATCATGGTCGGCGAGATCGGTGGCGACGCCGAGGAAGCCGGTGCGGAATACATCAAGAACCACGTGAAGAAGCCGGTCGTCGGTTTCATCGCCGGTGCTTCGGCGCCGGCCGGCAAGCGCATGGGCCATGCCGGTGCGATCGCCTCCGGCGGCAAGGGTACGGCGGAAGGCAAGTTCGCCGCCATGGAAGCGGCGGGTGTCGTCACCGTGCGTTCGCCGGGCGACCTGGGCGCTGCCATCGCCAAGCTGGTGAAGTAAGATCGTCGCCGGCCTCTGGCCGGCACGATTCTGTAGAGCCGAGCCCATGCTCGGCTTGCTTTGGAAAAGCCGCCTTCGGGCGGCTTTTCTGCGTCTGGGCGTCGCGCAGTCATCCGCCGGGCATGGCCCGGCGCTACCTGCAGGGTCCGCCCGGCAGGCACACGGTGCGGCGTTACAATGGGCCATTGCAACCACAGGCTGGACCTTCCATGGCTTCGATCCGCATCGCGATGGCGCAGTTCGATTTTCCGGTCGGCGATGTCGCCGGCAATACCGAGCGCATCATCGAGATGATCGGCCAGGCGCGCGACGAGCATGGCGCCGGGCTGGTGATGTTCCCCGAGCTGGCGGTCAGCGGCTATCCGCCGGAAGACCTGCTGCTGCGTCCGGGGTTCCTGTACGAATGCGAGCAGGCGATCGCGCGCATTGCAGCTGCCTGCCGCGGCATTACCGCCGTGGTCGGCTGGCCGCAGGCGGCGGGCGCGGTGGTGTACAACGCCGCCAGCGTGCTGCGCGATGGCCGGGTCGAACAGACCTATCGCAAGCGCGAGCTGCCCAACTACGCGGTGTTCGACGAGCGCCGCTACTTCGACGTCGATCCTGATGGCGGCAGCTGCGTGTTCGACGTCGACGGCATTCCGGTGGGCCTGCTGATCTGCGAGGACCTGTGGTTCGCTGAGCCGCTGGCCGATACCGTGCGTGCTGGCGCGCAGCTGGTGGTGGTGCCCAATGCCTCGCCCTACGAGCGCGGCAAGCACGCCCAGCGCGATGCCGTGCTGGCCGCGCGCACCCGCGAGAGCGGTGCGGCGATCGCGTATCTCAATGTTGTCGGTGGCCAGGACGCACTGGTATTCGACGGCGCTTCGGTGGTGGCCGATGGCGACGGTACGGTGCACCCGGCTGCCGCTGCGTTTGTCGACCAGTGGCTGGTGGTGGAGTACGACGGCGCCAGCCGTCGCTTCATGCCGCACGTCTGGATGGACGATGGCGACGAGAGCATGGACGCCCTGGCCTGGCGCGCGGTGACCCGTGGCATCCAGGATTACTGCCGCAAGAATGGTTTCACGAAGGTGTGGCTGGGCCTGTCCGGCGGCATCGATTCGGCCCTGGTGCTGGCCCTGGCGGTGGATGCGATGGGGGCCGAGAACGTGACTGCCGTGCGCCTGCCGTCACGCTATACCGCAGGCCTGTCCAACGATCTGGCTGCAGAGCAGTGCCAGGCGTTGGGAGTGAAGCTGGAAGCGGTGTCGATCGAGCCGGCGTTCAAGGGCCTGATGGAATCGCTGGCGCCGCTGTTCGAGGGCACAACCCCGGATGTGACCGAGGAGAACCTGCAGTCGCGCAGCCGCGGCGTGATCCTGATGGCGCTGGCCAACAAGTTCGGTGGCCTGCTGCTCACCACCGGCAACAAGAGCGAGTATGCGGTCGGCTACGCCACCATCTACGGTGACATGTGTGGCGGCTACGCGCCGTTGAAGGACCTGTACAAGACCGAAGTATTCGGTCTGTCGAAGTGGCGCAATACCGTGGGGGGCGCGCCGGTGATTCCGCCGGCCGTGATCAGCCGCCCGCCGTCGGCCGAACTGCGCGAGAACCAGCTGGACCAGGATTCGCTGCCGGCCTACGACGTGCTGGACGGCATCCTGTACCGCTACGTCGACCAGGAGCAGTCGCGCGCCGAGATCGTTGCAGCCGGTTACGATGCGGCCGTGGTCGACCGCGTGCTGCGGCTGGTGCGCATCAGCGAGTGGAAGCGGCACCAGGCCGCACCGGGGCCGAAGGTCTCCCGTCGCGCCTTCGGCCGCGAACGCCGCTATCCGATCAGCAACGGCTACAAGGGCTGAGGCCCGCGCCTCCGCAGGGCCCGGCCATGGCGGGCCCCACAAAAAGGAAGGGCCCCTTGCGGGGCCCTTTTCTTACTTCTTTTCCAGTCGCGCGTTGCGCTGGCCGGTACTGGCGGACTTCTCGCCTGCGAACGGGTTGAGCTTGCGGATCATCCAGGGGTACTTCGGCCAGTTGCCTGCCAGCCACGGGTGATCGGGCTGGTTCAGCTCCAGCACGCGCCGGGCATCGTCGGCCAGGGTCTTGTTGCCCAGGTGGGTGTAGGAGTCGGCCAGGACCGCCACGGCGTCGTACTGGAAGGCGCTCTGCGGATAGGTTTCCAGCAGGTAGTTGGCGCGGCCGGCGGCCGACACCCAGGCGCCACGGCGCATGTAGTACAGCGCGTTGTCCAGCTCGTGCTGGGCGAATACGTCACGCAGCTCGATCATCCGCTGGCGCGCGTCGGCGGCGTAGCGGCTGTTCGGGTAGCGGTCAACGACGATGTTGAAGTCCGAATACGCCTGGTGCGGCGTGGACAGATCGCGGCGGCTGGGGTCCAGGGACCATACGCGACGCAGGAAAACCGTATTGCGGTTGGAGTTGGCCAGGCCGCGCAGGTAATACAGGTAGGCGATGTTGCGATGGGTCGGATAGGTCCGGATGAAGCGGTCGATGCTCGACACCGCATCGTCGTGCTTGCCGGCCTTGTACTGCGCGTAGGCGGTTTCGATCATCGCCTGTTCGGTATACGGGCCGTAGGGGTACTGGGCCACCAGGCGACGGAAGCTGGCTTCGGCGCCGCTCCAGTTGCCCCCCTTCATCAGCGTGTGGCTCTTCTCGTACAGCTGTTCGACCGGCGTCCCCTCGTCGGGGCGATCACCCTTCTTGGCGCCGCGATGGCAGCCGGTGGCGGCGATGACCAGCACCAGCAGCAGGGCGGTGAGGCGGACGGGCGCGGAGAGCATGGCGGAGCGTCGGATCATGGGGTCAAGGCGGGACGCGTCTGGAATACGAAGGGTCGATGATAGCCTAGTGTCCTGTCCTGCGACTGAAACCGACCGCCGGGACCCCAAAATTTCAAAGATAGCCCCCTGCCATGTCTGAACAACCCTCCGAATCGGCCCGCCAGGCCATCGTCCCCGACACCGCCGCCGGCCGGCGTTTCGACGCCGTCGTGGCCGAACTGTTCCCCGACTACTCCCGTTCACGCCTGACCGAATGGATCAAGGCCGGCGACGTCCTGCTCGATGGCGCCCAGGCGCGGCCGCGCGATCCGCTGCGCGGTGGCGAGGTGGTGACCCTGAACGTGGTGCTGGAGACCCAGACCGATGCCCAGCCGGAGGACATCCCGCTGGACGTGCTGTTCGAGGACGAGCACCTGCTGGTGATCAACAAGCCGGTCGGCCTGGTGGTCCACCCGGGTGCCGGCAACCACAGCGGCACCCTGGTCAATGCGCTGCTGTACCGCGACCCGTCGGTGGCGGTTCTGCCGCGCGCCGGCATCGTGCATCGCCTCGACAAGGACACCAGCGGCGTGATGGTGGTCGCCCGCACCCTGGAGGCGCAGACGGCCCTGGTCGAACAGCTGGCCGCGCGTGATGTGCACCGCCAGTATCTGGCCATCGTGATGGGCGCTCTGGTGGCCGGCGGCACCGCCGATGCGCCGATCGACCGTCATCCGCGCGACCGCCTGAAGATGGCGGTGCGCGAAGACGGCAAGGACGCGATCACCCATTACCGCCTGCGCGAGCGCTTCCGGGCGCACACCGCGCTGGAGTGCCGCCTGGAAACCGGCCGCACCCACCAGATCCGCGTGCATATGGCGCACCTGCGCCACCCCATCATCGGCGACCCGCTGTATGGCGGTGCGCTGAAGCTGCCCAAGGGCGCCAGCGACGAACTGGTGGCCGCACTGCGTGGCTTCAAGCGCCAGGCCCTGCACGCCGAGACGCTGGAGTTCGTGCATCCCATCACCGGCGAGCCGGTGCGCAATTCGGCGCCGGTACCGGACGACATGCTGCACCTGATGAAGGTGCTGCGCGAAGACAGCGAGGCCTTTGCCGAGCGCGAGCGGGATCGCTGGTGATGGCGACCGCGCTGCCGTTGCTGCAGGCTGACTGGCCGGCGCCGCCGGGCGTGCAGGCGCTGACCACACGCCGGCATGGCGCAGGCATTTCGCCGGCACCCTTTGCCCAGTTCAATCTGGGCAACCGGCACGCAGCCGATGGTGATGCGCCGGCCAACGTCGAACACAACCGGCAACTGCTGCAGCAGGGACTGGCGCTGCCCTCCGCGCCGCACTGGCTGCGCCAGGTGCATGGCACCACCGTGCTGCGCTTTGATGGCCCGCCAGTGGCCGGGGCCAGCGAGCCGGTGGCCGATGCTGCGGTGACGTCGGTGCCGGGGGTGGTGCTGGCCATCCTGACCGCGGACTGCCTTCCGGTGGTGTTTGCCGCCGCCGACGGCAGCGAAGTGGGCGCCGCCCATGCGGGCTGGCGCGGCCTGGCCGATGGCATGCTGGAACACACGGTAGCCGCGATGCGCACCGCGCCGTCGCAGCTGCGGGTCTGGCTGGGCCCGGCGGCAGGGCCTGCCGACTATGAGATCGGCGAAGAGGTGTATCAGGCCTTTGTCGGCCACGAACCGGCGGCGGCCGCCTCCTTCGTGGCCACCCGCGCGGGGCACTGGAAGGTCGATCTGTTCGCACTGGCGCGCCAGCGCCTGCAGTCCGTGGGCGTGGACCCGGCCCAGGTGTCTGGCGGCACGATCTCCACCATTGCCGATCCGGACCTGTATTCGCACCGTCGCGACCGCCGCACCGGCCGCATGGCAACGCTGGCCTGGATCGCTCCCTGACCGTGCCGCTGTTCGCGCAGGTGCTGGGGCCGGCCTTCGCCACCCTGGCAGCACCGGTGCAGGCGTTGCATGCGGCGCCGCTGCCGTGCCGCCGTACCGGGCAGGCGCGGATCGCACGAGGCCGCCATTGGCTGGTGCCCATGCTGGCCGCGTTGGCGCAGCTGCCGAAGGAAGGGCACGCCTTGCCGGTCGAGGTGGTGTTCAGCGCCTGCGGGCAAGGCGAGCAGTGGGCGCGACGTTTCGGGCGCCGGCCGATGGTGTCGCGGCTGTGGGCACAGGAAGGCCGTCTGCATGAGCAGCTCGGGGCGGTGCACTTCGGATTCGAGCTGCGGGCGCGCGACGGCGGCATCGACTGGTCGGTGCGCAGCGTCCGCGCGTTCGGCCTGCTGCCGCTGCCGACGCGCTGGTTCGACGGCGTGCGCTGCCGCGAGGCCTGGGCCGCAGAGCGCTACACTTTCCGGGTTGATGTGACATTGCCCTGGATTGGAGCCCTGATCCGTTATGAAGGCTGGCTCGACCCGCAGTGACGCGGTGATCGTGTTCGATGGCGTCTGTGCGCTGTGCAGCCGCTGGGTGCGTTTCCTGCTGCGCGTGGACCGCCACGGGCGCTATCGCTTCGCAGCGATGCAGGGTACGCATGGCAGCCTGCTGCTGCGCAGCCATGGGCTGGATCCGCAGGACCCGCGCTCCTTTCTGCTGCTGGACGAGCAGGGCGCCTGGACCGACACGGACGCGATCCTGCGCGTGCTGACCGGGCTGGGAGGCGCATGGCGGCTTGCGGGCGTGCTGCGCCTGTTGCCGCGCAGCTGGCGCGATGCCGCCTATCGCAGGCTGGCCCGCAACCGATACCGCTGGTTCGGTCGCCACGACCGCTGCACGCTGCCGACAGCGCAGCAGGCCGGGCGTTTCCTGGACTGATGCGCCGGGCGGCCTGCGCACGCTGTCAGTGCGGAGCTGCAAGCAGCCGGTAGGCGATGCGCTGGTTCCGCGCGCGGCCGTCCTCGCTGCGGTTGTCGGCTACCGGATGCTCTTCGCCGTACCCCACCGCGACCAGCATCGGTGCCGGCACGCCATGCGCCTGCAACGCCGTCACCACCACGTCCGCACGCTGCTGGCTGAGCTGCTGGTTGGCCTCGGACGCACCCTGGCTGTCGGTGTGCGCGGCCACTTCCACCCGTGTGCCCGGCGCAGCACTGCGCAATGCGTCGGCCACCACCTGCAGCGTTTCGCTGGAGCTGCCGCGCAGTTCGCTGGAACCAGGATGGAACTCCAGCCGGGTCAGGTTCAGCGCAGCGATCTGCTGCGCGGCGCCGGCATCGGCCGGCAGCCGCGACAATGCGGCCCGGCCCGGACCCCACAGCCCACTCATCCGCAGGGCGGGGAAATCCTGGCGGAGCTGCCGCGAGATCGCCAGGCGCCGCTCTTCGCTCAGGGCGGTGGAGTCGATATCCAACTGGTTGCCGGCGAACTCCAGGCGCAGTCCGTCGCCCTGCAGGCAGGGCAGGGTGCGGATCAGGCGCTCGAACCAGCGCGGCGACTGGGCCTGCGGATCGATCTCGATATGACCACTGACGTGCCCTTCGCCATGCACCGCAATCAATGCGCTCCACAGGCGGCGGCGCAGGGCGTCGCTGGGCAGGCTGCCATGGACCGAGACCTGCGCGCCGCGCTGGTGCAGGAACAGCCGCGCGTCGTGTTCGCGGACGATCGCCTGTGGCGTCCACAGCGGCGTGCGTGCCTTCAGCTGCAGCCATGCGGTCGCGCCGAGCACGACCACGGCGGCCATCATCCACAGCAGGCTGCGCAGGGCCATGCCCTGCACCCGCGGGGTGAGCAGGGTGCCGGCCATCTGCGGTCGCTGCCGCTGCGGGCGGTTGCGCAGCTGGCGCGGCTCCGAAGGGGCCGGCTCGATGGGCTGGGACGTCAATGCGATCAGCCCCGGCAGCAGATCGCAGGCCACGACCCGGAACGCCCCCGATGACAGTCTGCTGCGCCGGGCCAGCCGGTCCATGACCGGATCACCCAGCGCACGCTGCAGGTCGCTGGCCAGCACCGGCAGCGGCGGCTGCCCGGGACGCCGCCAGGATCGGAAGTGAACCCCCAGGCCCGCCTGCTCGAAGGTCTGCTCCAGTCCGTCCAGTCCCCGCGGGTGGGAGGCTATCCAGCCGGCAATCACATCAACCACCCAACGGGTGCGATGGCCCAGTCCCAGGCGGTGGCTGGCTTCTTCGATGAAACGGTCGTACGCGTGCATGCAGTGGATCCCCGGAGTGATGTGCACGCAGTCGTGCACGGTGCGGCTTCTGTCGATTGCAGGAGCTCTGGGGGCGCCACTGTGGGGAGGTCGCGTCAATGCGAAATGAAATATCGCCGGTTCATTTTCTTTCGTTTTCTGCGATGGCGTCGCGAGGACGCCACGCAGCTGGCTGGAAGCCTTGGGGCAGCAGGACGTTCGCCTGCCTGAGTGCCACTTGCGACAGCGGCTGTGGAGAACACGCCACAGCGGCGGGATGGTTGCATGCGCAATTACTTTCGAGCCAAAAGCGTCAAGTTTCGGCGTACAGAATCCGCCTGATTCAGCCTTCGAGGGCGTCCAGGTAGCTGCGCCGCCAATGGTTGATGTCGTAGGTGCGCAGGTGCTCCATCATGGCGTGCCAACGCTCCTGGCGTTTGCGCAGCGACATGGTGGCGGCCGTGGCGATGGCATCGGCCACGCCGTCCAGATCGTGCGGGTTGACCAGCAGCGCCTGCTTCAGTTCATCGGCGGCGCCGGCCAGAAGGGACAGCACCAGCACGCCCGGATCCTCCGGGTCCTGCGAGGCGACGTACTCCTTGGCGACCAGGTTCATGCCATCGCGCAGCGGGGTGACCAGACCGACGGCCGCCGCACGGTAGAAGCCGGTGAGGGTGGCATGGGTGAAGTTCTGGTTGACGTAGCGAAGCGGCGTCCAGTCCGGCTCGGCATGGCCACCGTTGATGTGCCCGGCGATCTGTTCCAGCTGGCTGCGCAGTTGCCGGTACTCGGTGACATCACCGCGCGAGACCGGCGCGATCTGCAGGTAGGTCAGGGTGCCGCGCTGGTCGGGATGGCGCTGCAGGTAACGTTCGAAGCCGAGGAAACGCTCGGGCAGCCCCTTGGAATAGTCCAGGCGGTCCACGCCGATGGCCAGCTGCCGATCCCGCAGGCTGGCCCGCAGGTTCTTCACGGCGGCCTTGGCCGCTGCGGTGCTGGCCTGACGCGCGATCAGCCCGGTGTCGATGCCGATCGGGAAGGCGGCAGCGCGGAAGCGGCGCCCCCCCGGGGCCTCCAGTTCGCCGTTGTCGAGCACGCGACCGCCGCCGAACAGCCGCAGGTAGGTCTGGAAGCGGTCGGCATCGCGCTGGGTCTGGAATCCCACCAGGTCATAGGCATACAGCGCGGAGAACAGCCGCAGGTGGTCGGGCATGGCCTGCAGCAGGTCCGCCGAGGGCATCGGGATGTGCAGGAAGAAGCCGATGCGGCAGCCGATGCCGCGCTCGCGCAGCAGGGCACCCAGCGGGATCAGATGGTAGTCGTGGATCCAGACGATGTCGTCCTCGCGCAGCAGCGGCGCGAGCTTGTCGGCGAACATCGCATTGACCTTGTGATACGTCTCGCGCGTACCGCGGTCATAGTCGACCAGGTCCAGGCGGAAATGCAGCAGCGGCCACAGTGTGCGGTTGGCGAAGCCGTTGTAGTAGCCGTCCACCTCGCGCTTGTTCAGGTCCATGGTGACGAAGCGGATGTCACCATCCTGCTGTTCATGCAGCGCGCCACTGCCATCGCGCACGGTCTTGCCACTCCAGCCGAACCACATGCCGCCGCGCTCCTTGAGCGCAGCCAGCAGGCCCACCGCAAGGCCGCCGGCGCGGTTCTCGCCGGGCACGGCAACGCGGTTGGACACCACCACCAGACGACTCATGATGCCTCCTGCCAGGAACGTGACAGGCGCATCGCTGCCGTGATCAGACCCACATGCGAATACGTCTGCGGGAAGTTGCCCCACGCCTCGCCGCTGTCGAAGGCCAGGTCCTCCGACAGCAGGCCAAGATGGTTGCGCTGCTTCAACAGCGTCTCGAACATCTCGCGTGCCTCATCCATGCGCCCGATCGCCGCCAGCGCATCGATGTACCAGAAGGTGCAGATGGTGAAGCTGGTTTCCGGCTCGCCGAAATCGTCCGGTGCGATGTAGCGGTACAGCGAATTGCCATGCTTGAGGTCGCGGCCGATGGCCTCGACGGTGGCGATGAAACGTGCGTCGAGTGCATCGATGAAGCCGATGTCGGCCAGCAGCAGCAGCGACGCGTCCAGGCGGTGGCCGTCGAAGGTGTCGGTGAAGTGGCCCAGCGATTCGCTCCAGGACCGCTGCATGATGCGCGCGTGGATGATGTCGGCGCGCTCGCGCCAGTAGCGTGCACGGTCATCGCGCTTGAGCCTCACGGCGATCTTGCACAGGCGATCGCAGGCGGCCCAGCACATCGCGCTGGTGTAGGTGTGCACCTCGGTGCGGCCGCGGAACTCCCACAGGCCTGCGTCGGGGACGTCGTGCAGGGCAAAGGCCTGTTCGCCCAGCGGTTCCAGCCGGGCAAAGGTATGGGCATCCCCGGGGTCCTGCAGGCGACGATCGAAGAACAGCTGGGTGGAGGCCAGCACCACGCTGCCATACACGTCGTGCTGGCGCTGCACCCAGGCCAGGTTGCCGCGGCGCACCGGGCCCATCCCGCGGTAGCCGGACAGGCTGGGAACTTCATCCTCGTCCAGCTTGGCCTCGAATCCGATGCCGTACAGCGGCTGCAGCGTGCCGTCGGTGGTGGCGAGGTTGAAGATGTAGCCGAGGAACTGCTCCATCGTACGGGTGGCGCCAAGCCGGTTCAGCGAACGCACCACGAACGCAGCATCGCGCAGCCAGCAGTAGCGGTAGTCCCAGTTGCGCACGCTGCCGGGAGCTTCGGGAATGGAGGTGGTCATCGCCGCGATGATCGCCCCACTGTCCTCGTACTGGCACAGCTTGAGAGTGATCGCGCTGCGGATCACCGCGTCCTGCCATTCCAGCGGGATCGACAGATAGCGCACCCATTCGCGCCAGTAGTCACGCGTGCGCTGGAACGCTTCCTGCACATAGCCGCTGATCGAGCGGTTGAGCGATTCATCCACGCCCAGGATCAGGTGCACAGGGTGGTTGAGGACGAACGGCAGGCCATCACGGACCATCCGGACCGGCACATCGGTGGTCAGCCGCAGCACGTGGTCGGGCAGGATCCAGCGCACGTGGTTGCTGCCCCACGTGGATTCGGGAACACGTGCGCCCCAGTCGGCCAGCGGCCGTGCGCGGATGACGATACGCGGGCTGCCGGCCAATGGCCGCACCTGGCGGATCAGGCTGACCGGCCGGTAGAAGCGGTCGTTCTGCCGCCAGCGTGGCGCGAAATCGAGGATCTCCAGCGCACCTCCATGCGTGTCGCGCAGCACCGTGCGCAGGATGGCGGTGTTGGTGAGATATTCCTGCTCGCTGTCGGCGAAGTCCTCCAGCTCGACGGCGAAGTCGCCGCCTGTCTGCTGGTTCGGGCCCAGCAGCGCACAGAAGGTGGGGTCGCCGTCAAAGGTGGGCAGGCAGCTCCAGACGACACGGGCATGTTTGTCGACCAGGGCGCCGAAGCTGCCGTTGCCGACCACGCCCAGATCAAGATCGGGTTGGGTCATCACGCGGTACATCTCGGTTGCGGCCGTGGGGGTGGCCGGGTCAATAGGCATTCTCGCGCAGCCAGGCGTGCACGCTGCGTATGTCAGGCAGCGCGAACACGGCGGCGCTGGGTTCACGCTCGCCGATCAGCACGCTCCAGCCATGCTGGCCGTTGGCGGCGTCGAATCCGAATTCATCCGTCAGGTCATCGCCGAGGAACACGGGCAGGCGGCCCCGGAACGGCAGGTACTGCATCATCCGCCGGATCGCGCGGCCCTTGTCGGTGCCGACGGGCACGAACTCGACCACGTGATCGCCGGGTTGCAGGCGGTAGCTGGAGCGACCGCGCACATGGCGGTCAGCGAACGCCCGCACCTCGCTTCCAGCGTGCGGCGCCTCGCGCCAGTGCAGGGCCAGGCCCACACCCTTGTCTTCCACCAGTACCCCGGGATGGCCATGGGCAAAACGCATCGCCTGCTGATGCAGGGCATGCAGCCATTCGGCGGTGTCATCGTCATGTTCGTCGCGCAGCACGCGTCCGTCCTGGCCACGCAGTTCATGGCCGTGCAGGCCGGCCGCAGGCAGCTGCAGAGGCGCGAACAACTGGTCAAGCTGTGCCAGAGGACGGCCACTGACCAGTGCTACGGCACCTTCCAGGCGGTCGCTGATACGACCGATGGCCTCACGCACATCGGGCAGCAGCTGCACGGCGTCCGGTCGTGCAGCGAATTCAATCAGGGTGCCATCGACATCGAGGAACAACGCGCAGGCATCGTCCAGCAATGGAGGTGGCGGACGCAGGGGGAGCGGTTCAGCCATGACGCCCAGCCTGCCAGCGTGGGCGTGTACGTGGGGTCGAGAGCAGGCGACGACAGTGCGTCGGCGCTGTCTGCCGGTTGCCGGTACGAGGGAGCGGTACCGGAGCGGGGCAGTGCGGACCCGTGGTCCGCACCACCGCAGACACGCGTCAGCCGCGGTCAGAACGTGTAACGGACGCGGCCGTAGTAGTAGGCGCCGTTGCTGCCGATCGGCGAAAGCACGTCGTAGGGCAGATTGCCGAAGTAATGGATGTCCTCATTGGATCGATCCGGGTAGTTGTCGGTCAGATTCTGTCCGCCGATGGCCACGCTCCATCGGGCGCTGATGCGATACTCCACTTCTGCATCCAGCTGCCATTCGGCCTGGTAGG
The DNA here is from genome assembly GCF_056757995.1 of Stenotrophomonas sp. STEN147. Taxonomy (NCBI): domain Bacteria; kingdom Pseudomonadati; phylum Pseudomonadota; class Gammaproteobacteria; order Lysobacterales; family Lysobacteraceae; genus Stenotrophomonas; species Stenotrophomonas sp. STEN147. The sequence goes on from NZ_JBRRCG010000008.1 coordinate 163,382, forward strand.
TCTGGCGCGGAATGTAACCGTCACCGAAGTTGAAGACACGGGTGACGCTGCCATAGCGGTTCACCCGGCTGCTGAGTGACCAGCGGTCATTGCTCCATGCTGCAGAGACGCTGCCGCGCGTGCGCGGGGTGGCGTCGGTCAGCGTGTTGGTCTCTTCGATGCCGAACAGCACATAGTCCGGATCGAGCGCCTGCAGTTGTGCAGGGGTGGCCAGCACGTTCTTCAGGGTGGTCTTGGTGTAGGCGTAAGTGCCGGTCAGCAGCAGCTGGCCGTTGCCCAGCGCCTGCCGCCAGTTGCTGACCAGTTCGGCGCCACGGGTACGTGTATCGGCGGCATTGACGAAGAAGCTGGCGCTCTGCAGGCCACTGACGCCGTAGTTGGCGGCCACATAGTCGGTCAGCGCATCGCCGGTGATGCTTTCGGACAGCGCGATGCGGTCATCGATGTCGATCTGGAAGAAGTCCAGCGACAGGTCGAAGTGTTCACCGATGCGGCTGGTGAAGCCCAGCGACGTGTTGATCGACTTCTCGGGCTTCAAGTCCTGCGCACCCAGGCCGCGGGCAATCGGATTGTTGACCGACAGCAGCCGGCCCTGCACCAGCTGGCCGCCGGCGTTGTAGCCAGTGGAGGTCGACTCATAGCCGATCTGTGCCAGCGACGGGGCGCGGAAGTTGTTGGAGATCGCGCCACGCAGGGCGAAGGCCGGGGTGAACTGGTAACGCAGGCCGAGCTTGCCGGTCAGTTCGCCGCCGAAATCATCGCTGTGCTCGTAGCGCGCAGCCAGGTCGCTGGAGAAGTGATCGCCGAACTGGCTGGACAGGCTGGCATAGGCGCTGGCCACATCGCGCGACAGGGTGGCGGCATCCTGCGGCGTGAGGCCGCCGCCGGCCTGCGAGCCGGTGGGACGGTCGGTAAACGGGCCGGCCGCATAGCTGGCGGGGTCGCCGGGGCGGGTCTGGTAGCGCTCATGGCGCGCTTCCGCGCCCAGGCCCAGCGTATGGCTGATGCTGTCGCTCTGGGTGAACACACGGCTCAGGTCCAGGTTGCCGACGGTCTGAGCGTACTCATAATCAGCCGTCTTGAAGCGTGTCGGGCTGGCCGGGCCCAATGAGGCGTTGAGCGAATCACGCAGGCGATAGGTGAAATCGTTCTGGCCATGGTCCAGGCTGCCGTCGTAGCTCCACTCACCCCATTGGCCGCGCACACCGGCGACCGCCTGCACGTCGCGGTTCTCGCCTTCGGAGACCGGCCGGTAACCGTTCGGATAGACCTCCTTCCAGTTGGCCTCGCCGTCCGGGTAGCGGAAATAGTTCGCGCCTTCGGTGTCACGCTGGTTGAAGGTACCGAACGCGTAGAAGGTGGAGGTCTGGCCGACCGGGATTTCAGTGTTGAGCCACAGGTTGATGTCCTTGCTCTCACCATCGCCCAGCACGTAGTTGCGCTTGCCCTGCAGTGCCAGGTTGTCCGGGGTCTGGTCCCACGGTGGAATCTGGTCGAAGCCGGCGCGGTTGGTCCCGTTGCGGTGCTTGTACTCCAGGCCGACGCGCAGGAAACCACCGTCCTCACCCAGCGAGGTGCCCACTTTGGCGCTGATGTTGCCGGCCTGCCCATCGGTAAGGGTGCGGCCGATCGGCTTCAGATCGGTGTGATTTGCACCGTAGCTGGCTTCGATCTCGCCGCCGTCGCCACCATTGTCGAGGATCACATTGATGACACCTGCCACGGCGTCGGAGCCATACAGCGCGCCGGCACCGTCGCGAAGCACTTCGATGCGCTTGATCGCGCTGACAGGGATGGCATTGAAGTCGACCGGCGTGGTGCCCTTGCCGATCTTGCTGTCGGTGTTGACCAGGGCGGTGTGGTGGCGGCGCTTGCCGTTGATCAGCACCAGTACCTGATCCGGCGACAGGCCGCGCAGCTGCGCGGCGCGGACGTGGTCGGCGCCACCGGAATTGGACTGGCGTGGAAAGTTGAACGACGGCAACAGCGCCTGCAGCGCACTGCCGAGTTCGCCGTTGACCACGCCGGCCTTGCGGATGTCCTCGGCGGTAAGCACATCCACCGGCGAGGTGGATTCGAGCACGGTGCGGTCGGCGGCACGGGTGCCGGTGACGATCACGGTGTCGAGGTTGGTGGCGTCCTGGGCCAGGGCCGGGGCGATGGGGGAGAGCGCAAGGGCAATGGCGAGGCCGAGCGGCGACGCGGGCAGGCGGGCGGACATGGGGGCTCCAGCAACAACGACGACGGGGAAGGGGGGAGATAGTTTCACTTACATCCATCCGGATGAAGCGATATATTATCTTCGCGTGATGGCCGGTGCCGATGCAAGCCCCTGCCGGTCCGGCATGAGCTGATGCCCTGTTGGCATCAGCACGCCGGGCCGGTGGCGCTGTACGCTGCCGGCTCGCACTGTCCCCCTTCCCCGGAGCTGTACCGATGAAACACCTTGGCCTTGCCTTCGCCGTTCTGCTCGCCGCCAGTGGCTGCGCCAGCCTCTCCTCGCAGGCGCCCAGCGCCTACGCTACGGCCACGACCGCTGAACTGAAGGGGGATGCCGCACGCCCGTCCGCTGGCCAGGGCTGGGTGCGCAGCGAGCTGTACTTCGGGGTGGGCGAGGAGCAGGGCGCCGGCAACCGACCGCAGGCCGACACCATCAGCGAGGCGCAGTGGCGGACGTTCCTGGACAAGGAAGTGACCCCGCGCTTCCCCGATGGCCTGACCGTGTTCGATGCCTACGGCCAGTGGCTGTTCCGGGGTGACGCTGCGCCGAACCGCCTGCGCACCAAGGTACTGGTGGTGCTGCACGAAGACAGCCCGCAGCGTCGTGCCGACATCGAAGCCATCCGCCTGGCGTGGAAGCAGCAGACCGGGCACCAGTCGGTGCTGTGGTCGCGGCAGGCCGTTGACGTATCGTTCTGACCGGGAGGCGCCGCCCTGGCGCCGCAGGGAAAGACGATGAGACACAGGGACACCGTGATTGGCGTGCTGGCGGGCCTGCTGGTACCGCTGGCGCACGCTGCTGACAGCGATGCATCGCTGCGCTTCGAGGCGGTACCTGGCATTGGCGTGCAGGCCGAGGTGGCGGAGGACGGCAGCATTGCTGTGCAGCTGCTGCCCTCTGGCAAGCGGCTGAGCCTGCCGGGTGCCCCGGACGTCGACGGCAATTCCCGATTGTCAGCCGAGGATGTTGATTTCGATGGCCGCCCGGAACTGGTTGCGCGGGCGTCGGTCGGCATGGTCAATGAAGCGGTGGCGGTGTATCGCTACGATCCGGCCAGCGGTGGTTTCCGCGCGCTGCAGGCCGAAACCCATGGGCGTGACAACTGCGGCGGCCTGATGGGGCTCACCATTGATGCCGCCACGCGCACGTTGACCAGCAGCTGCCGCAGCGGCCCGATGTGGTACACGGACCAGTACCGGTTTGCAGGCGCGAAACTCTATCTGTATCGCGCCGAGCGCGTCTTGATGCTGGGCGATACCCTGAACGCCGCACTGCGGTGGGTGCCGGCCGACGAGCACGGCCCTTCGGCGGTCTGGCACACCTTTGATCCCACCGGTCGTGTGCTGGAGAGCGCGATCGCTGATGGCCTGGGCGCACCGCCCGACGGCCCGCTGCGCAGCCAGCAGGCCACCGTGGTGCCGGCGCGCCTGTTCCTGTTCGATCGGCCCGGCGCGCCCAGCACCCAGCGTTACCTGCTGCAGGGCGACCGCGTGGAACTGTTGGATGAACAGGACGGTTGGCTGAAGGTGCGGTATCGCAATCCGAAGCGCGGCGCGGTGGTGGGCTGGATCAACGTCAACGATTGACCCGATATCGCTCTGTACTTTGCCTGTCGAGGCGATGCGTGGCTTGCCCACGGAGGCATCACTTCGTCGGGTCTAGCCTCGGACGTTCCCCCGTTCGAGGATGCATCCGATGAGCAAGCGCGTTGCCGAGATCGTTGTCGATACCCTGCAGCAGGCGGGTGTCCGCCGCTGTTATGGCATCGTCGGCGACACGTTGAACCACGTCACCGATGCACTGCATCGCAGCGAAATCGAATGGGTGCATGTGCGCCACGAAGAGGTGGCCGCCTTCGCCGCCGGCGCCGACTCGCTGGTGAGCGGCGAGCTGACGGCCTGTGCCGGCTCCTGCGGTCCCGGCGGCCTGCATTTCATCAATGGCATCTTTGAAAGCAACCGCAACCGCGCACCGATGGTGCTGATCGCCAGCCAGGTGGTGACCAGCGAACTGGGCATGGAATTCCCCCAGGAAGTGGATTTCAAGGCGGTCTATGGAAGCTGCACGGTGTTCTGCGAGCAGGTGCACAGCCCGGCGCAGGCACGACGCGTGGTCGCCCTGGCCTGCCAGGCGGCGATCAGCCGCCGCGGCGTGGCGGTGGTGATCCTGCCGGCCGACATCAGCCAGGCCGAGGTAAAGCACGATGTGCCGTTCTCGGTGCACTACGCCCAGCCGGTGCTGCGCCCGTCGGATGGCGAACTGCAGCGCATCGCGGGGTTGCTGGGGCAGGGCAAGCGCATCGGCATCTATGCCGGTGCCGGTTGCCAGGGCGCCCATGCGCAGCTGCTGGAGCTGGCCCGGCGCCTGCAGGCGCCGATCGCGCACACCTCGCGTGCCAAGGACTTCGTCGAGCCGGACAACCCGTACAACATGGGCATGACCGGCATCTTCGGCATCGAATCCGGGTTCCACACCCTGATGGAGTGCGACACGCTGCTGCTGCTCGGCGCCGATTTTGCCTGGGGGCAGTTCTATCCGGACAAGGCGACGATCATCCAGGTCGATCGCGATGGCAGCCATCTCGGTCGCCGCCATCCGGTGAACCTGGGCGTGGTGGGTGACATCGCACCGACGCTGGATGCACTACTGCCGATGCTGCCACCCCGCGAGGACAGCACGTTCCTCGACGAGTGCATCGAGCGTCGCGACAAGGCGCTGGCCAAGCGTGAGCAGGAGGAGCAGCCGGGCGAGGGCGAACTGATCCATCCGCAGCACCTGACCGCGCTGCTGTCGAAATACGCCAGTGACGATGCGTTGTTCACCGCCGACGGTGGCTCGCCGATGGTGTGGGTGCTGCGGCATATCCGCGTCAATGGCCGTCGCCGCACGCTTACCAGTCTCCTGCACGGGACGATGGCCAATGCGATGCCGCAGGCGCTGGGCCTGCAGAAGGCGTTCCCGGGCCGGCAGGTGATCTCGCTGTCGGGCGATGGCGGCCTGGCGATGCTGCTGGGCGATCTGCTGACCGCCGTGCAGGAGAAACTGCCGATCAAGGTGGTGGTGTTCAACAACGGTTCGTTGAACTTCGTGGAGCTGGAGCAGAAGGTGGAAGGGCTGCTGGACAACTACACCGATCTGAAGAATCCGGATTTCGGCCGTCTGGCCGAGGTGATCGGTTTCCATGGCCGCACGGTCACCCGCAGCGAGGACCTGGAGGAGGCCGTACAGGACTTCCTCGCCCAGCGCGGTCCGGCATTGCTGGACGTGCATACCAGCCGGGCGGAGCTGGTGATGCCGCCGCAGATCGAGGCCAAACAGGTGGCGGGTACGGCCCTGTATGCGGCCAAGGCGGTGTTGAATGGCCGCTTCGACGACGTGAAGCATCTGCTGGTGGACAACTTCCTGAAGAAGTGAGGGGGGGCGATGCAGGGCTGCGCCCTGCACCCGCTTCAGCCCAAGGCAACAGCAACAGCTGGCTTTCCGTGGGATGGCGGGGTGGGTCCGGTTGCGGGGGACGCCGTGAATCCGTCCCTGGAGGCTTGGCCGCGGCATCCA